>JBCAXU010000091.1:0-17742 GCA_038533895.1 Pseudomonadota bacterium | reverse complement strand
CTCGCTTCTCGCTTCTCGCTTCTCGCTTCTCGCTTCTCGCTTCTCGCTTCTCGCTTCTCGCTTCTCGCTTCTCGCTTATTTCTTTAAACTCAACGTTCCGCCTTTAGGTTTTGCGGGTCGCTGCGTTTTATCTGCAGCCGGCTTATAGAAGGTTTTCCCTTTAGCAGGCTTACCTTTCGACTCATTGTGTTTATCTCCGTTGCGGCCCTTTTTAGAATTTGGGGCGTGACGGAATTCGTCGGCGTTACGGCCTTTAAAGGTACGCTGTTTTTGATTGCGGCGAGCTGTTGATTGCTGATTTTCTTCGCGACTATCAAATAGCTTGGCATCAGTCGCACGGCGGATACGTTGACCTTTCGCATCCAATTTTGATGCTTCTTCTGTGCCGCTTGAGTCTTCACACATCGCCACAATCTCAGCCACTTCTTCGTCTGTTAGGTAGCGCCATTGACCGTTAGGAATACCATCAAGCGAGATGTTCATAATACGCACACGACGAAGTTTAAATACTTCATAGCCGAGAGCCTCGCACATACGGCGGATTTGACGGTTTAAGCCCTGAGTCAGCACAATTCGAAACGAATATTTTGTCTCTTTTTCTACTTTGCACGGCAGGGTAACGGTGTCGAGGATGTTTACGCCTGAAGACATCTGTTTAATAAAACTGTCGGTGATAGGTTTATCAACCCGTACTACATATTCTTTTTCGTGGTTATTACCCGCTCGAAGGATCTTGTTGACGATATCGCCATCGTTGGTCAGGAAAATAAGTCCATCAGACGGTTTATCTAAACGGCCAATCGGGAAGATGCGTTTTTTGTGGCCGACGAAGTCGACTATGTTGCCTGGGATATCGCGCTCTGTGGTACAGGTGATTCCGGTTGGCTTGTTTAATGCGATGTAAATAGGCTTGTCACTCGCCGCTGCAATGGGTTTGTCGTCAACACGAACATCGTCGCCCAATTGAACTTTTGTTCCCATTTCTGGAACTTTACCATTAATGGTTACTCGGCCTTGTTCGATTAAACGGTCTGCCTCTCGGCGCGAGCAAAAGCCGGTTTCACTGATGAACTTATTTAAGCGTTTAGCGGAATCTTGTGACATAGTTTGGCTACCTTAGTTACGTTTCACAACGGCGTTAAAAACAAAAAGCAGCCGTATTGGCTGCAAGTATTAAGTGTAACACTGGAGGACAATTTACCCCAAGCGCTTTTGGTGGCGTTCGCGGGTTTCAAGCTTTTTCTCGGCGCTTTTACGCAGCATGACATAAACAGCCCCGGTACCACCGTGAAAGCGTTGCGCGCTATGTACGCATTGCACATCACGAATTTGCTGTAACCACTGAGCAACGTAGCTTTTCATCAATGCTGGTGGATTTGAGCGCTCACCACGTCCGTGCACGATCACCACAGTACGAATATCCATTTGGATGCACTGCTTGAGAAATTTGATCACTTCATCGCGCGCTTCTTTTAGCGTTCTTCTATGCAGATCTAAGCGAGCTTGAATGGGATACTTACCAAGGCGTAACTTACGATAGACTCCCTCTTGTACCCCATCTCGCTTAAACTCAATCATATCTTCTGGCTTAAGCATTGGTGCGTGGTCGATAGAGAGATATTCCGGGTCATCTTCCGTTAGCCAAATCGCGGCTTCGCGCTTCGCAAGTTGGGCATCCGTCACTTGATGCTGCTTTTTGTGCTCTGCTGTATCTTGTGCGAGGGGTTTTACATCGCCCATCATCTGCTGAAACAGAGCGAAGTCGTCATCGTGAGACATAGCGACATCTCAAACTGGGGAAACAATATCGATATTATACCCATTAGGGTAAGAGTGTGATCAAGCTAGAAATAAAAAACCGAAGCAGACAAGCAATCTGCTTCGGTGCATAGCGAATAGGGCTAAGCGATTCTAGTGAGGAGATTTGTCGTTCGTCACTTTGTAGATAATGAAACCGCCATAGAACAGCATAAGACCTAAGGCGCCAAAGATCACAATCATCGAAGACAGACCTACCGCATTACCAAATAGGAGATCAAGCCAAAAGTCCATAGTTCCTCCATCGAGACAAAATGAGATGACAGGGATTAAGGTAAACTGCGGTTAAATATGCAACACTGATCTGGATCAATTGTTGTGAATAGGTTGCGCATTTGTATTGGTTGGTGTGTTTTTGCTCACACTTTGTCGCCCGTCGATGATGTTTTAGTCAAATGAGCCGAAAGTGAGAAAAAGTTACGTAAATGGCTTGCGTTCACATTTAGAATCCGTAATATACCACCTCGTTGACGGGCAATGAGCTCGAAAATAAATCTCGGTGAATAGCGCAACTTGGTAGCGCATCTCCGGGTTTAAGAACAGCGGACCAGAGGGTGACCCTCTAGAAACGCGTTCACAACAACCAAGAATTATCGGTGAATAGCGCAGCTTGGTAGCGCATCTGGTTTGGGACCAGAGGGTCGGGGGTTCGAATCCCTCTTCACCGACCACATTTAGAAAAAGGCTCTGCAGAAATGCAGAGCCTTTTTCGCATCTAGAGATATAGGTTCGAACCATCTTGGGGTTCGCCTGATATTCAAAGTATGTCTCTTCACCGACCACATTTAGAAGAGCCGTAGCAGTAATGCTACGGCTTTTTGCGTTTTGGTCACAGATTCGAACCATCGTGGGTTCGGCTGATGTTCAAAGTATGCCTCTTCACTGACCACTTTTAGAAGGCCTACTTCAATAGCAGGCTTTGGTTCTTTTCTGATCCAGTTGATCGGTGAGTGCGCTTTACGTTAGTACTTAAACTCACAACCCGTTGGTTGGCTTTGAGACAGCTGCTTGATGGTAAACCCTTCTCTTTCAAGCATCTTGAGTAAGCTTTGCTCTCCGAGAAGATGTAAGGTACCGACAACAACGAGATATTGGCCTTGTCGTTTGGGCAGCCATTCGGGGGCGGCGAGTTTTTGCGCCCAGTCGAGATTGCGCGCCGTCAAGAAAGCGTACTCAAACTCTTCCGACATAGAGGTTAACTGTGCAAACTCGTTGAGTTTGTCGATGTCTCCGTTATTCCAACTGGTAATCAAACAACGCAGCGCATTTTCTGAGTGGTCAAACTCTTCGAGTACGCTGACTAACATCTCTTTTCCACCCATAGGTTGGCCAGTAAGAAGGTCGATTTGGAACTGCATTGACTCTAAGCTTAGAGTCGGCACTTGCAAAAGATCCGCTTTTACCATTAATCGAACGTCCACACCGTTTGCGGCTGAGTAGCCCAGGTACTCTATTTGCTTCATTTGAATAGCCAGAGCGGCAGCCCAAGGCGGTGTGTTTAGCAAGTCACTACCATTTATTTCGAGCAAGTTAGCTAAGCCCAATAACTCTTTCTGCTGCTGAGTGGTGAGGACGTCGCGGCTCGATAGGCGAGTGGTTGGATAGACCAGATCACCCTTTTTACGAGTGTCGGTTTCAACGATCAGTCCTTGGCTATTCTCTAGCTCGTCAAACAGACGCTTTGGCAATGGATACATCGATTCATCGCCGACATGAACTGAGCCGACGATAATGTACTTAAGCTTGCCTTTCTCAACTTGCCAGTAGAGGGGTTCTGCAGCGACTTGAGCGGTTAGGAGCAGCAAGGCGCTGAGTAAGAGTTGGCGCATAAGGTATCCTTCTACTGTGTAAAAAACGTCGATTACTTGAATTCAACGAGGTTTGACGGAGCAAAAATTGAGGCTAATATCACATTTGCACACCACTTTAGTCTTTTGATTTTATGTCAACAGAATCGATCGTGTGATCGTTAATCAACATTTCGCTAGATTAGCGGGCAAAGGTGTGACTTTGTTCTCAGTAATCTCGTCAAAATAAGTCTGCCAAATTTAACGAGCTTATTAAGTTCATGTTTTAATTGACTTAGTTTGAGTGATGAAATGTAAATTTTGAGAGTGATCACTTTTAGTAATTATTAATTTTACGACACAAAATAACTCGTGCTATGTTTAAGCCATCTTGATTTTGACGCCTATTGTTTCGGGCTTCGTTCAACGTTTAAGGGTAAGTAAGATGTTTAAACACAGTCTCATTGCAACTTCTGTATTCGCTACATTAGCCGGGTGCGCTTCTTTCCAGTCAACAGAGCAAACTGTCGTCAATGCTTTGGCAGAGAATCTTGATGTCCAATATCAGGTTGTCACTAATCATGGCGCGAATGAAGGTTTGGCTTGCCAGGAGTTAGGTGCTGAGTGGGCTTCTTGCAACCAGGTCAACATGACCTTAGTCAATCAGGGAGAAGCCATTGACTCGAAAGATTGGGCGATCTACTTCCACAGCATTCGTTTGATTTTGGACGTCGATAACGATCAGTTCAAAATTTCTCGGGTAACCGGTGACCTACACAAGTTGGAACCCACCGATAAGTTTGATGGTTTCGCTGCAGGCGAGGAAGTTGTCCTGCCTCTGATTGGAGAGTACTGGACGCTGTTTGAAACCGATTTCATGCCAGGTGCTTTCGTGACTGCGCCAAACGCAGAGCCTAAGATGATTGCTTCTCTTAATACAGAAGACGTTGCCTCTTTCGTCACGGGCCTTGAGGGAAATAACCTAAAACGCACCCCTGATGACAACAATGTATTCGCGAGCGCAGTGTCTCGCTTCGAGAAAAACCAAGACCTAGCAAAACAGGATGTATCAACTACCTTGCTACCTACGCCAATGTCAGTTGAGGCGGGTGAGGGTAGAGTCAACATCGCTGGTGGTATTGCCTTGCCGGCAGAGGTGTTTGATGCAGCACAATTTGCAGCAATTCAAGCACGTGGCGAAGTGGTAGGTGTGGATGTTGCTGGTGAGCTTACTGTAAGCATCACCCTTGTTCCAGCAGACTTCACAGGGGAACTCGCTAAATCTGGTGCTTATGAAATGAGCATCAAAGGCGATGGTATTGCGATTAAAGCATTTGACCAAGCAGGTGCTTTCTACGCAGTACAATCTATCTTTGGCCTGATAGATAGTCAAAATGCTGATTCTCTACCACAACTCACCATTAAAGATGCCCCTCGTTTTGACTACCGCGGTGTCATGGTCGATGTCGCTCGTAACTTCCATTCAAAAGACGCCATTCTTGCAACGTTAGACCAGATGGCCGCGTACAAGATGAATAAACTGCACCTTCACCTTACCGATGATGAAGGTTGGCGTATTGAAATCCCGGGTCTGCCTGAGCTGACAGAAGTCGGTGCTAACCGTTGTTTCGATGTTGAAGAGAAAAGCTGTTTACTGCCTCAGCTTGGCTCAGGTCCGACAACAGACAACTTTGGTTCCGGCTACTTTAGCAAAGCAGACTATGTGGAAATCTTAAAATATGCCAAAGCGCGTAACATCGAAGTCATTCCTGAAATCGATATGCCAGCACACGCCCGTGCAGCTGTTGTTTCAATGGAAGCTCGTTACGACCGTTTAATGGCAGAAGGTAAAGAAGCGCAAGCTAATGAATACCGTTTGATGGACCCAGAGGACCAATCGAATGTTACGACGGTTCAGTTCTACAACAAGCAAAGCTTTATCAACCCATGTATGGAGTCGTCGACTCGCTTTGTCGACAAAGTGATTTCTGAAGTCGCTGCTATGCACGCAGAAGCAGGCGCTCCGTTAACAACATGGCACTTCGGTGGCGATGAAGCGAAGAACATCAAGCTGGGTGCGGGTTTCCAAGACGCTGATGCGCAAGACAAGGTAAGCTGGAAAGGGACGATTGACCTCTCTGAACAAGATAAGCCATTTGCACAGTCTCCAAAATGTCAGACATTAATTGCTGACGGCACAGTGAGTGACTTTGGTCACCTACCAAGTCATTTTGCTGAGCAAGTATCTAAGATTGTGGCTGAGAAGGGTATTGCCAACTTCCAAGCTTGGCAAGATGGTTTGAAATACAGCGAAGGTGAAAAGGCGTTCGCGACCGAGAACACACGTGTCAACTTCTGGGACGTTTTATACTGGGGCGGGACATCGTCGGTGTACGAATGGTCACAGAAGGGGTATGACGTGATAGTGTCGAACCCAGACTACGTCTACATGGATATGCCTTACGAAGCCGACCCTAAGGAGCGTGGTTACTACTGGGCTACTCGAGCAACGGATACACGTAAGATGTTTGGTTTTGCACCAGAAAACATGCCACAGAATGCTGAAACGTCGCTAGATCGTGACGGTAATGGCTTCACTGGTAAAGGTGAGATCGAAGCGAAACCATTCTACGGCTTATCAGCACAGCTTTGGTCTGAGACAGTGCGTAACGACGAGCAGTATGAGTACATGGTCTTCCCTCGCGTTCTGGCAGCGGCAGAGCGTGCTTGGCATCGAGCTGATTGGGAGAATGACTATCAGCTTGGTATTGAGTATTCGCAGAACTCTAATCTGGTCAACAAAGCGGCACTCAACCAAGATTACAACCGTTTTGCTAACGTGCTTGGTCAACGTGAGCTGGCGAAGTTAGAAAAGTCAGGTATTGACTACCGTCTACCAGTGCCGGGGGCGAAAGTTGAAAATGGTCAATTAACAATGAACGTTCAGTTCCCAGGCGTTGAGTTGCAATACTCATTCGATGGTGAAAACTGGCTGACTTATGCTGACGACGCTCGTCCGGCTGTAGAAGGAGAGGTGTTTATCCGTTCAGTCTCTGCAACGGGTGATAGAGTGAGTCGCATTACTAGCGTGAACTAGTTCCTCTTCCCTGAGAAAAGGGACAAACGCCCGGCCATTTGCCCGGGCGTTTTTATAACAGAGTCGAGTTGGGATTAAGCAACCTGGGCTTGCTGTTGTTCCACTTGTTCTGCATTACTGATTGGTGTTTCAGCGCCATGCATCCAGCGAACCAGTTTGTTAGAGAACATAAGTAGAATCACACCAGAAATGGTTGCAGCGATGGCAATACCACCAAAAATAGGCATTGCGCCCAGCTCGCCGACGTGTGAGCCAATCAATCCCGCTACGTAGTTCGCGATGGCGTTGAAGCCAAACCATGCACCCATCATAAGGGAAGCCAAACGAAGAGGAGCCAGTTTAGTTACCATCGACAGACCAATAGGAGACAGGCAAAGCTCGCCTAGCGTGTGGAAGAAGAAGGCGCCAACGAGCCACAACATCGAGGTTTTTACTGCTGTGTCTCCGCCTTGTTCCATAACTGCGCCCACCATACATAGGAAGCCTAAAGCAAGGAAGAACAGAGCAAGGGCAAATTTAACCGGAGAGTTTGGCTCTTTAGGACCAAGTTTCACCCATAGGGCTGCTAGTACAGGTGCCAGAGTAATGATGAAGAACGGGTTCAGTGACTGGAACCAGGCCGCTGGTACTTCAAAGCTACCGATCATACGGTCGGTGTACTGCTGAGTGTAGATGTTCATCAGGCCGCCAGCTTGTTCGAAACCTGCCCAGAAAACGATGACAAACAGTCCCATAACCAAGATAACTTTTAGGCGATCAACTTCTTGTTTAGTCAGAGGTTGTTTTTGTGCCGATTTTTTCTTCTCGAGGTCACGAGCAGCAGCAGGAACCACACCAATGTCACCCAGCCAGGATTTTGCTAGAGTCATTTGCATGATCAAGCTGATAATCATACCCAGACCTGCGACCATAAAGCCGGCTTTCCAGCCAAACTCGTTGGTGACAGAGCCAGAGATGACACCTGCCAGCAGCGCGCCAATATTGATCCCCATGTAAAATATAGTGAAGGCACCATCGCGACGGTTATCACCTTCTTGATAAAGGTCACCAACCATAGTTGAAATATTTGGCTTGAACAGCCCGTTACCTACGATAAGCAGTGCCAGACCAAGATAAAAACTGTGAGTAACGCTCATACCGATCATGTCGGCAGGCAGAGCCAGAGTGAACTGACCAATTGCCATTAACGCACCACCAATCAGAATAGAGCGACGCTGTCCGAGGAAGTTGTCAGCCAGGTAGCCACCGATCATAGGTGTGATGTAGACAAGTCCAGTATAGATGCCGTAGAGATCCAGAGCATCTTTAGTCGACCAGCCCAGACCGCCGTTGAGGGTTGTGTCGGTTAGGTAAAGCACTAGGATTGCGCGCATCGCGTAATAAGAAAAACGCTCCCAAAGCTCAGTGCCAAATAGTAGGAACAGACCGCGAGGGTGGCCAAAAAATTGTTGATGTTGGTTTGTCATAAGTTTTACTAATTTCAGATATTACAGATTTTTATTTTTAACTACATATACTCCTTAGTCTGATCATCTGCAAATAGTAGATGAAAGCAAAATATGTGGCTTTCTATATATAACTAATTGAAATTAATGGATAAAGTTTAGGTAAGCAGAGGGGTTGGATCGTGCTACAAACTTAGTTTGCAAAACTGAGATGGCTTTTCGAAGATGTTACAGCCATCACTGGCTTAGATGGATAGTTCTGAAAGCAATAAAAAAGGCACCTGATTAGGCGCCTTTTGTCAAATGAATGGTTGTTTAGTAAGCGTCGTTATGAACACTCTGTACCGCACGACCTGATGGGTCGGCCATGTTCTTGAATGACTCATCCCATTCAATCGCTTTCGCTGAAGAACATGCTACAGAAGGCCCGCCAGGTACACACTCAGCTGCCGATGGTAGTGGAAATAGTTCTTCAAAGATTTCGCGGTATACATAGCCTTCTTTAGTCGTTGGCGTGTTGTATGGGAAACGATATGCCGCCGTCTCCATCTGTTGGTCTGTCACCTTCGCTTCTGCGACTTCTTTTAGTGTATCAATCCAGCTGTAACCAACACCGTCAGAGAACTGCTCTTTCTGGCGCCATGCGATAGATTCTGGTAGGTAATGTTCGAAACACTCACGCAGTATGTGTTTTTCCATCTTACCGTTGCCACACATCTTGTCTTCTGGATTAAGGCGCATTGCGACATCGATAAACTCTTTGTCTAGGAAAGGTACACGACCCTCAACGCCCCATGCAGCAAGAGATTTGTTGGCACGAGCACAGTCAAACATGTTCAGTGCAAGTAGCTTACGTACCGTCTCTTCATGGAACTCTTTCGCGTTCGGTGCTTTGTGGAAGTATAGGTAACCACCAAAAATCTCATCTGCACCTTCGCCAGAGAGTACCATCTTGATGCCCATAGCTTTAATCTTACGACCCATCAGGAACATAGGAGTCGAGGCACGAATCGTGGTTACGTCGTAAGTTTCAATGTGGTAAATAACGTCACGAATTGCATCTAGGCCTTCTTGAATGGTGTAGGTCATCTCGTGATGGACGGTACCAATCTGCTCGGCGACTTCACGAGCGGCTTTAAGATCGGGCGCGCCTTCTAAGCCAACAGCAAATGAGTGTAGCTGAGGCCACCAGGCTGCGGATTTCTCATCGTCTTCGATACGCATCGCCGCGAAGCGCTTAGCAACCGCAGAAGTGATAGAAGAGTCCAGACCACCAGAAAGCAATACGCCGTAAGGTACGTCAGTCATCAGCTGACGTTTTACTGCAGCTTCTAGCGCTTCAGTCAGCTCTTCTTTGCTGGTTGAGTTTCCTTGAACCGCCGCATACTCGTTCCAGTCACGGATGTAGTAACGTTGTGGCTCTGAATCTGTTGAACTGTAGTAACTGCCCGGTGGAAACTCGCTGACCGTCTTACAAACAGGAACCAACGCTTTCATTTCTGAAGCGATGTAGTAGTTACCGTGCTCGTCATGGCCCTGGTACAGTGGAATGATACCGATGTGGTCGCGGCCAACTAGGTATTGATCTTTTTCTTCATCATAGAGAACAAAAGCAAAGATGCCGTTTAGCTCTTCAAGTAGATCTGCACCCATATCTTGGTATAAGGCTAGGATTACTTCACAGTCAGAATCTGTTTGGAAGTCGTACTTGCCCTCGTAACGAGCACGAATCTCTTTGTGGTTATAGATTTCGCCGTTAACTGCAAGGATGTGTTTTTTATCTGGACTGTAAAGAGGTTGAGCACCGCTGTTCAGGCCAACGATCGCCAGACGCTCGTGAGCAAGGATTGCTTTCTCAGAAGAGTAAATACCAGACCAATCTGGACCACGGTGGCGAAGCTTTTTAGACATTTCTAGCGCAACTGGGCGTAGCGCTTCTGCGTCACTCTTGATGTCTAAAATACCGAAAATCGAACACATACAACTTCCCTTTAAAATAAATTTAATCTGTTGAGTTCAATTTGCCATTTTGCTTAAAAAAATCAACCACCACTAATTAAAAAAATGAACAAAGTGCCTCTGTGTTAAAATTTGTCTATTTATTAACGATATTTGGTGAATGATTTTTAACTGCGGTTGTTTTTTGTACGATAGACATGAAAAAGGCAGCGATTTCGCTGCCTTAGTTTTGCTTATGGTTTGCTAAAGGTGGGTTGTAGTTGCTCGCAGACATGGCGGGCGAAACCACTACCTGCCTCGTTGTAGATGTTGAAGGCAGCATCAACCCCGTTTTCAATCAGCGCATCAAGCTGATCTGGATATTCTGCGATCGCGGCAATCTGTCCTTGAAAGTTTCTGCGCCGCAATTGTTCGAGTGCAATTTGATTTCCTTGGTGGTGAGGCATGGCCAGCAGCACCAGTTTGACGTTAGCGGTATCTAGGATGCGTTCCCAAAAGTCCGGGTCAGTGGCATCGCCGGCAATGACGTTGCGACCATGAGCTTTGTGTTGATGGGCGGCATCATCGCGCACTTCGATACCCAAACTGATTTTTCCGTAGCGTTTACGCAGCTCATCATATGCGCCTGTACCGATGCGACCCATCCCCAGAATAAGCACTTGGGCGTGACCTGGGTTGATTAACTGATCGCGGGTATTTAGCTTTTCTGCTGCATGTTCGCGTAGCCAACGACCAGAGCGTTGATACAGTGCATGACCGTGACGGTTGATTGGTGCTGCCAAAACGAAAGAGATAGAAACAGCGATTGCTAACGCCACCATAATGTCGCTACTCATCCAACCCATTTTAAAGGCAAGCCCGCCAACGATAAGACCAAACTCACTAAAGTTAAACAGGCTCAACGACGCCAATAACGAAGTCCGAACACGGAACTTAAAGGTGTTAAGTACCAAAAAGTACAAAATACCTTTGAGTGGCAACAGCAACAAGAACAGCAGCGCTAGAGCCAAACCGGAAAGTGTCGGCTCAGCGGACAGGCCGATATTGAGGAAGAAGCAGACAAGAAACAGTTCTTTAAGATTGAACAGAGACTTTGACAGCTCTGAGGCTTTTTTATGTCCGGCCAACAACATGCCTAAGATCAGCGCCCCAAGATCTGGCTTCATCCCAACCAGTTCAAACAGACCCGCACCAGCAACCAGCGCGAAAAAGATACCAAGTAGTACCAGCATCTCACCGTGACCTACCCAGTCCAGCAACCTGTAAAGCAAGGGTCTGAGCAATGGCAGAGCAAACAGAGCTACTGCATACCATTCGGGTAATTTGCCTGTCGAGGCAGTGAGGAACACCACAGCGAAGATGTCCTGCATAACCAGTATACCGATGGCGATGGTACCGTAGGTGGCGTTCATCTCGCCTTTTTCCTGTAAAGACTTAACGGCAAAAACGGTACTTGAGAAAGAGAGCGCGAAGCCAAGCAGCAAAATCTGATCAATAGACATGGCTGCCAAAGAAGAAATACCAAGGAATTTGAAGCAAAACAGGATAAGGGCGAACAGCACGGTCGACAACAGGTTGTGGATGGTCGCTCCTGCCCAGATCTCTTTGGAAAGAAGCGTTTTTATCTCCAGTTTCAACCCGATCGTAAACAGAAGCAGAGTGACACCTAAGTCAGCCAACGTGATGATGGTGTCGTTCGATTGGAAACCAAACGCATGTAAACCAAATCCGGCCAGTAAAAAGCCGACAAGCGGGGGGAGGTTGCATTTAAGAGCAATAAAGCCTGAAATAAATGCCACTGAAATTAAGATAAGTTCCATATTGTTGCTGTTTTGTCCTAAAAAACGGGCCACATAAGTGTAGCCCGTTATTCTAACTCAATTAGTTGCTTACTGGTGCAGAAGATTAATCTTCTAACAATTTTTGTAACAAAACCCCGTTTAACATTGCGCGCTTGATCATAGCAAAAGCACCAAGTGTTGGCTGTTTATCAATTTTAGATGCGACAATCGGCAGACCGTTGTGGAAAGTGGTCAATGATTGGTTTTCAACATTGCGGCGAATGGCAGGAAATAGAATCTCTTCACATTGTGTAATGTCGCCAGCGATGACTATTTTCTGCGGGTTAAACAGGTTAATGGTAATTGCGATGGCTTTGCCCAATTGATTGCCAACTCGCACCAGACTTTGCTTAGCCAACTCATCACCTAAGTTAGCGTGTTCGCACACATCACCAATATTGATGGTCTCAAGATCTGCCAGGGTAGATTCATAACCTTGCTGAATCAATTTATTGACTCGCTCCACAATGGCTGGGTTTGCTGCAACGGTCTCTAAACAGCCAAAGTTGCCACATTGACACTGTTCGCCAAGAGGATCGATCTGAATATGGCCAATTTCACCAACGTTACGATTGTAGCCAAGAAATACCTGACCATTGACAATAATACCTGCCCCCGTACCACGGTGGACACTCACTAGAATCGAGTCTTGGCAGTCCTGACTCGCGCCAAAGTAGTGCTCAGCTAGGGCCATACCGCGAACGTCATTACCCACAAAGCACTGTACGTGGAAAGTGTTGTGAATTAAGTCTGACAATTCGAGATTGTCGATTGAAATGTTTGGCATGTATTCGACGACCCCAGTTTCTGGGTTGACCAGACCTGGTAGTGAAATGCCGATAGCGATCAGTTGATTGATGATGGTTTGATTAGTTTGGATAAAACCTTTCAGATGCGTCAGTAAACCATCGATTAACTCTTCTTGGGTGGTATAGAAAAACTCGGTGTAGTGTTCTGCGAGTTGTTTGCCACCTAAGTCGTACAAGCTAAACTGGATGTAATCACGGCCAATTCGAATCGCGACAGAATGGAAGGGTTCCACTTCTGTGGTGAGTGAAATAGCGCGTCGGCCACCGGTTGACGCTTGTTGCGCGACCTCTTTAATTAGGCCGCGCTCTAGGAGTTGGCGGGTGATTTTTGTAACACTGGCAGGCGCCAGTTGACTGACATCCGCGACTTGGATCCGTGAGATGGGACCTTGTTGGTCGATCAGTCTGTAAACTGCTGCACTGTTTAGTTGTTTTACTAAATCTACGTTACCTATTTGTCCGCCATTCATGCTTAACTTTGCTCGTATTGTCCGTTAACAACTGTCGCTTGGACGTTGAAGTCACGATCAAACACGGTGAGGTTGGCAACAAAGCCTTGTTTTATACGGCCAAGTTGCTGATCAACACCTATTGCTTTTGCAGGGTAGAGTGTAGCCATGCGTAGTGCTTCGTCCAGAGCGATACCGACGTGCTCAACTGTATTTTGAACAGCCTCAATCATTGTGAGTGCTGAGCCGCCTAGTGTGCCATTTTCATCAACACACTTACCATCTCGGTAATATACTTTCTTACCAACAAAAATAAAGTAATCCATGTCAGCGCCTGCAGGAGCTGTGGCATCGGTCACTAATACTAATTTTTCGCCCTTAATTTTGTGCGCAATTCGGATGTTAGCGTAGTCTACGTGGAATCCGTCAGCGATGATGCCCGCATACACGTCTGGAGTGTCATAGATTGCTCCGACAACACCAGGCTCGCGACCAACCATTGGGGTCATGGCATTGAATAGGTGAGTGGCGAAAGTGATGCCTGCTTCAAAGCCTTTACGAGCTTCGCTGTAAGTGGCGTTGGTATGGCCAATAGAGACCACAATACCCGCATCTTTAAGGCGAGTGATGTGCGCTGGGTCGTTATGCTCAGGCGCAAGAGTTACTTTGGCTATCACGTCTGCGTTCTCACACATAAAGTCGATCATGCTGTCGTCGGATGGACGAATGTAATCGACGCTGTGAATGCCTTTTTTCATCACATTCAGGTATGGGCCTTCAAGGTGCAAACCCAGAGATTGGTTTTTATACTTAGCATGGTATTCACGCGCAGCAGAGACAGATTGACGCATATCCTCATCAGAAGAGGTAATGAGCGTCGGTAGGAAACTGGTACAACCCGACTTGAGGTTAGCTAGATGCATAGTTTGCATAGTTTCTGCGCTGATTTCGTCATTGAGCATGACACCGCCACAGCCATTTAACTGCAGATCGATAAAACCGGGGCTGACGTTGGCACCGTTCAGGTCGCGTACCTCAATTCCGTCTGCCAATTGATCGGCAGGGCAGATTGATTGAATAAGACCGTTATCGATGATAATGGCGTGTTCGGTTAAAACATCACTGCCGGTAAATATCTTACAGTTAGTTAGCGCATACATAGTTAGCTAATCCTTATAGGTTAGATTCTTAATACTTTTGTCATCAAACTGAAGCGCTTTAATCACAACAATCTACTTTATTTGTGAGCTTCAATTAGATCGTAAAATATCTTTAGCAAACGAAAAATGAGTCGTCCTAAATTATCACAAATCTTTGCCGCTACTGGTGTGGTCTATGTATCTTAGTGGTTCGATAGCCCAATGCTATATCTGACCTGGCAACCATAACAGCTATTATATATCAGATAAGAATACCTCGAATCCGACCTCTTCATTGCTATTTTTTTGTATTGTAAAATAAGTTTTATGATCTCGCTAGCAAAAAGCTCAGGCATTGACAGTTTCTGGTGATTATGATCACAAATGATGAGGTTTTAATTTGCGGAGCAAAATTAATGTCATAAACTGAATGTGACTAAATTGAGCGACCAAAAAAAGTGGCTCAACCAAATACTAAAATCCTATAGGGGGAACTTAAGGTGAATATTCTTGGATATGCGCAAAAGTTAGGTAAAGCATTGATGCTTCCTATCGCAACGCTTCCAGTTGCGGCGCTCTTACTACGTTTAGGTCAAGGAGACCTACTAGATATCCCATTCATGGCGCAAGCTGGTGGTGCTATCTTTGGTCAACTTCCACTACTATTCGGTCTAGGTATCGCGATCGGTCTTTCTAAAGATGGTCAAGGTGCTGCAGGTCTAGCTGGTGCGGTTGCGTACTTCGTACTGACTGCAACGGCAACCACAATCAACGCTGACATCAACATGTCATTCTTCGGCGGTATCATTGCTGGTATTATCGCTGGCCACTCATACAACGCTTTCCATGCAACTCGTCTTCCTGAGTGGTTAGCCTTCTTCTCGGGTAAACGTCTAGTCCCTATCATGGCTGGTCTATTTGCTTTGGTAGCTGGCGCAATCGGTGGTGTGGTTTGGCCTAGCATTCAAGGTGGCCTTGATGCGCTAGCGCATGCAGTATCGACTTCTGGCGCTGTAGGTCAGTTTGTTTACGGTACACTTAACCGTGCACTTATCCCTGTTGGTCTTCACCACGTTCTTAACTCGTACTTCTGGTTCGGTATGGGTACGTGTCAAGAAGTGCTAGTGACTGGTGCTCAAGCCGCTGGTAATGCGCTTCCTGCTCTGCAACAGCTTTGTGTTGACCCTGCTCTCGCTAAGACTCTTGTTGCTGGTCAAACTCATACTTTCGAGTTCGCTAACGCTGTAAACCCTGAAATCACTGCAACAGTGAAAGAAGTGACTGAAACTGTAAAATCGGGTGACCTACACCGTTACTTCGGTGGCGACAAGTCTGCTGGCGTATTCATGAACGGCTTCTTCCCTGTAATGATGTTCGGTCTTCCAGGTGCAGCGCTTGCAATGTACTTTGCTGCTCCTGCTGAGAAACGTCATCAAGTCGGTGGTGCTCTGTTCTCAGTGGCGTTCTGTTCATTCCTAACTGGTATCACAGAGCCTCTAGAGTTCATGTTTGTCTTCCTAGCTCCTGCGTTATACGCAATGCACGCCGTCTTCACAGGCCTAGCACTTGTGGTAGCAAACATGTTTGGTACACTGCACGGCTTCGGCTTCTCAGCTGGTCTTATCGACTTCGTATTGAACTGGGGTCTTGCAACTAAGCCAGTAACGCTACTAATTATCGGTCTTGGCTTTGGTGCGCTTTACTTCTTCACCTTTACGTTTGCTATCCGCGCGTTCAACCTGAAATCACCAGGTCGTGAAGATGACGAAGATGAAGCGGGTGCGGCACCTGCTGGTGAAGCGAAAAATGGTGACCTAGCTCGTCAATACCTGAAGGCACTGGGTGGTCATGACAACCTAACTTCAATCGATGCTTGTATCACTCGTCTACGTCTAACGCTTAAAGATCGCTCTGTCGCTGACGAAGCCGTTCTTAAGAAGCTTGGCGCGAAAGGTGTGGTAAAACTAGGTGAAAACAACCTTCAAGTTATCCTTGGCCCTCTAGCGGAAATCGTTGCTGGCGAAATGAAAGCTATCGGCGCTAACGAAGACCTATCGGGTGTTAAACTGCCATAACCTAGACGATTCATCGTTTATCTAAAAAGCCTCCTCTGGAGGCTTTTTTCATTTTGTCTGTTGTTTATTTGAACGATGCTTACGCCCTCCGAAAGAAACCTCTTGTGCTTTTGCTTCATATCACTGGAAATCGCCAATTATTTACCAATAAACGCGCGGTTGTAGTTGTGTATTGGCAAGGAATTGTGGATCATTAGTCGCCATGTGCTCGGAGGTTTTATGTTAACTTCGAGCGGAATTTCTCTGACAATACTGAAATAATTGAGGTGCTATAGATGAGTGAAGCTGAGGCTCGTCCATCGAATTTCATTCGCCAAATCATCGATAAAGATTTAGCGGATGGCAAACACACAAGCGTGCATACTCGTTTCCCACCAGAACCTAACGGTTATCTGCATATTGGTCACGCTAAGTCAATTTGTTTGAACTTTGGTATTGCTCAGGACTATCAGGGTAAGTGTAATCTTCGTTTTGATGACACCAACCCAGAGAAAGAAGACGTTGAATACGTTGAGTCAATTAAGAATGATGTGAGCTGGCTGGGTTTTGAGTGGGATGGTGAGGTTTGTTACTCGTCAAACTACTTCGACAAGCTTTACGGCTACGCAGTGGAATTAATTAACAAAGGCTTAGCGTACGTTGAAGAGCTAAGTCCAGAGCAGATCCGTGAGTACCGCGGTACACTGACCCAACCTGGCAAGCCTAGCCCATACCGTGATCGCTCTCCTGAAGAGAACTTAGCGCTGTTCGAGAAAATGCGCGATGGTGGTTTTGAAGAGGGCAAAGCCTGTTTGCGTGCCAAGATTGATCTTGCCTCATCCTTCATTGTGCTACGCGATCCAGTACTTTACCGTGTTCGTTTTGCAGAGCATCACCAAACCGGTGACAAATGGTGCATTTACCCGATGTACGATTTTACCCACTGTATTTCTGATGCGCTGGAAGGGATCACGCACTCGTTGTGTACATTGGAGTTCCAAGACAACCGTCGTCTTTACGACTGGGTACTTGAGAACATCACCATCGACTGTCAGCCACGTCAATATGAGTTTAGCCGCTTAAATCTTGAATACACTGTGATGTCGAAGCGTAAGCTTAACCAGCTCGTGACCGAAAAACTGGTTAACGGTTGGGATGATCCACGTATGCCGACCATTTCTGGGCTACGACGTCGTGGCTTTACGCCTGCGTCAATCCGTGAGTTCTGTAAACGTATTGGTGTAACTAAGCAAGACAACATGATTGAAATGAGCTCTCTTGAGTCTTGTGTTCGCGATGATTTGAATGACAACGCGCCGCGTGCCATGGCCGTACTAGATCCGG
>JBCAXU010000090.1:0-17945 GCA_038533895.1 Pseudomonadota bacterium | reverse complement strand
CGTGACCTAGCACGTGGTCACCTAGTGAACCAAGGTGAAGCAGTAGGTGTTATCGCTGCTCAGTCTATCGGTGAACCGGGTACTCAGCTTACCATGCGTACGTTCCACATCGGTGGTGCAGCATCGACTGCAGCCGCTGAGAACAGCATCCAAGCTAAGACAACAGGTACTGTTAAGCTACACAACGCTAAGTTCGTAACTAACAAAGATAAGAAGCTAGTGATCACTTCGCGTGCATCTGAGCTGACTATCATTGATGAGTTTGGTCGTACTAAAGAGAAACACAAACTGCCTTACGGCTCTCTACTGACGAAAGGCAACAACGACGCTGTTGAAGCTGGCGAAACAGTAGCGAACTGGGAAGCGCACACCATGCCTATCATCACTGAAGTGGCAGGTCGCATCCAGTTTGTAGACATGATCGATGGTGTAACCGTTTCTCGTCAAACGGACGACCTAACGGGTCTATCGTCAAGCGAAGTGACAGAAGCCGCCGCTCGCCCAGCAGCAGGTAAAGATATGCGTCCAGCTATCAAGCTTGTTGATGAGCAAGGTAAAGATGTAACGATCCCAGGTACAGATATGCCTGCGCATTACTTCCTACCTGGTAAAGCGATTGTGAACATCGAAGACGGCGCAGAAGTAGGTGTGGGTGATACACTGGCACGTATTCCTCAGAAGTCTGGCGGTAACAAAGATATCACCGGTGGTCTGCCACGCGTAGCTGACCTATTCGAAGCACGTAAGCCGAAAGAGCCTGCGATCCTTGCTGAGCACACAGGTACTGTGAGCTTCGGTAAAGAGACTAAAGGTAAACGTCGTCTAGTAATCACTCGTGAAGGTGGAGACACTTACGAAGAGATGATTCCTAAACATCGTCAGCTGAACGTATTCGAAGGCGAGAAAGTGGAACGTGGTGACGTGATCGCTGACGGTCCAGAGTCTCCACATGACATCCTACGTCTACGTGGTATCCACGCTGTGACGCAATACATCGCGAACGAAGTTCAAGAAGTATACCGTCTTCAGGGCGTTAAGATTAACGATAAGCACATCGAAACAATTGTTCGTCAGATGCTACGTAAGTGTACTATTACTCATGCTGGTGACTCTGAGTTCCTAGCGGGTGAGCAAGTAGAATACGCGAACGTTAAGATTGCTAACCGTGCACTAGAAGCTGAAGGCAAAGAGCCTGCGCGCTTCGAACGTGAACTACTAGGTATCACTAAAGCATCGCTAGCAACTGAATCGTTCATCTCTGCGGCATCGTTCCAGGAGACAACGCGCGTACTAACAGAAGCTGCGGTTTCTGGTAAGCGTGATGAGCTTCGTGGTCTGAAAGAAAACGTAATTGTAGGTCGTCTAATCCCTGCAGGTACTGGCTTCGCTTACCACCAAGATCGTCAAGCTAAGCGTGCAGAAGAGCAAGAAGGTCCTTCAGCTGAACAAGCGACTGACAACCTTGCAGCCCTGCTAAACGCTGGCTTCTCTTCAGACGAGTAATCGTTGTATAAGAAATGATAAAAGGCACCTTCGGGTGTCTTTTTTGTATCTGAGATAAAGAAGAGAGTATTCAGTTCCTAGTTCCTAGTTCCTAGTTCCTAGTTCCTAGAGTTATTATTTGTGTTTCTAGGTACTAGGATCTATCAAACTAGGAACTCAAAACAGTTATGCCCCTGGCGGTACTGCTAAGCTATCGGCAATCAACTGAATTAGGTGGTCTTCCACTTCAAAGCGCGCTTCAATGATCTCACCGATAAGCGAGAGGTCACTGTCGAACGACTCAAGGTCATCATCTTCACCGACATCAGCGTATCTATCGGTAAAGTCGAGCAATGGCTCAGTGGTGAGGACAATTTCGCCATAGGTATGGTTTATATCATCGGTTGCTTCAAACCCGGTTGCACGCCACTTATCCATCACCATATCGTAGATCTTAAAGTGACCTTCTGAGATGTAATCCACTAAATGTTGGCAGAAGTTTTGTAACTCGGCAGGAGTTGGAAGGGATGAGAGAGCTTGCTTAGATGAACAGGGTTTCAGCGCGGCGAGTTTGCAATACTCAATGATCAATGACTGTCTGGTTTCAAGCCAGTGGTCGATGACTTCACTTGAGCCACCCCATTGTTCTTGTGTCTTTTTAAATTTATTTAGCATGACCATATCCTCATGATCGGATCACAACTCCGGTGATCGTAACGCTTTGAATATCAAAGCACATACAGAGATATAACCTCTTGTCCTTACTAAAATTTATAGTCGTAAACTTACGTCACTACAAACTCTGGTATGAATTTAGATTGCCAGTAAAATAGAACAACTGCAAGCGATGAGGTGAGCTGATGTTAAAGAAAGGTGACATAAACCGTACGAGAGCTGCATATTGGTGTGTGGTGTCAGGAAGTGATATTTGGCTACAGCAAGGGGAGCTACCGTTTGCCAGCGCAGATAGCTTAGAGCTGCCCTACCATTCAGCGATAGAGATTGGCCGCTATCAAGGTGAGCCAGTGATGTGGTTGAATGAGTCAGAAGTCGAATACGAGCTTGAACTGGTCTCATTGCGCGATTGCTTAAGTTTTGACTCGCCGCTTTTTTTACTGATGAGTAAAGCGGTTCAGTATGGCCATATGAGTCAAACGCTGCGATTTTGCCCTCAGTGCGGTGGGCGCAATCATCTCAATCACAATCAACTGGCGATGCAGTGTGGGGAGTGTCGAACGCTGCATTATCCACGAATCTTCCCATGTATCATTGTTGCTGTGAGAAAGCAAAACCAGATACTGTTGGCTCAACACCCACGTCACCGCAATGGTATGTATACGGTCATTGCCGGATTCCTTGAAGTGGGTGAAACGCTAGAGCAATGTGTCGCCCGTGAGGTCAAAGAAGAGACGGGAATTGACGTTAACAACATTCGCTATTTTGGCAGTCAGCCGTGGGCGTTTCCTTCGAGCATGATGATGGGATTTGTCGCTGACTATCAATCAGGGCAGATAAAGCCTGATTATAGTGAGCTAAGTGATGCTCGTTGGTTCAACATAGACGCACTTCCACCCGTAGCGCCACAGGGAACCATTGCCCGCCAACTGATCGAGTATACTATTGAGAAAATAAAGCTATCTCACTGAAAATAGACAAAAAAAACCCTCCAGAAGGAGGGGGTAAGTAAGATGTCGTTATGAGATGCCAAGCACCAAGTGCTCGGTTTATAATTGTAGTTTTCGCTAGCAAACAAATTTTTAACACTGTTACTGGGTGGGTGCAAATTAAGCACTGATTTAAAAGTTAATAACATGATCTAGGTTGCAAAGCACACCGCTTTTGCGAGCCAAACAGTGTTAGAATACCTGCCACAAAAAGTAAGCCTAATAATTGGAAAAACGGAATGACTGAATTAAAAAATGACCGCTACCTTCGCGCGTTACTAAAGCAGCCAGTTGACTACACCCCAGTATGGATGATGCGTCAAGCAGGCCGTTACCTACCAGAATACAAAGCGACGCGTGCACAAGCTGGCGACTTCATGTCTCTGTGCAAAAATGCAGAGCTCGCGTCAGAAGTCACCCTTCAGCCGCTACGCCGTTTTCCTCTTGATGCTGCGATTTTGTTTTCAGACATCCTGACTATCCCTGACGCGATGGGACTGGAACTGCGTTTTGCCGCAGGTGAAGGCCCAGTGTTTGACAAACCTATTACTTGCAAAGCGGATGTAGAAAAAATCGGCATCCCAGATCCAGAAGGTGAATTGCAATACGTGATGAATGCAGTGCGTCAGATCCGTAAAGATCTTAATGGCGATGTTCCGCTTATTGGTTTCTCTGGTAGCCCATGGACTTTGGCGACTTACATGGTTGAGGGTGGCAGCTCAAAAGCCTTCACTAAGATCAAAAAGATGATGTACGCCGAGCCACAAACTCTGCACCTACTGTTAGACAAATTGGCCGACAGCGTTATCGACTACCTGAATGCGCAGATCAAAGCGGGTGCTCAATCAGTGATGGTGTTTGATACTTGGGGCGGTGTATTGACGCCTCGCGACTATAACCTGTTCTCACTGCAATACATGCACAAAATCGTTGATGGTTTAATTCGTGAAAACGACGGTCGCCGTGTACCCGTAACGCTGTTTACTAAAAACGGCGGTATGTGGCTAGAGCAGATCGCTGCGACTGGCTGTGATGCGGTTGGTCTAGACTGGACAATCAACATTCAAGACGCCGTGAAGCGTGTGGGTGATAAGGTTGCGCTGCAAGGTAACATGGATCCATCGATGCTGTACGCATCGCCTGATCGCATTCGTGAAGAAGTCGCTACCATCCTCGAAGGGTTCGGTGATGCGGGCACAGGCCATGTGTTTAACTTGGGCCATGGTATCCACCTTGATGTGCCACCAGAGAATGCTGGTGTGTTTGTGGATGCTGTACATGAGTTATCTAAGCCATACCACAAATAACTGAGTAACCAATGAAAAGCGCCTGATATGACCAGGCGCTTTTTTATTATCGGTTATACTCATGGTTAGACCGCCGTTAGATAAATTAGGGAATACGGATTATTCATGAAAACTCGCGACAAGATAGTGCTAGCTGCACTGGAATTATTTAATCAGCATGGTGAGCGCAATATCACCACTAACCATATTGCGGCGCATATCGATATCAGTCCGGGCAATCTGTATTACCATTTCCGCAACAAACAAGAGATAGTGCGCGAGATCTTTGCTCTCTATTCGAATGAGCTCCTCGAGCGTTTTACCCCAATTCAAGGGCAGCAGGAGAGCCTAGTACTACTCAAGCGCTACTTGGATTCGATTTTCACCCTGATGTGGAAGTATCGTTTTTTCTACGCCAACCTACCGGAAATTCTTCAACGTGATGAGCAGCTGCACGAAGAGTACATTCAAGTCCAAGAAAAGTTGCAAGGCAACCTGATCAACATCATGCGTGCGTTTGTCAATTTAGAGCTGGTGGCAGTGGACGATAGCGAACTTAAGTCGCTGGTGAAAACACTGCATATGATTGCCTCGAGCTGGCTCGGATATCAAGCGGCTATGTCACCGAAAACTCAGATTACCGAACAAGTGATCCACCAAGGCATGCTGCAAATGATTTCGGTCATGAAGCCAAGAGCTACTCCTCAAGGGCTGGAGCAGCTACAACTGCTCGAAGAAGGCGTGAAAGCGATCCACGCGTGACCAAATTGTTCCTAGTTATAACCAATTGAAATTGTTAGCACTGATAGAACCCATTAGAGTATTCAGTATTCTCTAATGGGTTTTTGTTTATATGCATTTTGACGTTTTTAATGGTGATGCTGATGGCATTATCGCACTACTCCAGCTTCGCTTGGCCGAACCGAAAGACTCAACCTTAGTGACAGGGGTGAAGCGCGATATTCAGTTGCTCGATAGAGTAGGGGCGGTGGCCGGTGATCGTGTGGTTGCGCTGGACATCTCGATGCAAAAGAATAAAACCGCTCTCGAGAAGATACTCGCTGCAGGCGCAGGGGTTTTTTATGCTGATCACCATCAGGCTGGCGACATTCCTCAACACGCCAACCTAGCTGCTCATATTGATCTCGACGCCAACACCTGCACCGCGCTGATTATTGATCAGTTGCTTGAGGGGCGTTTTCGCACTTGGGCGATTACTGCAGCGTATGGTGACAATTTGATCGCCAAGGCTGATCAATTGGCGGATGAGATGGGGTTGAACTTAGAGCAAAAAGCACAGTTAAAAGAGTTGGGAACCTTAATCAATTACAATGGCTACGGCTCTGAAGTTGAAGATTTACACTTCCACCCCGCCGCGCTATTCCAAGCGCTTTTGGCCTATGATGATCCTTTCACTGTCATTGCTGATCAACACTCACCATTTCACGTTTTACGCAAGGCTTATCAGGCCGATATGGATGAGGCGCTGTCGATATCACCCACTTACCGCAGCGCTGAGGTAGCACTCTTCGAGCTGCCAAATCAGGCTTCCTCTCGTAGGATCAGTGGTGTGTATGGCAATCATTTGGCGAATCAAACCCCAAGTTCTGCCCATGCGGTATTAACCGAAAACGGTGATGGTCAATACACAGTCTCGTTACGCGCTCCGCTAAACAACAAGCAAGGTGCCGGGGATATTTGTGCGTTGTTTCCTACTGGAGGGGGGCGAGCCGCCGCGGCAGGTATCAATGCATTGTCAAAAGAGCAGCTAAACGCTTTTATCGAGGCAGTCGAGCGCTACTACCGCGATTAAAGAAGGGGCGCTAACTCGAACAGTTAAGGTCAAGTGCTAGCGGGTGAGCCAACTCTTAGGGTTTTGCGTTTTACTGTTACGACGGATTTCAAAGTAGAGTGAAGGTTGAGGTTGGCCCCCTGTATCACCGGCCAAAGCAATGGTTTCACCAGCGACGACTTTATCCCCCTCTTTTTTCAGTAGGCTTTGATTAAAACCGTAGAGCGTCATATCACCCTGGCCGTGATCCAGCAATACCACTAAGCCGTAGCCGCGTAAGTAGTCAGCAAAGACCACGGTACCGGAGTAAACCGACTTAACCGCCTGACCATAGTTGGCATCGATAACCATGCCTTTCCAATTGATTTGACCCGTTTGACGTGACCCGTAGTTGTGGAGCACCTTGCCTTTTAGTGGCCAAGGCAACCTACCTTTTTGTCTTGCTAAGCCATCCATCGGCACGTTATTGCGCTTGGCTGCCTTAGCGATTTCTGCTTTCAGGCGAGTTTCGTTGCGTTGCAACTCCGATAGGTAGACTTGGTCATTGGAAATGCTTTTGCGTATCTGAGAAACCGTCCCTTTGCGCTGTGACTGCGCTTTGGCTAGTTGATCGCGCTTCTGGGTTTGTTGCTTGAGCAAACTGGTGATTTGTTGTTTCTCTAACTCAAGCTGCTCTCGACTGTTGGCCAGCTCTGCCACAATCTGTTCCAGCTCAGCGATGGTGTCGGCCCGCTGTTTTGCTAAATGTTGGAAGTATTGGCTGATCCTGTCCTCTTCGACTCCTTGATTGAGGATTTTACTGGAAGACTTAGCACGTTGAGTGACGTAATAAGTTTGAATCAGCTCAGCCAGCTTATCGCTTTGTTGCTGTTTTTGCTGCGCGAGTTGGCTGACTTTGTTTTCAAGGTTAGCGATATTGCTGTTGGTATTCGCTAAAGAACGTTTGGTCTGCTTAATTTCATTTTCTAGACGATTGATGGTGATTTCTTGGCTTTTCAGCGATTGCTGGAGGTCATCTAGTTTCTTTTTCTGGGATGATAAAGACTGTTTTTGACGTGAAATTTCACCACTGACGCCTTTGAGTTCGTCATTACTGGCGGCGTAGCTAGGCGCAAATGAACAGGCGGAGAGTATCAGTCCAAGGGCAAAAAGCGTTTTGCTTGCTGAGAGTATCCGGTTTGCAATCACCACCATTGAACAAGGCTTTCCTAACATTTTGAGAGAGAATCAGTATACCCAAACCTTTGATTGAGAAGAAAGGGGAAAGTCAAAACTTGTGCTTTGGCGGGATCTTATGCATAAAAAAGCCCAAGCATAGACTCGGGCTTAATATCTTAATTTGGGATGTTCTGATCGGGTTTATTTAACCAGAACTTCACCTGTCATCTCTGCAGGGATCTCTAGGCCAGTTAGAGACAGCATAGTTGGCGCTAGGTCAGACAGTTTACCGCCTTGTTTGAACTCAACTTCTTTGTCGCCGACGTAGATAAGTGGTACAGGTAGGTTGGTGTGTGCGGTGTGCGTACCACCTGTTTCTGGATCCACCATCATTTCCGCGTTGCCGTGGTCTGCGGTGATCAGTAGTTGTCCACCTACTTCTTCAATCGCTGCAACCACTTTACCGACACAAGCATCTACAGCTTCAATTGCTTTTTCTGCTGCTTCGTACACACCCGTGTGGCCAACCATATCTGGGTTAGGGTAGTTACAGATAATCGCGTCGTATTTGCCTGACTTAATCGCAGCAACCATCTTCTCAGTGAGCTCTTCAGAGCTCATTTCAGGCTGTAGGTCGTATGTGGCTACTTTTGGAGAAGCAACAAGTTGACGCTCTTCGCCTTCGAACTCATTTTCCACACCGCCGTTAAAGAAGAAAGTGACGTGTGCGTATTTTTCAGTTTCAGAGATACGTAGCTGAGTTTTGCCTTGCTTAGATAGCCACTCACCGTAAGTGTTCTCAAGAGACGCTGGTGGGAAGGCGATAGCTAGTGGAATATCAGCCGCATATTGAGTGAGCATTACGAAGTTAATTGCAGGGAATACTGCGCGTTCAAAGCCGTCGAATGCAGGGACGAAAGTACGGGTGATTTGACGTGCGCGGTCAGCACGGTAGTTCATGAAGATCACCGCATCGCCATCTTGCATTACTGCGTCTTCTTGGCCTTCCGCTTTAATAGCCGTTGCTTTTACGAACTCGTCGTTTTCATCACGAGCGTAGGCCGCTTCAAGACCCGCTACCGCTGAATCGTAAGTAAATTCTGCTTTTGCTTGAGTCAGTAGGTCATATGCTACTTGAACGCGATCCCAGTTGTTGTCACGGTCCATTGCGTAGTAACGACCAACAAGAGAGGCGATACGGCCTTTGCCAAGCTTAGCAAATAGGTCTTGGAAGCGTTGTAGAGAGTTTTCTGCGCTGCGAGGTGGAGTGTCACGACCGTCAAGGAAACAGTGTAGGTAAATCTTTTCAGCACCACGTGCTGCAGCCATTTCTACTGCTGCGTAGATGTGATCTTCGTGTGAGTGTACGCCACCTGGAGACATTAGGCCCATGATGTGTACAGCTTTGCCTGCTTTAACCGCAGTATCGACCGCTTCAACCAATGCTGGCCTGTGTTCGAATTCGCCGTCAGCGATAGATTTAGTGATACGAGTAAGGTCTTGGTATACCACTCGGCCAGCGCCGATGTTGGTGTGACCCACTTCAGAGTTACCCATCTGACCGTCAGGGAGGCCAACATCCATACCAGAAGCAGAGATGAGAGTATTAGGTTTGTTAGCAAACAGGCTATCCAAAACGGGCGTGTTCGCGTTTGCGATTGCGTTGCTTGCTGTATCTTCACGGTGACCGTAACCGTCAAGAATAACTAGAGCCATTGGCTTCTTAGCTGTCATAGTGATGACCTCGTCAAATTTCAAAGTAACTTTAGAAACAAAATTAGCGTAATTTTACTACACTTTGTAACCAAAACTGTAGGCTAAGATCAAATATTGTGTGTGAAATATCGTTGTTATCTTTCACTATGCCTACGATTGCTGTGATGTGTGCTTCACTCAATTGCGTAACTGGAACACCACTATTTTGGCATTTAATGGACAAAAATAAACGGGTTTATGGCTATTAATCTGATAGCGATTACCCAACTAAGATTCCGGTTCCGCTCACGGCTAAGATAGCGCCTAACCATGCGAAGCGGTTTGGACGTTTGCCCGAGTAAACCCAAAGTATAGGCAACAACATAATGGGGGTGGTAGAAGAGAGCAGCGCTACCATGCCAACATTGCCTTGTTTTAGCGCGTAGAGGATCAGTGTCATACCGACCGCCATGGCGAGAAAGCCGTTGATGGCAGTAATAGAGAATATCTTGATATTCATAGGTTGAGTGGCACGAGCAAGTTTGGCGCCACTGATAAACAAAAGGCAGTGGGCAGCAAAAGCGGTCATCATACGGATGGCGGATGCTGCGATTGGATCGATGTCTGTCAACATGACCGGTTTGGCAATGATGCCACCAAGAGCCTGACATAGTGCCGCCACCAGACCTAGGCCGACGCCAACCCAGACATTGCCTTTAATCGCATCAAGCTGATTGGCAGCTTGGCCCTTGCGACCAAAGAAAATCGCGATTAACACCCCAGAAAAGACCAACAGTGAGCCGAGCAGCTCTAAGTGACTCATGGTTTCGCTAAACAGGAAATAGCCCAAAATCGCAGAAAACACCGCATGGCACGAGAACAGCAGTCCAGCTTGTCTTGGCCCCATTCTATTAAGACAGGCAAAGAGAGCAGTGTCGCCAATGAAAATGCCGATTACTCCCGATAGCATCATCGCCGAAATGGCGCTGAGTTCGACACTTGACCAGCCCCCCATGACCAGCGCCATGGTGCCGAGAATGACCGAGGTACAGCCCATACGCCAGCGGCTATAGGCAAAAGTACCAAGATGTTGCGCTGGGACGACCGAGAGCAAGCTGGCCACCGCCCAAAGAAAAGCCGCAGCCAGTGCCAGCCATTCATAACCCATCGACACGATTTCCTTGTGAGTAGGGAACAGTAATGGCTGACAATATGCATCAAAATGGAGTTAAAACAAACCTTAAACTTTGAAGCGTCCGACCTCCTCACGCATGGTCTGAGCAGAGTCGCGCATGTTGTCAGCACTTTGACTGCTTTGAACCGCTTGTGCTGCAAGGACGTCGGAGGCGTCTTTGATTCCTTGTGTGTTACGACTGATGTCTTCGCTCACCGCACGCTGCTCTTCAGCGGCGCTAGCAATCTGTAATGCCATATCGTTGATTTCGGTGATGGCATCAGTGATCCGCCCTAAGCTTTCAGCGGCTTGCTGCGCGTAGTCGACGCTGGTATCTGCCAATGAGGTGCTGGTTTGCATACTACTCACAGCTTGTTTGGTGTTGGTCTGTAGCGTTTCAATCATATTGCGAATTTCTTCGGTTGAACCATGAGTTCGTTGACTGAGTACTCGAACCTCATCGGCAACCACGGCAAAGCCGCGACCTTGCTCACCTGCCCGGGCTGCTTCAATCGCAGCATTGAGAGCCAGCAAGTTGGTCTGTTCAGCGATTTCTTGAATAGTGGACAAAATCTGGTTAATGCTTTGGGTGTTGTTTTCAAGCTCGGAAATGACGCCCGCCGCAGCCATTACTTGATCGGCCAGTTCAACAATCGCTTGTCGGTTTTTTTGGATCACTTGTTGGCCATCCTGACAGGCCAGTGATGAAGTTTGCGAAGCGTTCGCGGTTAGCTCGGCGTGACTGGCCACTTCTGCGGCGGTCGCCGACATTTCGTGAATGGCGGTGGCAATCTGGTTGACATCATTTTGCTGCGCTTCAACTTGCTGGGAAGATTGCTGCGACAGTGCATTCGCTTGTACAGCTTGAGCTGCGAGAGTGTCGCTGTGCTGAATGATCCCGCTGATCATAGTCTGCATTTGCGCCAAGAACTGATTGACGTGTTCGGCCACTTCACCAATTTCATCACGACGCTTAATTTCAATACGTTGGGTTAAGTCACCTTCGCCTTTTGACAGTTGAGACAACGATAAGGAAAGGTCTTGAAGTGGCTTTAACAACTTGGTGATGGTGTAAGTACTAACGCTCGCAATCACTAGGTAGAGAAGGATTGAGGCCAATGCGGTGAACTGGATTTGCTCTGTCACTGAAGCAAAGGCGAGGGACTTGTCGACCGCGATGCCAAGTGACCAATCGGTTGAGGGGACATTGATCATGTACACCAGTTTGTCACCTTGATTTGGCCAACTGATGGTTGAAATCGTGGCACCCGTTACCAAGGCTTGGATCTTGTTCGCGGTCAGCACTGGGTTTAGGTCGGTCACCGGTTTTTGACTCAGCGTTTCATCTTGATAGGCGACAATATTATTGTTGCCGTCGACTAAGAAGGTAAACCCCTCATTGTCGAGCGTGACATTAAGCACTTCATCAATAATGTTGGTGACGGTTAAATCGGCAGCCAGGACGCCGGGCTTTTGTCCGCTAAAGGCCTTAGCAAAGCTGACGACAATACTGCCATCAAAGTCTTGGTAGGGTTCGGTAAGGATAAGCCCTGAGGCTTTCATCGCATCTTGATACCAAGGGCGCGTTCTCGGATCGTAATCGGCAGGCCAATCTTCGCTTGGATCACCATAGGCGATGGAGCCGTCTTCAAAGCCGGCATACACGGAGAGAAAATCGCCCGCTCGTTTAGTGACCAGCATTTCACGCTGTGGGTCACTCGCTTCACTGATGACCTTTTCATTGGCCAGCATCATATCGCTGCGGATCGCTAACCAGTCGCTGATGTAGCGGGCTGTCGCATGGCTGACATTCGCCATTTCGCTATTGAGTGCGGCCGAGGTTTCATTCTTGAGTTGGCTTACCGATATCCAAGCTTGGACACCACTTACGATGGCAATCACGATCGCAATTGCAATCTGCATTTTGAGTTTGATGGTATTTCTCATTGCCTTTCCTTCAGTTACGAGACAATAGATCGAGAAAGCGGTCGCTGAGAGATTCTGTCTCTTTTGTTTGCAAAGAGGAGAGACGAATAACCCGGGCCGCTGAGTGTTGGCGTTCACAGGAAAAGTGAATCGGATGTTATTGTTATTATTGAACTAATTTTATATGTTCGCGCTTTTGAAATGCTTGATCTAGGTTGGGGATTGGAATTTGTATTGAGCGGATCATCAATTTATTGAGCAAATTGTGACCTCAAGTCCAAAACTTGAGGTCACACAGTGAGTTAAGTCAGGAACAGCGCGCCAACATAGACTAACAACAAGCCAATGATACCGATGATGACGCCGGTTTTAGCCATGTCTTTGCTTTCGATCAAGCCAGTGGAGTAAGCCAAAGAGTTCGGTGGTGTTGAGACAGGTAAGATCATCCCTAGAGATGCTGAGAATGCCACAACCACCAGTAGGCCTTGCAAGCCACCAACGCTGGATAGGCTCTCCATTGAGGCGCCAATGGCGGCGGCAATCGGCATCAGCAAGTTAGCCGTGGCGGTATTGGACATAAAGTTCGCCATTACCCAACACACCAACGACATAGTTAGCACCACCGCAATGGGTGACAATGACTCATAATCGATGGCGTGGGCAAGCGCTGACGCGAGCCCGGTTTTATCGAGTCCGATCCCAATCGCGATACCGCCCGCCACTAACCACAACACGTCCCAATTGATCAACTTGAGTTCAGATTTGCCCATAATCCCGGTGAGCGTAAACACCGCGAGTGGAATAATCGAGACCACATAAGTGTTCATCCCGTGTACTTTGGTGGTCATCCACAACAAAATCGTGGCGGCAAAAGTCACGTACACAACAATGGCACGCCAGTTTTTCTGGAATTGACCATCCAGTTTTAAGGTCATGGTTTGTTGTGATGCAGGGAAAAGTTTTTGCAGTAAGAACCAAGCGATAGTGAGCTGAACAATAACAAATGGTAGACCCATCATCATCCAGGTTAAAAAGTCGATACTGTTTGCTCCGGTTAGGTACTGCAAGGCAATCGCGTTCGGTGGCGTACCGATAGGGGTTGCGATGCCCCCGGTGTTGGCCGCAATTGGAATACAAAGCACTAAGGCTTTTATGCCTATATCCCCCTTCGGCGCTGATGCGACAATCGGTCCTAGCAGTGCGAGCATCATAACCGTGGTGGCCGTATTCGACATGAACATCGAGAACACCGCAGTGATCAACATTAAGCCCAGCATTATAAACTTAGGCTGATGGCCAAAGGGGCGAAGTAATACTCGGGCGAGGTTGTTATCGAGTTCGTATTTGGAGGCGGCAATGGCGAGGGCAAAGCCTCCCATAAACAGAATGATGATCGGAGATGAAAATGCACTGAAAATATCGGTGTAATTCATCAATTCTCCCAAATCATGACCCGCAGGCGGAGTTCTAAACAGATGCAAGCCTTTGTTGGAGATCATGACCAGCTCTAGGGCAATAATCAGAATCGAAGTGGCAAAAACCGGGACTGGCTCGAGCACCCATAGCAGCGCCGCCAGTAGAAATATCGCCAACAAACGATGTTGAATTAGGGTGAGATCATCGATTGGAATCCAATCAATGGGCATCAGCAGCACAGCAATCGGCAGGCCGAAACTGATCAAAAGTTTTATCAGAACGCCAGAGTCAATCTTGGGCATAGTGAGAGCAACCTTGTGGCAAACAAAATCAGGTTATAGATTAATTTACAAACAGGGCAGCGTCTTCGACCGAGTCTAGACTTTTGATAAACAGTTGAATTTGTATGGTTAGTTTTGTTTTGGGTCAAAAAAGCCCTGCAACAGAGCAGGGCTAGATAGGTTGCCGTCGATTAATCTGGTTGAGGCGCGTTGACGTGAGCGTAAGGCGTGCCCATAACCGTAGCCTGACCATTTTGCATCGACTCATCAAAGGTGATAGCACCTTTGGCAAATAGGTTGATGACCGTTGAGCCAAGTTTGAAGCGACCCATCTCTTCACCTTTCTTGAGAATCACCGCTTTATCGCCTTCGGCAGGGTAATCCCATTTGTAAATGGTATTGCCGCGAGGTGGGGTGATGGTCCCCGCCCAAACTTGCTCGATACTTCCAACAATCGTCGCACCCACTAAGACTTGCGCCATAGGCCCAAACTCGGTGTCGAAGATACATACCACGCGCTCGTTACGCGCAAATAGGTTCGGTACATTTTCGGCCGTGAGTGGGTTGACCGAGAATAGATCGCCTGGCACATAAATCATTTGGCGCAACGTACCATCACATGGCATATGTACGCGGTGGTAGTCACGAGGCGAGAGATAAAGGGTGGCAAAAGCGCCGTCCGCAAACTCTGCCGCTAGGCTTGCATCGCCGCCTAATAGCTCTTGCGCACTAAAATCATGACCTTTCGCTTGGATAAGCTTCCCGTCCGTAATCGGTCCAAACTGGCTAACACAAGCGTCTGCTGGGTGAGTGACAACAGTGTCCCCCTCGGAAATTGGACGCACCCCTGGTTTCAGCTCACGAACAAAAAAATCGTTAAACGTTTTGAAGTGTTTAGGATCTGAATGCAGCGCTTCGTCCATATTGACCTTGTACTGCTTGATGAACCAGCGAATGACTGCTGTTGTTAGACCGCCTGCTTGGGCTGAGGCTAGCTTACCCATGAGTCGAGTTAAACCGTGCTGTGGAATCCAGTATTGCAGTCCAACTTTAATCTTATCCATTGTGTTCAATTCCAATGTTGTTTTTACGATTGACGAGTTTCTGGGCGCGAGATGTTACTTAAAATGCGTATTGATGTCAGCAATTGCGCGTGTTTGCTTACCAAATTACCGTTACAGGTCCGCTTTTTTGTTGCGTGAATACTGACGATTCGCTTTGTTTTCAGCCATGCTTTCCAAAATACGATGATAGTTGTCAAAGCGAACTGGGTTGATATCACCCCTTTCCACCGCTTGGCGCAGCGCACAGTCAGGATCATCGTTATGCTTACAATCTCGGAACTTGCAGCCACCCAAATAAGGGCGGAACTCGATGAAAGCTTTGGTGATTTCGTCCGCCTCAAGGTGCCATAAGCCAAACTCGCGCACGCCCGGAGAGTCAATTAAATCACCGCCACTAGGAATATGGTACAAACGTGATGCCGTCGTGGTGTGCTGGCCAAGGCCGGAGTTTTCAGATATCTCGCCCTCCTCGACGTTAAATTGTGGCATCAACGCGTTAACCAAGCTTGATTTCCCTACACCTGACTGACCGACAAAAATATTAATGCGATCTTTAAGCTCTGCTTCTAGCTCTTTAATACCTTCACCGGTTTGTTTACTAACAAACAACACCTTATAGCCGATTCTCTGGTATTCATTTAACCAAGATTGATACTCCGTCAGTTGCTCGGGCTCGAGTAAATCAATTTTGTTCAACACCAGTAGCGGTGCAATTTCGAGCGTTTCAGAGGCGACAAGGTAGCGATCGATAATATTGAGTGACAGCTCAGGCAAAACCGAAGAAACAATCACCATTTGGTCGACATTGGCAGCCACAGGCTTAAGGCCGTCGTAATAGTCGGGACGAGTCAGTACTGAGTGGCGAGGCTCAACCGCTTCGACCACGCCTGAGATGCCTTCCATTGATTCAAGCCCCGGGCGCCAAATAACTTTATCGCCAGACACAAGGCTTTCGATACCTCGACGAAGGTTGCAACGTTGAATCTCGCCGGTCTCTAAATCTTCGATGTCGGCGTGTTGTCCAAAACGAGTGATAACCAGGCCGGATTTACTGCTCCCTAGCATAGACTCATCCCACTGCACGGATTCCTCTTGCTTGAGTTTACGCTTTTGGTTGTGACGTACCCGTCTTACCTGACCTTTGGTTAGCTTTTTCTTTTTAGCCACGTTTCTCTACTTCAATTGATTAATGTATTGACTGATACCAACAAGAAGGAGGGTATCTCAAACTATCTTGGGGATCGGAATTTGGGTATAGTACCTCTTTTAGCACAAAACCAATAGGCAACGATTTATGTCCTTTAGCGATCAAAATCTGATTTGGATTGATCTTGAGATGACTGGGCTTGACCCAGAAACACATAAAATTATCGAAATCGCCACCATAGTGACGGACAGTGAATTAAATATCTTAGCTGAAGGACCTGTACTTGCCATTCATCAACCAGAGCAGGAACTGCTAAAAATGGATGAGTGGTGTACGACCACTCACACAGGTAGTGGTCTGGTGGATCGCGTCAGAGCGAGTGAGATCGACGAAGAGCAAGCGATTCGACAAACCATCGAGTTCTTACAAAAATGGGTACCTAAAGGTAAATCGCCAATCTGTGGTAACAGCATCGGCCAAGATCGCCGTTTTCTGTACAAGCACATGCCAGAGCTAGAGCAGTACTTCCATTACCGCTATATCGATGTCAGTACGCTTAAAGAGCTCACTCGTCGATGGAAGCCAGAAGTGCTTGAAGGCTTTAGCAAGCAAGGCAGCCACTTGGCACTGGATGATATCCGTGAGTCCATTGCTGAGCTGCAGTACTATCGCCAAACCATCTTCAGTATTTAAGCAAAGAGCCGCACCGAAAGTGCGGCTCTTTTGATTTTGAGTTAAGGGATCGGGAGAAACACAAACTGAGCAACACCATGGGCGACTTTAGTGATGCTGCGGTTGGTTTTATCGGCCACGATAAGGGCCATCATATCCTGAATGGTGATCATCTTAGTGAATACTCGGTCAAAGCTCATGTCGCCGCCTTGTTCATCGGTATCGTTGGTGTAAATCAGTGGGTTTCCGTCGCTGTCTTTTCGATGATAAAGGCGCCACACAAATATCTCGATATTTCTCGCACTGTTGTACAGGGCTTGTTCATCGAGTGAATCAAGAATGAAGAACTCTTGCTGGTGGTTGTACGAGCGTCTAAGCATTTCGGTTAAGCCAACCATGGCTGCGAAGACGCGATCGCCTTGATAGTCCTGTTCAAAGCTCAGTAATATCGCCTCAATACCAGTCACTTGGTTGAGTTCGTCAAACAGTAGTGATGGGAGCTCGACTTCATCCTCTGAGCCTAATATTTGTTCGATACGACTCTCAATCGTCGCATTGGGGCTCTTACTTAATTGAATCGGGTTACGTATGTAGAGTTTACGCGTTAACTTAGCTATTTGAGCTTTGAGTTGGCGGGCATGAACGTCCATAACGAAGTCAACATCGCTTTTACCCAAGTTTCTGACAGGCTTGGGTAGTGAACCACATCCAGCCAACAAGAACACTAGCATCAGCAATGCAAGCAGTGGTGCACGACAACGACTAAGGTGCATACAACATTAAGTCCGTTTAATTGATTCATCGAATAGAGTCTTCTTTGGTCTGTTATATAGAATTTTTTTGCCCCCGGCGATGAAGCGCTTGCAAAAGGCAGGTCGATCTCCCACTTTACGTTTGTTAGACAAATGAGAGGCTCGCTAACACGGTGTTTTGATTGATTTTCAAGCCCTTTCGTGCAGGTTTGTGCGCTTTTTGCTCAAACGCAAAAAAAAATGGCTTTTTTTGCATGAAGGACTTGCATCACAAAAAAATGCTCTTATAATTCGCAGCCCTAAACGACGTAAACGTTGTTGATGCGACACTAGCTCAGTTGGTAGAGCGCAACCTTGCCAAGGTTGAGGTCACGAGTTCGAACCTCGTGTGTCGCTCCAGTTTAATGGTCTTCATCGTACCTAACGGTGACACAAT
>JBCAXU010000089.1:0-18070 GCA_038533895.1 Pseudomonadota bacterium | reverse complement strand
CTAAGTAAGTCAGTGACTTGTTGAAAACATCGGTCAGTGCCCTGGGCGGGCCCGTTATTCCGCCTCGAGGCACCATTATTTGGTGTACTTACGAAGTAAGACACAAACAGAATAGTTCCTCCTTAGCTCAGTTGGTAGAGCGACGGACTGTTAATCCGCAGGTCGCTGGTTCGAGCCCAGCAGGAGGAGCCACCTTAAAAAGCCAAGTCGAAAGACTTGGCTTTTTTCGTTTCTGATGGTTCTAACTATGTCCGGAGACAAAAAAGCCCCAGCGACATCATCACTGGGGCTAGGTAATCAGTCATTGAGCCAACTAGGCTTTAACGCCTTGCTTCTCATTAAGCATCGCGACCTCTTGATCTAGTGCTTCCAGTTTATGCTTCATCTGCTCTCGACATACGTTCGCCAACTCGCGTACGTTGTCTTTCCTATAGCCTTCAATAGAGACGGGTGGCAGCATTTCAACGATAACATGACCATTGTTCCAGCGATTCAGCTTAATCCCAGCAGTTGAACTACACACGATTGGAATAATCGGCAGATTGGCCCCTAGCGCTGCATGAAATGCGCCGGTTTTAAAAGGTAACAAACCTCGCCCACGTGAACGCGTCCCCTCAGGAAACATCCATACCGATACATCACTTTGATTCAAGTTGTCCACCACTTGGTCAATAGTGCCTTTGGCTTTTGAGCGGTTAGCGCGATCGATCAAGATGTTGCCAGTAAGCCAGTACAATTGACCAAACAGTGGCATCCAAGCTAAGCTTTTTTTGCCCACTGTGACGACTTTCGGCGTCACAGCCGATGACACAGTAAACAAATCCCAGTTATTCTGGTGGTTAGCAATGTAAACATGCTGACCACGCTGGTACGCATCTTCGGGGATGCGTAGTTCAAGGGTGATACCGAATACTCGTGACATCTTGCCAAAAAGGCGACCAAAGGTAAAAACGTGCTTAGGGTTACGTGGGCTCAAAAGACAGTAGCCACAGCCAAACACAAACATCACAATTGCAAAAATCGCAACAGCCAATACACGTAATAGTGCAATCATCGTGGTTCTCCAAGAACAGAGAGACTCGTTAGTAAAATAAGACTCTCACTGATCTGATATTCATAAAAAAGCCGAAACTCGCGTTTCGGCTTACAAGCGTTAGCTGATTTTATCGTTAATCGCGAAAACGTTCAATATTTGCGCCAAGCGCCGAGAGCTTATCTTCAATCTTATCGTAGCCGCGGTCGATGTGATAAATACGGTCGACAATGGTTTCACCATTGGCGATACAACCTGCGATAACAAGGCTTGCTGAGGCACGAAGATCTGTCGCCATCACCTGCGCACCACTGAGCTCTTCAACATCACCACAGATAACCGTGTTGCCTTCGATTTCAGCTTTGGCACCCATACGCATTAGCTCGGGTACATGCATAAAGCGATTCTCGAAAATGGTTTCGGTGATCACGCCGCCGCCTTTTGCCATCAGGTTTAGCAAAGTGAACTGCGCCTGCATGTCGGTCGGAAAGCCTGGATGCGGCGCGGTGCGAACCGTGACCGCTTTGAGTTCACGATCTATCATATCCACCGAGATCCAATCCTCTCCAGACTCAACCAAGGCCCCCGCTTCTTCTAACTTAGCCAAAACGGCCTCTAGCAAATGCGCCTTGGTATTACGACACACTACTTTGCCACCAGATACAGCAGCAGCTACAAGGAAAGTACCCGTTTCAATTCGGTCAGCCACCACAGAGTGCTGACCACCACCAAGACGCTCTACCCCTTCAATAGTGATCGTATCCGTACCGGCACCAGAGATCTTTGCGCCCAGCTTGTTGAGGAACTCGGCGGTATCGACGATTTCAGGTTCACGTGCCGCGTTGTCTAATACTGTTTTGCCCTCAGCTAGGGTAGCCGCACACATAATGGTAATCGTGGCACCCACGCTCACTTTATCCATCACAATATGCGCGCCCTTAAGGCGGCCATCGACATTGGCTTTCACGTAACCATCTTCAAGGGTAATGGTTGCACCAAGTTGCTCTAAACCGTGGATGTGTAAATCTACCGGACGAGCACCGATAGCACAGCCTCCCGGCAGCGAAACTTGACCTTGACCAAAGCGCGCCACTAGCGGCCCTAATGCCCAGATCGACGCACGCATCGTTTTGACTAAGTCATATGGCGCACAATACTCGTTAATGCTGCTTGGATCGACGTGCACCGAGCCATTACGTTCCACTTTAGCGCCCAAGCGCTTTAGTAGCTCCATAGTGGTATCGATATCACGCAAGCGTGGTACATTCGCGACCTCAACCGGCTCTTCCGCTAGAATTGACGCAAATAAAATAGGTAACGCGGCGTTCTTAGCACCTGAGATGGTGACCTCACCAACCAAAGGCTTTTTAGAGCCAATTACTCGAAACTTTTCCATTCTAAAACCTTACAGTGACATCAACTTCTTATCACGAGCCCACTCTTCAGGAGTGTAAGCTTTGATAGAAACAGCGTGGATGTCATTTCGTTGGATATATTCCATCAGTGGTGCATAAATCAGTTGTTGCTTCTTAACGCGACTCATTCCATCGAAACAAGCATCAACAGCAACTACTTCATAATGGCTGCCCTCGCCTTTGACGTGCAGCTCTTCTAAACTCAATGCTTCGTTTAAAATCTGTTGTACTTTTGCGCTATCCACAATTCACCCCTGTTGTACTTTCTAAATGTCCCGCAACGAACTCTTCAACATTGCTTAACTGAAATAATGTGTGCAGTTCATCCGGCACGAAACTGAGCATTATATGACAGTTTTGTTTTTTTGCATGCTCTAATAAGTGAATCAGCATCACCATACCAGCCGAATCGACTCGACTCACCTGTTCCAATGACACATCCACGGTACCAGTTGGAAAATGTTGCTGCTTTAGCAGCGACCACAGTTCAGGCACACTCTCACGATCTAGCTCGCCAGAAAGTGAGTAACGCTGCTCGCTATCAAGCTGCCATTGCAGATTACCCATTGCTTTTGCTCTCAAAGCGAATCGGCTGGTTTGCTAGCTCTGTCAGCTCTTGTGCCACAGCCAAAATACCTTCTTGACGAATTTTGCTGCTCCACTCTGACTGCTTGCTAGATAGCAAACTAATTCCCTCGGCAATCATATCGAACGCCTCCCATTCACCGCTGTTCTTGTCACGACGCAGCTTAAACTCAAGCTTGATATTGGGACGAGGCGTGTCAATGATGTCGACCTTAATGCTGGTAATGCTCTTATCTGGGGCGATTTTCGGCTCAGGTTCAAACTCTATGGTTTGGTCGGTGTATTGAGTCAACACTTGAGCGTATGAAGTCACCAAATAGGCACGAAACGCAACAATAAACTCACCCACATCTTCGCGCTTGGCGCCTCTTAAATTGGGGCCAAGCAGCTTGAGCGCTGCGTATTTTTCGTTAACGAAAGGCATCAAGTCTTGATCGACAATCACTTTGAGATGATTCGGATCTTGTTGAATCAAATCCTGCTCAGCTTTGAGCCGTGAGAACGCGGTTTCAGCCACCTGACGCATCATCTGGTAAGGCTGGGTTTTATCAATTCCCTCAGCACGAGCACCAAATACAATAATAAATGAAAACAGAGTGAGTACTAACTTTTTAACCATGACCATCTCCCTACTCGCTATCCGAACCGCCGACACTATAAAGAACTTGGCCGATCAGGTCTTCAAGGACTAACGCCGATTTGGTGTCTTCGATATAATCGCCATCCACCAGCATCTGTTCATCGTCAAACACGAAACCTGGTGTTAACCCTATGTATTGCTCACCAATTAACCCTGAGGTAAGAATTTTCACACTCGATGTTTCAGGAAACTGGTCGTAGCGAGCGTTGATTGCCATTGTCACCACTGGTAGCAAAGAATCTGTGTTGAGACCAATGCTGGTGACGCGCCCGATGACGACACCACCCACTTTGACAGGAGAGCGCACTTTAAGGCTGCCAATGTTGTCAAACTCCGCTTTCAGAGTGTAAGTATCGCTAGAGCCTAGTCCCTTTACGTCAGCCACTTGAAAGATCATCACTAAAATTGCGCAAATTCCAGCGAGAACGAAGCTACCAACCCATAATTCAGTTTTTCTAGTTTGTTGCATGATTAGTTCCCAAACATCAATGCAGTTAGTACGAAGTCTAGACCAAGTACTGCCAATGAAGAGTGTACGACGGTACGTGTCGTCGCGCGGCTGATTCCTTCTGAGGTTGGAATCGCATCATAACCGTTGAACAGCGCAATCCAAGTCACGGTAATCGCAAAGACTAAACTCTTAATCATGCTATTGCCGATATCTTGGCCGAGCTCAACAGACGCCTGCATCGCAGACCAAAAACTGCCGTGATCAATTCCTTTCCAATCCACCCCGACTAATTGGCCGCCCCAAATACCCACAGCCATAAAGATCATCGCTAACAAAGGCATAGAGATCACACCGGCCCAAAAACGTGGCGCAATCACGCGCTTTAGCGGATCCACGGCCATCATTTCCATACTGGATAGCTGCTCTGTGGCTTTCATCAGCCCAATCTCCGCCGTCAGCGCGGATCCCGCACGACCAGCGAACAGCAATGCGGTCACAACCGGACCGAGTTCGCGCAGTAGTGATAGAGCAACCATTTGCCCCAATGCACCCTCCGCTCCAAAATCAACTAAGATCACGTAGCCTTGAAGGCTCAGAACCATCCCGATGAACAGACCCGATAACACGATAATAATCAGTGATTGCACCCCTACGCTATACAGCTGCTTAACCAAAAGCGGGAGGTTTTTCAGCGGTTGTGGACGACTGGCTAACGCACCGAACAGCATTAAACTGGCTCGACCAAAGGCCTGACTGATAGACATCACCCTGCGGCCAACTGACGCCACGAAATTTGCTAAGTTTGCCATTATGAGAACAGCTCCTCTGCCAGCGGCTTGGCCGGATGGCGGAACGGGACAGGACCGTCAGCATTTCCTTGCAGAAACTGCTGTACTTGTGGATCGGGATTTTCTCGTAGCTCTTCAGGCGTACCGCAAGCCACCACTTTTCCGTTGGCTAAAATATAAACCCAGTCAGCAATGCTCATCACCTCTGGCACATCGTGTGATACTACGATAGCCGTGACACCAAGGGCTTGATTGAGATTATGAATTAACTCCACCAGCACTCCCATAGTTATTGGATCCTGACCAACAAAAGGTTCATCAAACATGATTAAGTCAGGGTCTAGGGCGATAGCTCGTGCTAAAGCTGCGCGTCTGGCCATGCCTCCGGATAGCTCACTGGGCATCAATTGGGCCGCGCCGCGCAAGCCTACGGCTTCGAGTTTAAGCAGCACTAAAGTACGGATCAGCTCTTCGTCTAATTCGGTATGCTCTCTAAGAGGGAAAGCGACATTATCAAACACCGATAAGTCGGTAAAAAGCGCACCTGATTGAAACAACATGCTCATCTTTTTACGTTCTTGATAGAGTTTACTACGGCTTAGTGATGGGATGTTGTTGCCATCGAACCAGATTTCTCCGTGCTCAGGGTAGAGCTGCCCACCTATCAGTCGTAACAAGGTGGTTTTTCCTATCCCTGACGGCCCCATGATCGCAGTGACTTTGCCTTTTGGCATACGCAGGCTGACGTCGTCAAATATTTTGCGATCTCCACGAGAAAACGTTAGTTGCTTGACGGTCACTAAGTCTTCATGTTCCATGTTGAACTCTTATTCGTTCCTGTAAGAATGGGCAATCATAAGCACATTGGTACAGAATTTAAAGCACTGTTCAATTAATTGTGAAGTGTCAAATATTAGTGACTGAACATATAACTATGTCCTTTTTCCTGACTCTGCACTCTAGGTCAATAATTAATTGAATGAACTGCTTCCCTTTTAATACCCAAAGCGTCAAAATTAACGGTTAAATTCTCTCGAAGTGTATGGATTAGGAATTATCATGTTCGAAGCCGTTGTGTTTCTCATTATTGGTTTAGTCTTTTTAGTATGGAGTGCCGATAAGCTGGTATTTGGTGCCGCCGCACTTGCACGAAATGTCGGTATTTCACCGTTAGTTATCGGTATGACTATCCTAGCAATGGGCTCATCTGCACCCGAAATGATGGTTTCTGCAACGGCGGCATTAGACGGAAAAACGGACACCGCCGTCGGTAACGTGCTTGGCTCCAACATCGCTAATATTGCCCTTATCCTAGGTATTACCGCTCTCATCAAACCACTATCGATAAGCTCTGCGGTCTTGCGTCGAGAGCTGCCATTAATGATAGGGGTAACGCTTCTAGCAGGCGTATTACTATGGGATAGCCACCTAGGTTTCTATGAAGGCGTTTTGCTATTTGTGCTATTTGGCGCGTTCATCATCGCTATGCTACGGATCAGTCAGAAAGAGAAAGCCAGCGGCATCGCAGATGCCATGCTCGAAGAGCAAGAGTCTGAAGTGCCAGACGGAGTCAGCAATGCCAAAGCGGCACTTTGGGTAGTGATTGGCCTAATCGTGTTGCCATTATCTGCAGATATGCTGGTTGATAATGCAGTGATCATCGCTCAGTACTTCGGTATGAGCGATCTAGTGATCGGTTTAACCATCATCGCTGTTGGTACTAGCCTTCCTGAACTCGCCGCCTCGCTGGCTGGAGTAATGAAAGGAGAAGATGATATGGCGGTAGGCAATATCATCGGCTCAAATGTTTTCAATATTTTGGCGGTCATGGGTATCCCGGGCATCTTAAACCCTTCGCTACTCAGTGAGTACGCGATGGGGCGTGACTTTTGGGTCATGCTCTGCGTGTCACTCCTGCTGGTTTTAATGGCACTGGGGAAATCGCGCAGCATCAATCGCCTTGAAGGCGGCATACTGTTTTGCAGCTTTATTGCCTATCAGGTCTACTTAATTATAAATATGACCGCTTAATCTGAGTTTGGAGTTGTGTATGTTTGATTATCGCTCTGCAGCCCTTGAAGTACTCAAAACTGAAATCGCTGCCCTAGAACAACTTGATCAATACTTGAATGATGATTTCGTTCAAGCCTGCGAGCTGATCCTTGCGAATAAAGAAGGCAAAGTTGTGGTGATGGGAATCGGAAAATCTGGTCATATTGGTAACAAAATTGCCGCTACCCTGGCCAGCACGGGTACTTCCGCTTTCTTTGTTCACCCTGGCGAAGCCGCACATGGGGATCTTGGGATGATTGCAGCGGGAGACATCGTCCTCGCTATCTCAAACTCCGGAGAATCGTCTGAGATCCTTGGTTTGTTTCCGGTTCTCAAACGACTTAACATCAAAATCATAAGTATGACCGGCAAGCCTGAATCTAACATGGCGAAACTGTCCGATATCCACCTGCAAATTACGGTACCTAAAGAAGCTTGCCCGATTCAGTTAGCTCCAACCTCCAGCACCACTGCAACGCTGGTCATGGGTGATGCATTAGCGATGGCGTTGATGCGTGCTCGTGGATTTACCGCGGAAGATTTTGCCCTGTCGCACCCAGGTGGCGCACTGGGGCGCAAACTGCTGCTGAAGCTGGCCGACATCATGCACACTGGCGACAGCTTACCGCTAGTAACCCCGACCACTGTGGTCCGTGACGCGCTGCTCGAGATCAGTCAAAAAGGCTTGGGTATGACTGCTGTGGTCGATGAAAAACAGCAACTGGTGGGTATTTTTACCGATGGTGACCTACGCCGTATCTTAGACAAGCGCGTTGATATACACACCTCACTCATTGGCGATGTCATGAGCATCAACCCTACGGTCGCAGAACCTAATATGCTTGCTGCAGAAGGGCTCAACTTAATGCAGCAAAAAAGCATCAACGGCTTGATTCTTTGTCAGCAAGGCGTCGTTGTGGGCGCATTAAACATGCATGACCTACTCAAAGCAGGAGTGATGTAATGAGCACCATGGTCGAGACTCTATATCAACCTGTGGAACAATCTATTCTAGATGTTGCCAAACACATTAAGCTATTAATCTGCGACGTCGATGGCGTCTTTTCTGATGGTCTAATCTACATGGGCAATCAAGGTGAAGAGTTAAAAACCTTCCATACCCGTGACGGCTATGGAATAAAGGCCCTCATGAGTGCGGGGATTGAGGTCGCCATTATTACCGGTCGTCGCTCGCAGATTGTCGAAAACCGAATGAAAGCGCTCGGTATTTCACTGATTTATCAAGGTCAAGACGATAAAGTGAAGGCGTATCAAGATATTTGCGATAAACTCAATATCGCCTCTGAGCACACTGGCTACATTGGTGACGACCTGATTGATTGGCCGGTGATGGAGCAAGTCGCACTTAAAGTATGTGTGGCCGATGGTCATCCACTGCTTGCGCGCAGAGCGAATTATGTCACCTCGATTCGCGGCGGGCACGGAGCCGTCAGAGAGGTGTGTGACCTCATTCTTCAAGCACGAAACGAACTAGATGTTCACAAAGGTCTGAGTATATGAGTTTATCTCGTATTGGTTATCTTATTCTGGCTTTTATCATTTGCTGGTCTGCTTACTATCTTTTCGAGCAGCAGCAGAGTTATGATATCCAGGTAGAGCCAGATACAGAAGTCCCCATGTTCAGCGGTAAAGGGCTAGAGAACACCTCATACAACGAACAAGGGGTTCGCAGCTATGTGATCACTTCAGTCGACCTTGATCACTATGCAAAAAGTGGCGATACCATTTTTAATCGCCCGGTATTAAAAGTATTTAAACAGGGCACAACGTTAGAGTGGGAAATTACTGCTGTACGCGGCGTGTTAACCAAAGACCATGTTCTAACACTCTACGATGATGTGCTGGCCACCAACTTATTACCTGATTCAGGTTTTGATACTCTGTCGACCGATGTGATGAATATTCAATTGGATAGCAGAGACTTTTGGGCAGATAACCAAGTGGTGATGGTAGGCCCGCAATTTGAAACAGTAGGACAAGCGATGACTGGCAACTTTGCTGACAATCACGCCACCCTATACAACCACGTACAAGGTAGATATGAAACTCTCACACCTTAGTCTGATTTCTTGTTTAGTTCTGTCAGGTCACGCGCTTGCGCTATCAACAGATAGGGACCAACCTGTTTATATCGACTCTGACAGCCAACAGCTTGATATGCAGAGCAATAAAGTAACCTTTATTGGTGACGTCAAACTCAAGCAAGGCAGCATTAACATCAATGCCGACAAAGTCGTTGTCACTCGCAATGCTGAGGATGGCGCCATTCAAGAGATTGAAGGATATGGCGACCTAGCGACGTTTTCGCAGTTAACCGATGATGGAAAAACCTTATACGGTGAAGCAAAAGAGCTCTATTACAAAATGGTCGACGACCAACTGACCATGATCGATCAAGCGATGCTCTCACAAGATGATAGTGTGATTCGCGGCACCAAGATCCGCTACAAAATTTCCTCTCAGAAATTGATTGCTGACGGTAAAGAGAAAGGCGATCGCGTTTCCACCGTTCTTCAGCCTCAAGCAGTACAAGAATAATTATGGCGATACTAAAAGCGCAGCACTTAGCCAAAACCTACGGCAATCGCACCGTCGTGACCGATGTTAGTTTGCAGGTCGAGTCAGGGCAAATTGTCGGTCTACTAGGTCCGAATGGAGCGGGTAAAACCACCTCGTTTTATATGATCGTAGGTCTGGTCGCTCGCGACCAAGGCACCATTACCATTGATGACAGTGACATCAGTATATTACCGATGCACAGCCGCTCACGCATGGGGATAGGTTATCTTCCTCAAGAAGCGTCTATCTTCCGTAAATTGTCGGTTGAAGACAACATTATGGCCGTTCTTGAAACGCGTGAAGAGATGACGCGCGAAGAACGCCAAGACAAGCTAGAAGATTTGTTAGAAGAATTCCACATCCAGCACATTCGCCATAGCGCGGGTATGGCATTATCAGGTGGTGAACGACGCCGAGTGGAGATCGCTCGCGCTTTGGCCGCCAACCCACAGTTTATTCTGTTGGACGAACCCTTTGCTGGTGTCGACCCAATCTCGGTGATTGATATCAAAAAAATCATCGAACATTTGCGCGATAGAGGCCTAGGCGTGCTTATCACTGACCACAATGTGCGTGAAACTCTCGATGTATGTGAAAAAGCCTATATTGTAAGTCAAGGTCATCTGATTGCAGAAGGGACACCGGAGCAAGTACTGAACAACGATCAAGTGAAACAAGTTTATCTCGGCGAACAATTCCGTCTATGATTAAAGGAAAGAACGGTAAGATTCTCCAGCATTAAGGCAACTAAGACTGAATGAAACCCTCATTACAACTCAAGCTAGGACAGCAATTAGCGATGACGCCTCAGTTGCAGCAAGCAATACGTTTGTTGCAATTGTCGACGCTAGATCTTCAACAAGAGATCCAAGAAGCTTTGGATTCTAACCCTCTGCTCGAGGTTGAAGAAACCAGTGATGAGCCGACAGCAGAAGCACAGAGCCAAACCGAAGAAAAAGAGCCCACGGTCGAATTGGGCGAACAGGCTGAACCAGATGTCAAAGACAGCTCAGAGCTGATTGAACAGTCGGAAATCAGTAATGACTTGGAAATTGACACCACTTGGGACGATGTCTACAGCGCCAATACCGGCAGTACAGGAATTGCCGCTGACGACGACATGCCAGTCTATCAGGGTGAGACAACCCAATCGCTGCAAGACTACTTACTTTGGCAGCTTGATCTGACTCCATTTAGCGACACTGACCGTACCATCGCTCTCGCGTTGATTGATGCCATCGACGATTATGGCTACCTGACCGTGACAACAGAGGGAATCCTCGAAAGTTTCGATAACGAAGAGATAGAGCTCGACGAAATTGAAGCCGTTCGCAAACGCATTCAGCAATTTGACCCACTCGGAGTCGCCTCAGTCAACTTGCAGGATTGCCTACTCCTTCAATTAGCCACCTTTCCTGAAGACACACCTTGGCTTGCTGAAGCAAAGTTGGTGCTGACTGACCATATAGACCAACTTGGCAACCGCGACTACAAACTGATCATAAAAGAGACTAAGCTCAAAGAAGCAGACTTACGCGAAGTGCTGAAATTGATCCAACAGTTGGATCCAAGACCGGGAAGCCGAATTTCATCAGAGCACGCTGAATACGTAATACCCGATGTGTCCGTATTTAAAGACCACGGAAAATGGGTCGTCACCATTAACCCTGATTCGGTACCTCGACTTAAAGTTAATCAGCAGTACGCCGCATTAGGCAAAGGTAATAGCGCCGACAGTCAGTACATTCGTAGCAACTTACAAGAGGCCAAATGGCTGATAAAAAGCTTGGAAAGTAGAAACGAGACTTTGCTCAAAGTTGCCAAGTGTATTGTTGAACATCAGCGCGATTTCTTTGAGTATGGTGAAGAAGCGATGAAGCCAATGGTGTTAAATGATGTCGCCCTTGCGGTCGATATGCACGAATCCACCATTTCTAGGGTAACCACGCAAAAATTTATGCATACCCCACGGGGTATCTTTGAACTGAAGTACTTCTTTTCTAGCCATGTCAGTACAGATAATGGTGGGGAGTGCTCATCGACTGCAATTCGAGCTCTGATCAAGAAGCTGGTTGCCGCAGAAAACAGCGCCAAGCCGCTCAGTGATAGCAAGATTGCAGCTCTACTCGCTGACCAAGGGATTCAGGTCGCTAGAAGGACAATTGCTAAGTACCGTGAATCATTAGGTATTGCCCCTTCCAGTCAGCGCAAACGCCTGCTTTAGGCCTACAACCGAGAAGGAAAGTCTATGCAAATCAACATTGATGGCCAACACATTGATCTCACCGATTCAATGCAAGACTACGTCAACGAAAAATTTCAAAAGCTAGAACGCTTTTTCGACCACATAAATAGCATTCATGTCGTACTAAAAGTTGAAAAAGTTCGTCAAATCGCAGAAGCTAACCTTCACGTTAACCAAGCTGAAATTCATGCCTCTTCGGAAGATGAAAACATGTATGCAGCGATTGATTCCCTTGTCGATAAGCTGGTTAGACAGCTCAACAAGCACAAAGAAAAGCTAAACGCTCACTAATTACCATGCAACTAAGCGAAATCCTCACATTGAACTGCACCAAAAGTGCAGTTCAATGTACTAGTAAGAAACGCGCCCTTGAGATGATCAGTGAACTGGTCGCAGAACAAACCGGGCAAAACTCCACTGAACTATTTGAATGTATGCTCAGCCGAGAAAAAATGGGCAGTACTGGCATCGGAAATGGGATTGCCATTCCCCATGCTCGTATGCAATCAAGCGATAGAGCCGTCGCTGTACTTCTCCAATGTGAGTCGCCGGTCGAGTTTGACGCTATCGACAATCGCCCTGTTGATCTGCTGTTTGCCCTTTTGGTCCCTGATGCCCAATGTAAAGAGCACCTCAAAACCCTTTCCAGCATGGCTGAACGTCTCAACGACAAACAAATCCTCAAGCAATTGCGTAAAGCTCAATCAGACCAAGAGCTTTATGACATTATGGTCAATCAATAATGCGCCTGATCGTCGTCAGTGGCCAGTCAGGTGCTGGTAAAAGTGTCGCTTTACGAGTACTCGAAGATCTCGGTTACTATTGTGTCGATAACCTTCCGGTTGATTTACTGGAGGTGTTCGTTCAATCCGTTCAGTCGAGTAAACAAAACGTTGCCGTCAGCATTGATATTCGCAATTTACCCAAAGAACCCAATCTGGTTGAAGATGTACTGAGCAAGCTCAAACAAGGTTCCGACGTCAGCGTACTGTTTTTGGATGCGAACAAAGAGACGCTCCTTAAGCGCTACAGCGAAACCCGCCGTATCCATCCTCTAAGCTTGAGTTTAGGCAATACTTCTCTTGAGCAAGCGATAGAAAAAGAGCGTTGCATCTTGTCTCCGCTGAAAGAGCACGCCGACCTTGTCATTGATAGTAGTAACCAATCGCTGCACGAACTGAGCGAAACCGTCCGCATGCGGATTGAAGGTCGTGAGCGCAAAGATCTGGTCATGGTCTTTCAATCGTTTGGCTTTAAATATGGCCTACCCAGCGACGCCGACTACGTATTTGATGTGCGTTTTTTACCCAACCCACACTGGGAGCCAGATCTAAGACCACTCACTGGCTTAGATGCGCCAATCAAGTCGTTCCTTGAAGGTCACCCCGAAGTGATGGAACTCAAACAGCAAATCCAAAAGTTCATCGAACATTGGTTACCGCTACTGGAAAAAAACAACCGTAGCTATCTGACGGTGGCAATTGGCTGTACTGGCGGCAAACATCGCTCGGTGTACCTGACTCAGCAAATTGGCGAGTACTTTGCCGAAATGGGCCACCAAGTACAGATACGTCACGCCTCACTAGAGAAAAATCACAAGGACTAGTTTATGCAGCAGAGCCGCACTGTGTTAATTCAAAATCGTTTAGGACTTCATGCTCGCGCTGCTGTAAAACTGGTAGAACTCGCCCAATCTTTTCAAGCCGTATTGACCATTCAAAATCACGAAGGCAAAGAAGCCACTGCCGATAGTGTGATGGGGCTATTGATGCTGGAATCCGCGCAGGGCGAGTACGTGACCATAAGCGCTGAGGGAAGCGATGCTGAGCCTGCGCTTGATGCGGTTTGTCACCTCATTGAAGACAAGTTCGACGAAGACGAATAGCCCCCACCGCCTATTAATCCGGTTGGATATGCCCCAGCTAAGCAATTAAATCTGCGCGCTTCACAATAACTGATTAAATCCATTCTAAAATTACGTTACTATGTTTCGCATTGTAACAACAACGAGTTAGGGGGAATGAATGGCAGAGCAGATAGAATTCGATCAAGCTCACCAGGCCCTCCAAGAAGTCACTGAAGCCCTCGAAAATGGCCGCTTTGTCCATGTCCGTCGTCAATTGCAGGACATGGAGCCGGAAGATATTGCTCATCTTTTAGAAGCCTCTCCACGCAAAAGTCGTGAAGTTCTGTGGCAACTGACTGACCCCGAAGATTACGGTGAAATCCTTGACGAGCTGAATGAAGACGTCAAAGATGCATTGGTGTCGAAAATGGCGCCAGAGATGCTCGCAGAAGCGACAGAAGGGATGGAGACGGACGACGTCGCCTACGTATTGCGTAGTCTGCCCGATGATGTTTCCCGAGAAGTTCTGGCGCAAATGGACGCTGCAGAGCGCCTGTTAGTCGAAACCGCCCTATCCTACCCTGAAGATACTGCCGGTAGTTTGATGAACACCGACGTGATCACCATTCGTGGTGATGTTGATGTCGATGTGGTTTTGCGCTACTTGCGAATGAAAGGGGAGCTGCCCGAAGCGACCGACGCACTGTACGTCATAGACGAAGAGAACCGCTTGATTGGCGAGTTACCCATTACAACACTGATCACCACTCAGCCTGATGTGAAGATTGCAGATGTAATGGAGGATGCTGACGAAGCCATCGACGTCACCATGAGCGACTCCGACATTGCCAGCTTATTTGAGCGTCGAAATTGGGTTTCTGCTCCGGTTATTGATGAGAACCAACACTTAGTCGGCCGTATTACCATTGATGACGTGGTCGATGTTATCCGTGAAGACGCCGAGCACTCAATGATGAGCATGGCCGGTATGGACGACGACGAAGATACCTTCGCACCAGTGGTCAAGTCAGCACGTAAACGCAGCATCTGGTTAGGAGCAAATGTACTCGCGGCATTAGCCGCGGCCTCAGTATCGAACATGTTTGAGGCAACATTGGATCAAATGGCGGCAATTGCTGTCTTGATGACCATAGTACCTTCTATGGGTGGGGTAGCCGGTAACCAGACAGTCGCGTTGGTGATCCGCGGTTTGGCCCTAGGTCATATTGGTGACTCGAACAAACGTGAGCTGCTTTTAAAAGAAGCGGCTATCGGGCTACTCAACGGCATCATGTGGGCGCTGATTATTGGCGGAATTGTCGTAGCCTGGAAAGGTAACTGGATGCTCGGCGGTATTATTTCGGCAGCGATGTTAACTAACTTGCTGGTCGCAGGGGTTGCTGGGGTCACTATCCCTATCCTACTCAAAAAGATGAACATTGACCCTGCCCTTGCCGGTGGGATGGCACTGACGACGGTGACCGATGTGATTGGCCTATCGGTGTTCTTAGGCTTAGCCACGCTAATGATTTAGTCTTTCAACCAAAAAGCGCAGCTCTCGGGCTGCGCTTTTTTATTTACCTATTGATTTAGTTAAGGTTTGGCCCTAGCCATTTCTCGGCTTCTAGCATGTCCCAGCCTTTACGTTGGGCGTAGCTCTCTGCCTGATCCTGCTGGATCTGCGCGATAGCGAAGTAACGAGAGTCCGGATGCGAGAAATACCAGCCCGACACTGAAGCGCCAGGCCACATGGCATAACTCGTGGTGAGAGACATACCAATCGCCTCTTCCACGTTCAGCATTTGCCATAGCGTGCCTTTTTCTGTGTGCTCCGGACACGCAGGATAGCCCGGCGCCGGACGAATACCTTGGTATTTTTCGCGAATCAAATCCTCATTGGATAAGTTTTCATCCGCAGCATACCCCCAGATCTCTTTACGTACTCGCTCGTGCAAGTACTCAGCAAATGCTTCGGCCAAGCGGTCTGCCACTGCTTGAATCATAATCGCATTGTAGTCATCACCCGCAGCTTTGTATTGATCCGCAAGCTCCCGCTCACCAATACCGCCGGTAACGGCAAAGCCACCAATCCAGTCGAGCTTCCCTGACGATTTAGGCGCTATATAGTCAGATAAACAGTAGTTGAAACCTTTTGGCTTCTCTGTTTGCTGACGAAGATTATGTAACACATGAGCCACCTCTGTGCGTGACTCGTCGGTATACACTTCGATATCATCACCCACGCTAGCTGCTGGGAAAAGTGCACACATGCCACGCGCTTTAAGTAACCCTTCTTGCTCCACTCGATCAAGCAAATCGTTGGCATCTTTGAATAGACGCTGCGCCTCTTCTCCAACTTCCTCATGTTCAAGTATCGCCGGATACTTGCCCACTAGAGACCAGGTCATAAAGAAAGGGGTCCAGTCGATATAATTACGCAGTGTGGCGACATCAAAATTGTCAAACACATGCACACCTGACTTGGCAGGCGCCGGAGGCGTGTAGTTTTCCCAATCAATCGCCACTTTATTGGCACGTGCCTGCTCTAAAGTCACCGGCTTAGTGCGCGGTCGTTTTCGAGCGTGCTGGTCACGAACAACGTCATAATCAGCTTGCAGTTTTTCCACGAAGGCAGGTTTTTGCGTTTCAGAAAGCAGTGCAGAGCAGACACCTACAGCGCGGGAAGCATTGTTTACGTACACCACTGGATGCTGATAATTTTGTTCAATCTTCACCGCTGTATGCGCTTTCGAGGTGGTAGCACCGCCTATCAACAGCGGCAAATCGAAATCTAAACGCTGCATCTCTTTAGCAACGTGCACCATCTCGTCAAGCGACGGAGTGATGAGACCAGACAGTCCTATGATATCGACCTTCTCTTCCTTAGCGACTTTGAGGATTTTTTCACACGGCACCATGACACCAAGGTCGATGATTTCATAGTTATTGCACTGCAATACGACGCCAACAATATTCTTACCAATGTCGTGGACATCGCCCTTCACTGTCGCTAACAAGATTTTACCATTGGTGGAGCCTGCTTGCTTTTCAGCATTGATAAACGGCTCTAGATGCGCCACAGCTTGCTTCATCACCCGAGCAGATTTTACTACCTGTGGTAGGAACATCTTGCCTTCGCCAAATAGGTCTCCGACGACATTCATGCCATCCATCAGCGGCCCTTCGATCACCTCCAACGGTTTTGCGGCTTGAACGCGCGCCTCTTCGGTATCTTCAACGATAAACTCGGTGATGCCTTTCACTAGGGCATACTCTAGCCTTTTTTCTACCGGCCAAGCACGCCACTCCAGCGCACTCGCATCGTCTTCTTTACCCACGCCTTTTTCTGCATATTCACCCGCGATATCTAACAGGCGCTCCGTTGCGTCACTGCGACGGTTCAATACCACGTCTTCGACCGCTTCACGCAACTTCTCTGGCACGTTATCGTATATTTCCAGCTGACCGGCATTAACGATGCCCATGTCCATACCATTTTTAAAACAGTGGTACAGGAACACGGCATGAATGGCTTCGCGAACATAGTTGTTGCCACGGAATGAGAACGACACGTTGGACACGCCGCCAGAGATCATGGCATGGGGTAAATCACGTTTAATATCAGCGACCGCTTCAATGAAATCAACAGCGTAGTTGTTGTGCTCTTCAATGCCCGTCGCCACAGCAAAGATGTTGGGATCAAAGATAATATCTTCAGGCGGGAAACCGACTTCATCGACCAAGATACGATAGGCGTTGGTACAGATCTCTAGCTTGCGCGCTCGCGTTTCTGCTTGTCCAACTTCGTCAAATGCCATCACAATCACTGCCGCGCCATAGCGTCGAATCAGTTTTGCTTGCTCAATAAACTTCTCTTTGCCCTCTTTGAGCGAAATAGAGTTGACGATACCTTTGCCTTGGATGCACTTCAGCCCCGCTTCAATCACTTCCCATTTGGAGGAATCGACCATGATCGGCACTTTGGAAATCTCTGGCTCTGAAGCACAGAGATTCAAGAAACGCACCATACAAGCCTCGGCATCGAGCATCCCTTCATCCATATTGATATCGATGATCTGCGCACCATTCTCTACTTGCTGACGGGCTACGTCGAGCGCTTCATCATAGAGTTCTTCTTTGATAAGACGCTTAAAGCGTGCAGAGCCAGTAACGTTGGTACGCTCACCGACATTCACAAACAATGTCTCTTTTTCAATCGTAAGCGGTTCTAGGCCAGACAGACGACAAGCAACGGTCAAGTCAGGCAATGTGCGAGGAGCCACGCCTTCTACTGCGGCGGCCATTTGGCGGATATGCTCCGGCGTAGTACCACAACAGCCACCGATAAGGTTCAAAAATCCGCTCTGCGCCCACTCTTTAACATGAACTGCCATGTCCTCAGCAGAGAGGTCGTATTCACCAAAAGCGTTTGGCA
>JBCAXU010000088.1:0-18291 GCA_038533895.1 Pseudomonadota bacterium | reverse complement strand
TTCTCACTTCCTAACGTTTCTCGTCACACTGAAGATTGCGAAGAAGTGAGAACGCAGCTTGTGTGAAAAATCGTTGTTTATACTCTGGCTCACTTAACCACGCCAGTTCCCACCACTCAACAATACGCTGCTTTGAACTCGTTAGCTTTCTAGAAGAAGGGACTCGGCTACTCTTTTGCAGATTTTCTTTTTGAGTCGTTGGCAATAAGTTCCAATAGTCATTGTTTGGCCAGTAGGTGAAAGGCAAACAGTGATCGACATGGATGTTTTTACTGAGTTTTGCCCCACTCCAAACACTGTGTAAATGATGATCCGTTGCCAATAAGCTATCGATCCGCTGCCTAATAGGACGGGTGTCATGCTCTTTATCTATCCAAGCAAGGCTATCGTGATAGGTTTGAAGTGACAGGTTTCTTTGCTGATTGAGCACGTAACTCTGCATCTCAAGCACCCACTGATTGACAACTAATGGCTCAATCCATGAGTGATACAATCGCATGCACTCCCAAAGACTTTCATCAAGCACAAACTCACCAAAACTGGACAGAAATGCCATATCCAGTTGCACCGTAGGCTGCATTCTTTTCGCTTTGCGAGAAACTGTAAATACTCGATTCTCTTTGCTACCGATATAAGTAAATCTGACCGGGTTTTGAGTAATGGTACTGATAGCATCGCGCAGTGTGCGTTGCAGCGCTTGAGCCTCCTCAGCAAAAAACAGACTGCCAATAGACAGATCTTCTGGTACTAAATGACTTATCTGCCCCCAGCCATCAGGCTTGATAAAGCTCAACCCCCGCGACGGATTAGAATTTTGTTGAATCTGCTCTTTATCTATCAAACGTTTGAATTGCCTAACCCAATACAACCCCACAAGACCAAGTGGTATCGCGACTCGACCGTCACTTCTGTCTATCACCGCGCCTGGATGTGCATCCGCGATCCGCAGCAAAGTCCTTAACAGTGCTAATTTGTAGGTCGCCGACTTACGATCATTCACGATAATATGACGGATTTTATTGAGATCCCCGGAGCCATCATCAGGCAAGCTCATGACCATTGTCTGCCAACTGACCCCATCCCTTTTTAAGCTATCGTCACTCTGAGAGATATGGTTGACCAATAACGCGCTGTTTTTAGCCAGTTGCTGAACTTCCTCAACCGATACAGGGTACGCTTGTCGACCATCTTCAAACTCTCCATGGCGCAAGATGATGATAAGACGCCCATTAGTTTTGAGTAGATTGGATAGTTTTCGAAAAGCCCGTTGACGTGAACTTGGGGGAATGTGCATCCACACAGCGCTGACAAGAATCACATCGAACCTGAGCCCGAGTGAGACAACCCGATTGAGTGACGGGAGCGTATCATTGAGCCAGCTCACTCTATCTTTGGTGTTTTCTTGGCCCAAATGACGCATAGCTTCGGCGGGCTCTACCGCAAAAACCTCGCAGCCTTGCTCAGCCATCCACTTTGCATCTCTGCCCGAACCAGCGCCGATATCGAGAACTCTATCCCCTTTTATCGGCCAATGTGCCTTCCAACTGTCATGAACGGATGGAAAGTCCAATTGATTGTACTGTTCGGCGAAGCGTTTAGCGTGACGGTGGTAGATGGAAGAAGAGTCGGACATAAGAGTCTCAGCATAAGATAAAAATCAATGGGTTGAATATGCAATTGGACGATAACAAATATGACAGTAGTTTTCAGCCAAATATCACTAAGCCTATGATAGAGCGCAAGTAAGTGTTCAATTCCACTGGTTAACCTCGCCCCACCAATTACACCTCAAACCTTTAGACTCCAAAGCGAAAATCAGTATCAAAATCGACAAAATAAGTAAAATTTGCAGAAAAATGGCGGCATAGTTATACTTGCGTCACAAAATTTCATTTGAACTCGAATTATTGGAGGGCGCTTTTAGTGTTTTTCTTGTTAGAGAACAACACAGAATAAAAACGTTTACTTTGTATTTATGGATAATGCATTAAAAAAATATAGTATCGAAACGACTGATTATCAGGTTGGCCAAGACAACGTGCAAAAGTGGGGTTTCGATATCCACAATCCAGTGTTTGGGATTAGTGCTGGTCTTGTGATTCTCTGTCTTCTTTCTCTTCTTATCGTCGATCCCGCTACCGCTCGCGACGCGCTAAACGGGCTCCGAAATAGCATCATCGCTGACTTTGACCTCTTCTTCATGTGGTCGACAAACTTTTTCATTCTTTTCGCGATTGGCTTGCTGCTATCTCCGTTGGGGAAAATTCGTATTGGTGGTAAAGAGGCCAAAGCGGAGCACTCGACCATCTCATGGCTGTCTATGTTGTTTGCCGCTGGTATGGGTATTGGCCTGCTGTTTTGGAGTGTTGCCGAACCGACCGCCTACTTTACCGACTGGTGGGGCATGCCTCTTAATGCCGAACCTTACAGTGCAGAGGCCAAGTCCTTAGCCATGGGCGCGACCATGTTCCATTGGGGTATCCACGGCTGGGCGATTTATGCCATTGTTGCTCTGTCTCTTGCGTTCTTTGCCTTTAACAAAGGTTTGCCGCTTTCGCTGCGTTCAGCGTTTTATCCTCTGTTTGGTGACCGTGCCTGGGGATGGCTTGGCCACGTCATTGATATTTTGGCGGTACTGTCGACCTTATTTGGTTTGGCCACCTCACTTGGCCTAGGTGCTCAACAAGCCACCAGCGGGATCAACCACGTGTTTGGTTTAGACGGCGGCATCGGTATGCAGATGGTAGTTATTACTTTTGTTACCTTTATTGCAGTACTGTCGGTGATCCGTGGTATTGATGGTGGTGTTAAGCTCCTGAGTAACGTCAATATGGTGATTGCATTTGCGCTGCTGACGTTTGTCATTCTGATCAATTACGACATCGCGTTTACCTCTATTTGGGATAGCACGCTGGCCTATGTGCAAAACATTTTGCCTTTGAGTAACCCTCATGGCCGCGAAGATACGGCGTGGATGCATGGCTGGACAGTGTTCTACTGGGCTTGGTGGGTCTCTTGGTCGCCATTTGTCGGTATGTTCATCGCGCGCGTTTCCAAAGGTCGCACCGTACGTGAGTTTATTTTTGCGGTGATTGTGATTCCAACAGTCGTTACCCTGATTTGGATGTCTGTGTTCGGTGGTATCGCCCTTGATCAAGTGGTAAACAAAGTTGGTGAGCTCGGTGCCAATGGCCTGACCGACATCTCACTCACGCTATTCCACGTTTACGATGCGCTGCCGTACAGCTCAATTATTTCAGTACTGTCTATTGGTTTGATTTTGGTGTTTTTCATCACCTCATCGGATTCAGGTTCACTGGTCATCGACAGTATTACCGCTGGCGGTAAGATTGATGCGCCCGTGCCCCAACGTATTTTCTGGGCATGTATTGAGGGCTCTATCGCCGCAGTAATGCTGTGGATTGGTGGTAAAGAAGCACTGCAAGCATTGCAGTCGGGTGTGGTGGCCACAGGTCTACCGTTTACCTTAGTGCTACTGGTGATGTGTGTGAGCTTGATTAAAGGTCTGCGCTCAGAGCTGCCAGCCTATCAAAGCACAACAAACCAAAGCGTTGCTACTAGCTAGCCATTGAAAGTAATTCAAATAATGAGCGCCTTGTGCGCTCATTTTTTTTTGTCTGCTCGTCTGCAGTGTCGATCCTCGCAAAAACTGATGCGTATACTATGGTTACAGTTTCAGTTAAGGAGCAAAGATGACTCAGCGAAATCCTATTCAAGTGGTAGCGCTTGACCATGTCGTGGTTCGCACCACTCAACTTGATGCCATGCTGCATTTCTATCGCGATATTCTTGGCTGCCCTATTGAGCGCGAGAAAGAAGACATTGGCTTGGTTCAATGCCGCGCGGGCAGCGCGTTGATTGATATTGTTCCGGTCGACAGTGAGTTGGGCAAACTCGGGGGTAAAGCGCCCCAGCAGGATGGGCGCAATATCGATCATTTTTGTTTGCAGATTGAAGACTTTGACGAACACGAGCTGCTTGATTACCTCACGCAACATAATGTGACCACTTCCGAGTTTGCCAAACGTTACGGCGCGCAAGGCTTTGGCCGCTCTATCTACTTAGAAGACCCCGAAGGCAACGTGGTCGAACTCAAACCACACGTGAAATTTGAGCGTTAGTAGTATGTAAATTCAATCATTTACATAGGTTAAACTGTAGGCGTATAGTGTTTTTGACGACCCAGTCCTGTGATGGAGAAAGTAATGCTCACCCAAGCTCAACTGATTGATCTACGTAAAACCTTACACCAGCACCCAGAACTATCCCGTCAAGAAGCCACGACTGCACAACGCATTCAATCGGTATTTAGCAAGTTTGCCCCCGATGAAACCCATACCCAGTTAGGAGGAGAGGGACTCGCGTTTGTCTTTAACGGTCATGAAGCGGGACTTAGCACATTGATACGCTGCGAGCTTGATGCCCTACCTATTGAAGAGGTCAACACATTCAACCATCGTTCATGTGTGTGCGGTGTGTCACATAAGTGTGGGCATGATGGTCATATGGCAATGGTTGCTGCGCTCGGCGCCGTGCTAGCAACAAACCGCCCCAAGCGCGGACGCGTGATCCTCTGCTTTCAACCAGCAGAAGAGACCGGCACAGGTGCGATAGACATGGTGAATGACCCTCGCTTTACTTCTCTCATGCCTGACTATGCTTTTGCTTTACACAACTACCCAGGGCTTGAACTCGGCAAAGTTGCGGTGCGCTCTGGAACATTCAACTGCGCTTCTCGCGGTATGATCATTACACTTAAAGGCATCACCTCTCACGCGGCCCACCCCGAGGATGGCCTAAGCCCAGCACTGGCGATGTGTCAGATTATCGAGCAGCTCCATCAGTTACCCGCGTCCCTCAATCGACAAGATACCAATGACCGAGATTGGGTAACCGTTATCCACGCAAAGTTAGGTGAAGTGGCGTTTGGCACCTCACCAGGCGACGCTGTGGTGATGGCGACACTACGCAGTGAGAGTAACGAAGGTATGGCGACACTGGTTGAGCAAGCGGAGCTGATCGCTAGAGAATGCGCCCAACAGGGGAAGCTCAAAGTGCAGTTTGACTATCAAGATGTGTTTCAAGCCAGCGTCAATAGTGAAGAGGGTTGCCAGCGCGTGGTTATGGCGTGCGAGCACAATACTGTACCGTACCATTTGATGACAGAGCCGATGCGTTGGTCAGAAGATTTTGGCCAATTTACCGCCGTGGCCAAGCAAGGTGCGATGTTTGCTCTAGGCGCCGGCACCAAGTCTCCTCAACTGCATAATCCTGATTACGACTTTCCTGATGCTTTGATTCCCATTGGCCGCGATCTGTTTCTCAGCCTAATTGAGGATATTAACGGACTCAACTAACTCGATACTTATTGGCCACTTTGTCGCAGATGTAGCCACCGATAGGAATCGCAGACGTAGCCGCCGGAGATGGTGCATTGCACACATGGAGGCTACGCCGGCTTTGAGCAAATAAAAAGTCATGCACTAACGTGCCATCACGCAACACCGCCTGAGCGCGGATACCGGCAGGATAAGGTTGTAAGTCTTCGAGCTTTATCATCGGGCAATACTTGTTGACCCGCTGTAAATACCCGCTTTTCCACCAAGAGTCTTTAGTCTCGCTCAATCCGGCTTTAAAGTGCTTAGCAGTCACTTTCCAAAAACCACTAAACGTTAGCATCTCCCACACATCGCGCCAGTTAACGTTCAGCCGCCCATAGCCTTCTCGCTTAAACCCTTGCACCGCATTCGGGCCGACCGTCACTGAACCATCGATCATCTTGGTTAAATGCACACCCAAAAAAGGCAAATCCGGGTCAGGGATGGGATAGATGAGATGATTGACAATCTGGTTGTACTTACTGGGCAAGCGATAGTACTCACCGCGGTAAGGAATGATTTGAAAATCACACTCGATCCCCATCATCTTCACCATGCGATCGGCCATCAACCCTGAGCAGGTGATCAGAAATCGCGACCGATAGCGCCTAACGCCCTGCGCTCCATTGACCGTCACCTCTACCCAATCGCGCCGTTCAGTTAACGCCGTCACTTGACAAGATAACGCCAGCTCACCGCCTGCCGTTTGGTATTCTTGCGCCATTGCTTGGGTCACTTGACGGTAGTCTACGATACTGGTGGTCGACACAAACAGTGCACCAAGCCCCACCACATTAGGCTCACGCTGCTTAAGCTGGCTTTGGTTTAACCGCTCGACCTCTAGCCCATTGGCCTTACAGCGCTGGTATAATGCCTCCATCCGCTCGAGCTCTATAGGTGTGGTTGCGACCAACAACTTGCCACAGTTATCCAGCGCAATATTATGCTGCTGGCAAAACGCCATCGTCGCCTGGGCGCCCTGCCGGCAAAACTCGGCTTTTAGGCTGCCGGGCGCATAATAAACGCCGGCGTGAATGACGCCACTGTTATGTCCGGTTTGATGAGCCGCAAGCTGAGGCTCTTTTTCAACCACCAATACGGATGCCTGCGGCTGGCGTACTTTAAGTTGCCATGCAGTGGCGATCCCGACAATTCCCCCACCCACGATGATGTAATCGTACATATTGTTCAACTTAGCGCTCCTTATTGCCGTTCTCAGCCAGTTCCTTGGTTCAAACCCTATGTTAGTCTTGCCTATAAGCGATTGAAAGTTTTGGATATAGAGAAAAAGTTGTCAATTTGATGGTGCAGAAATGCAATTAATCGTCGAAAGTTTACGAAACATAGTTAAAATAGCCGGCCTAGATTTTTAAACCTACTTGTTTGGTCGAGGATCCTACATTGAACACGCAACACCTTTTTGCCCACAACAGCCAAGATATTGAACAAGCTAAGCAGATATTAGCCGATGGTGAGTTGGTGGCGATCCCGACCGAAACGGTTTACGGCCTCGCCGCCGATGCCTCAAACCCTGAAGCAGTGAAGAAGATCTTTGCCGCCAAAGGTCGTCCGGCCAATCATCCCTTGATTGTGCATATTGGTGACGTGGCTCAATTGAGTGATTGGGCGATAGATATCCCTGCCGAGGCGTATACTATCGCTGAAGCTTATTGGCCGGGCCCGGTGACACTGCTGCTCAACAAAGCGCCTCAAGCCACCTCTGTGGTCACCGGTGGTCTAGACACCATTGGTATTCGCATGCCCGCTCATGCAGTGTTTAGTCAACTGCTTTCATCAGGTATGGCGGTTGCCGCGCCTTCTGCGAATCCTTACAAGAAACTGAGCCCAACCTCTGCTAAACACGTGCTTAAATCGCTCGCAGGTAAGATTGCTGCGGTACTTGATGGCGGCGACTGCGCCCACGGTTTAGAATCGACCATTATTGACTTAACCCAGCGACCTTTTCGCATTTTGCGCAGCGGCCCAGTCAGTGCCGCTGAGCTGTCGCAAACTCTGGGGATGTCTGTTGAAGCGCCGCAAGCACACTCGGTTGCCGTGCCGGGCAACGTGACCAGTCACTACCAACCAAATACCAGAGTGCGTTTAGTCACTCTAGAGCAGATTGAAACGGCTCAACCTGGCAATATCGCTTGTGTGCATATTTCGCCACTGAGTTCAGACTTCGGGTTTAAAACCAAAGCGATGCCAAATGAGGTGAGCCAATACTCGCACGATCTCTACCGCGCTCTGGATGAGGTGGATCAATGGGGCTGCGATGAAATCTGGGTCGAGCGCCCGCCCGTGAGCGATGAATGGTTAGCCGTTCACGACCGCCTCAATCGCGCTCAATCTAAGCTGTAAACAACCCACCATCACGAGAGCCCGCCGGCTCTCGTTTGATTTTCTAGGTAGACAATTTCTCTCACTCGGCCATTAACGTCTTTATCTGGATTAATAGGTAGGGTGCTCAGGTGTGCCCATTCACGCGCAATCAACATCAGCACAAATGCATCAATGATGTCATCACGGCTGGCGGTTTTGCGCGGTATAGTGTTTAGTTGCTGATGTAGTATAGCCATCCATTGTGGCGCTCGCTTTTCAATAATCGCTAAACGTTGTTGCTCCCCTTCGGCACTCTTTTTGTTGTGCACAAGCGGCGCCCCATTAAGCTCAGTAAACACCACCTCCGGATGGGATTCACGCAGCGATAGTTCGGGGTATTGTGTCAGTAGTGCATCGACCTGTTTGACTTTGGGCAAGATATACCAGCTCTGTTTTGAGAGCTTTTTGCCTAGCACTGCCTGATTAATCTCACAAGCGTCGGGATAACTTGGCGCATAGACGGCCTCGCGGCAAGGCACTGGAAACACACTCGAGGCGCGCCTACCCAATTGCTGACGCGCAGCCTTGTCACATAAGCGATCAGGCGTGTTCGCATCGCTAAAACCAATCGGAATATCAATCAAACTATGTGCAGAGCGTAGCAGCGAAAGCGCATCGACAAGCTGCTCGACGATATGACATTCGGGGCTGTCATCCACTAGGGTCCACATCACCCACCCTGCCTTACAGCCATCAATCCCGTTCACTGTTTTGACCATATCTCGCTCTTATATTTGCTTTGCTATCGGCAGTCTAGCGCTTTTACCAGCAATAAAAAACGCCCCAAGTTTGGGGCGTTGAATTATTGAGAAAACAAACTGCGGATAGGCTCTGGCTCAACATAGTCAATCAACTCATGTCGACTGAGTTGTTTGACCTGCGCTTCCTCACCAGACACCACCAGCACTTGCTGCTTTTCCAGCGTTTCCACTAGCTCTAGTTGATAGTCATGAACAAGCGCTTTCGCTTGCCGTTCACTTCCTTGGTGATATTTAACAAAGAAGCGACTTGGCTGCTGCTCAGCTTCGGCTGCACGCTCATCGACCGCGGGAAACCCGGGGTTATCAGCATGACTCCAAGCCGCCAGCGTTGCTAGCAGCAGGCCAACCATCGTCCAACGCGAATTAAACCACTTGTTCATATTCACTCCTTATTGAAAAGTCAGTGACCAACTATTGATACGCCCAGTATCTTGACTAGCATTATCAACGGCTTTTAGCGTCCAATCACCTTGGGATTCAAAACCGCTGAAATCGACTTGATAGCTAGCACGAATATCACTCGCAGAGCCCCCTTCATTGTCATGAAGTACCGCCTGAGCACCGGTCGGTGAGGTTAGAGTTACTTTCAAATCGCCAACATAGCTGTGACTGATATCAAGCTCAACGGTCACTGTTCCTGCATCCCCTGAGCGCGGCACAGAAATAGCACTGCTTGCACCTAAAGCACTGTTATCCGGAATCGACACTGACTCCGTGTTGCTGTAACTCGATGGCTGTGTTGAACCGTTGTCAGAGCCATTGTGAGTCGCCACCAGAGTCGCGCCAGTATAGGCTTTGTAACCGTCGATCAACACTTGGAATGTACCTTGACCATTCACATCTAAGGTACAAGATTCTTGGTTACCACTTTTCCAAGAGCGACAATCGTAATTGCTCGTGGTTGGCTCACCATTAAAGCTGACGTACATGTCCGCATCACCACTACCGCCACTTAAGTTGAACGTTGCTGAAGTCGCATCTGCTGGCACATCAAAGGTAAACAAACGGCTCGACTTAGCGTCACCCGACATCGGAGCGGTAGCCACGCCATTTTCCAGCTGTGGCTTTAATACTTCACCGCCGTCACACCCTTTATCTAGGTATGCTTTCGCAGCATCCGCATTCACTAAGCCATATCCGGTACGATTATCGCGTCCAGCCACATCGATATCGGTCGCCGTTGCGGTTAGCGCTCTACGAATTTGCTGCGCATTACAGGTTGGATGGTAACTCCAAACCAAGCCGGCTACCCCAGTCACGTGTGGTGTCGCCATTGACGTACCGTTGTAGTACTCATAGTCTTCACCTGTGGTGGTCGACACCGTCACGCTTTGACCAACTTGCACTGACAACTCTTGACCTAATGCTCGGTCAACAGTCACCGAGACCAGTCCATACGCATCGTTGTCGTCAAGAACAAATGGGTTTTGTAGACCAGGTAAGTCTTGATTACTGTATACAATCGCCGCTTTGGCGCCTGCGTTGTAACACGCTTTAACCGGCTCAATTTCAGGACGAACACCAGTGCGTTGGTTGTCAATTCGCTCGGTTAAACAGACTTTGTCTGTCATGTCACCACATTCATAACGGCCAGATGAGATGTCACACTCTGCCAGTGGCGCACTGACGCTACCTGCTACCGGAGCCGAAGTGTATGAGCCCGACTGAAGAATCTTACGATTGTGCGGTACAACACCACGTTCAAAGTAACTGGTGCCATTGATATTAATATCCGACAGAACCCCTTCGCCCATAGTAACGGTAGACAACACAGCAACGCCTGGCGCCGCGATGTCGACCTGGTCAGTCGCTTGCGAGAACGCCGCATGATCGCTATTGGTATCGACTGCGGCCACTGACATTACCGCATCGTAAGACGCAGGGTAACTGTGCGCGGTATTACCAGAGTTACCTGCCGCAGCAATGAGTAACACGCCCTGATCATAGAGTGATTGCAGCGCATTTTGTTCCGTGCGGCTAGATTGGCTACCACCCAAGCTCATGTTGACCACGTTAGCACCGTTGTCGGCACACGTTTGAATCGCTTTCACTAGGCTTGATGAGTATCCCCAGCCTGACTCATTGAACACCTTTACGATGTGCAGATTGACGTTTTGGTTGGGCATCACGCCCTTCACACCTTGGTTATTGGCAATCGCGGCAATGGTGCCTGCAACATGGGTACCGTGAGCATTGTTGTTACCTGGTGCGCTCCAAGAGCCAGTGCCGCTGTCGTTAGTACCGTCGACTCGGTTGCCGCTCAAATCGTTGTGAGCCAAGTCGTAACCTGAATCGATGATACAGACAGTGCGATTCCCTGCATTGGCGTCATCAAGCAATTGTGCGTTCACCGCCTCAAATCCCCAAGGCGTCGTTTCGCTAAGTAAGTAACGAGGAGGGTCGACCTCGACATACTCAACTTGATCGTTGCTACGCAATGATGAGAGCTGCTGCTCATCCATCTCTACGCTATAAATAGGCGTTGCGCCAAGCTTTTCCACTTTACGCGCCTCAACCTGCTCTAGCACCGATTGACGAACTTCACTCGGTGCCATCACGGGCTCACCGGCACGAGCAAATGGTGCTGGGGCGTTGTCTTTAAACTTAACGATATATTTGGTTGGAAGATCGGCTTCATTGAAGCCTAAGCCGGGCGCTGCATGTGCCGCTGACAATCCTGCCATAGCCACTGCGACGGTTGATAGGGTAAATAACCCTTTGCTTTTATTAATGATGTTGTGCATCTGCTCTATTCCTTTTCGAGCTATTTTTAGTCTAAATAACACTCACTCTCATCACTTGGTATGACAAGACATGAGCGCTCTAGCTATAAGGCATGAACAGAAAACAACCAAAGGCTTAGTAGAGTAAAGACACTACTTTTCAACTCAAAATCACTGATTCCACTAAAAGAGTGAACAGTCAATAGAAATAGTATTTTTATCTTAAAAAGCAATCACTTATTTAGTGATTGGCTGTTTTGCCTGGCAATAAAACAGCCTTCTTGAACGTCTGACGTACAAACAGTGACCCGCCACCAAAGCTTGCGGTTTTTATGTTGCAATTTAGTTAAATAGAATTAAAACTCTAGGCTTAAGTCATGATTGTTCCTATCAAGCATTCAACCTAAGGAGTTCATTTTGCTCGCTGTACTACGTCTACTATTGGCTGGAATATACATTGTTATCATGACACTGTTCGCCGCGGTCTACTGCTTGTTTAGCCCGCGCAATCCCAAGCATGTGTACTTTTTCTGTCGCTGGTTTAATCAACTGCACAAACTGCTCGGTGTTGAGCTTATCCAACGTGGACTCGACAATGCCCCGCTGCCGCGCAATAGTGTCTATATCTCGAATCACCAAAGTGTGTATGACTTTGTCACCTCTCCGGGAATGCTCAGACCTCGCACCGTGTCGTTAGGAAAAAAAGAGCTGATTTGGGTGCCGTTTTTTGGCTTCTTGTATTGGATCACCGGCAATATTCTTATCGACCGACAAGACAAATCAAAAGCACGTGACACCATCAAGCAGGTGGCCGACGCCATACATCAGCGAAACTTGTCTGTTTGGGCTTACCCCGAAGGAACACGCAGCAAAGGTCGTGGTCTTTTACCTTTTAAAACTGGCGCATTTCGAATGGCAATTGAAGCTGGGGTCCCTATCACCCCTATGGTGGTGAGCACGACGCACAATAAGTTTGATCTCAACCGCAGTGACAATGGTATTGTTATTACGGAAATGCTTGAGCCTATTGAAGTCACCGACTATAAACTCAGCGATGCCAGAGCGCTGGCCGACCACTGCCATGCGCTGATGCAAGCGAAAATAGCCGAACTCGACGCTGAGGTGATACAACTTGAGCAGCAACGAAAACGCTCACTGTCTCAATCCTCCTCTTAATTACACTACTGAGCCGCGCATTCGCGGCTCTTACTTTCTGACTAGATCGCCTCTAAACAGCCCCCATCTTCCCATTTACCCTGCTGCAATTAAGGTTCGCATTTTAATGTGTTAGGCTTATGTTAATGCTGTAAAAACACGGAACACTGTTATGGACAACACGACACCAAGATTGTCACTACGAACCATTGAAAAAGCCGACTATCCTGCCATTGCCGAACTGATGGATTTAGTTTTTCCCGATGTGGGCGGTGCCTGGCCACGCAGTACAATTATGGACCTGATTCGCCAGTTTCCCGATGGCCAGATTTGTATCGAAGACAATGGCACGATTGTCGGTGCGGCGCTGACCATCAAGGTTGATTACAATCGCTTCTCGCTGCCACATGTCTACACCGATATCATCGATGCCAACAATGTGATTCAGAATAACCCCAAAGGCGATGCCATGTACGGACTGGACGTCTTTGTTCATCCCGATTATCGCGGCTTGCGCTTAGGTCGACGCTTGTATGACGCGCGCAAAGAGTTGTGCCGCAGCAAAAACTTCAAGGCCATTCTTACTGGTGGCCGTATTCCGAACTATCAGGAGCACGCGAACGAACTGACGGTGACCGAATACATCGACAAGATTAAACGCCGCGAGTTGCACGACCCGATATTGTCCTTCCAACTGGCCAACGACTTTGACGTTAAGCGTTTGATGCGTAACTACTTACCAGAAGATGACGCATCACAAGGTTACGCGACCTTGCTGGAGTGGGATAACTTTTTCTATGAAGAAGATATCCACTCGGTGCACGACATTGAAAAAACCTTGGTCCGGATTGGCGTGGTTCAATGGCAAATGCGTGCGATGCGCGACCTTGACGACTTGATGGATCAAGCGGAGTTCTTTGTCAGTTCACTCTCCAACTACAAGGCAGACTTCGCCCTGTTCCCAGAGTTTTTCAACGCGCCATTGATGGGATTGCAAGAGGGGCAAAACTCGGTTGAAGCGATCCGCTTTTTGGCCAGTTTCAGCGAGGAGATCAAAAACCGCTTCTCGCAAATGGCGGTGACTTACAACATCAACATCATTGCCGGCAGTGTGCCCGTGTTAGAAGACGATAAGCTGTACAATGTCTCCTATTTGTTACAACGTGATGGGCATATCGAAGCGCAATACAAAATCCACATCACCCCTCACGAAGAGAAAGACTGGGTTATCGATGGTGGTGATAATGTCAAAGTGTTTGAAACAGATGCAGGGCGGATCGGGATTTTGATCTGCTACGACAGTGAGTTTCCGGAGCTAGGCCGTATGATGGCAGAGCAAGGCGTGCAGATTATTTTCGTCCCGTTTTGGACTGACACCAAAAACGGCTACCAACGGGTGCGGATTTGTTCGCAAGCGCGTGCCATAGAGAATGAGTGTTATGTCGCCATTGGTGGCAGTGTTGGCAACTTGCCAAGGGTCGACAATGTCGATATTCAGTACGCACAATCGGCGGTATTCTCACCTTCCGATATCTACTTCCCACACGATGCAACTCTGACTGAGGCGAGCGCCAATACCGAAATGATCATCTTTGCCGACGTCGATCTGACTAAGTTGAAGCAGCTTAATACTGAGGGCTCAGTGACCAACCTGAAACACCGTCGTCACGATATCTACGGTTCATTTATTACCCCGAGCGAGTAAAAGACAAAACGGCGCTGATTGCAGCGCCGTTTACCATCGATTAGGCGTTCAGCGCCTGTTCTAGATCTGCCAAAATATCATCAATGTGCTCTATTCCCACCGACAAGCGAATCATTTCAGGCGCGACGCCTGCTTGCTTTTGCTCTTGCTCACTTAACTGTCTGTGAGTGGTTGAGGCCGGATGGCACGCCAGTGATTTCGCATCACCAATGTTCACCAATCGCTTGAAGATATTCAGCGCATCGTAAAAGCGCACCCCTGCATCGTATCCGTCTTTCAAACCGAAGGATAAAATCGCTGAAGGCTTACCTTGCATGTATTTTTCTGCCAGCGGATAAAACTCAGAGCTTGGTAGTCCGGCGTAACTCACCCAACTCACCTTCTCGTGCTGTTGTAAATACTCAGCAACTTTGATTGCGTTTTCGGTGTGTCGCTCCATACGTAGCGACAGCGTCTCTAAACCTTGCAGCAGCATAAAGGCATTCATTGGTGACAATGCCGCGCCCGTATTGCGTAAAGGAACCGTGCGAGCTCGACCAATAAAGGCCGCCTCACCAAATGCCTCAGTGTAAACCACACCATGATAAGACGGCTCAGGTTGATTAAACACCGGGAAGCGCTCTTTGTGCTGCGCCCAAGGGAATTTGCCTGAATCGATAATAATGCCACCTAGCGTGGTGCCATGACCACCGACGTACTTGGTGAGCGAGTGCACCACGATATCGGCGCCAAATTCAATCGGTTTGCATAGTGCTGGCGTTGCCACAGTGTTATCGACGATCACTGGCACCCCTTGCGCATGCGCCAGCTGAGCCACTCGTTCTAGATCGATAATATTGCCGGCCGGATTACCGATACTTTCGCAATACACCGCTTTGGTTTTGTCATCAATCAGCTCGGCCAAACTCTCAGGTTTGTCATCTTTGGCAAACTTTACTTCAATACCTTGGCTAGGCAGCATGTGAGCAAACAGCGTATAAGTGCCGCCATAGAGCTGCGGGGTAGAGACAATGTTGTCGCCTGCCTGCGCTAAAGTAAGAATCGCATAATTGATCGCCGCGCTACCTGCACTGACCACCAAACCAGCGATGCCACCTTCTAGCGCCGCCATCCGTTTCTCCAAAACATCGTTGGTCGGGTTCATGATCCGAGTATAAATGTTACCTGGTACCTCAAGGTTAAACAGATCCGCACCATGCTGCGCGTTGTCAAACTCATAGGCTACAGTTTGATAGATAGGCGTTGCCACCGACTTAGTCGTTGGGTCAGTTTCATAACCAAAATGAATCGATAAGGTTTCGTCTTTCATCGTCCTTCCTTGGGGTATTAGTGTTCAATGTGAACTACTGTGATATCAGTATTTATTCACTATTGGTTAATAAATAATGCAAATGTGTGGACGGATTCACAGCGATTGCGACTATCGCGGCCGATCACTCAGATCACTAAAGACGTTTGCTGCTAGGTAAACTGGCTCATAATCAAGATAGTGACAACAAGTTAGCTGATTAGACCATTTAACCGCCATCGTTAGGGTATACTGCGCCGCAGTTTTAGCCACATGATTAAAAGTATGTTTCTGACACCGTATTTTTCACACGATAACCAACAATTTCAGTTCACTCGCCAACAAGCTAGCCATTTTGCTAAGAAGGTGGCCGGGGACTTCAATCCGATTCATGACGAAGACAGCAAGCGCTTTTGTGTTCCGGGTGATCTGCTCTTCGCCGTGCTGCTAAGCAAAGAAGGCATCAGCCAAAAGATGCGCTTTGATTTTTCGGGCATGGTAAGTGATGGTGTCGCACTGTCGATTGACAATAAATGTGAGAAAGAGAGCTCGCTGGTTGATGCCAACGGTAAAGAGTACCTACACATGTCACGCGATGGCGAGGCGAACCATAACCCTGAGTTTATCGAACATGTGGTGACCAGTTACGTGCAATTTTCTGGGATGAACTTTCCGCATATCATGGTGCCATTAATGGAGCAGCAGCAGATGATGATCAACTGCCAGCGTCCATTGGTGATTTACGAGAGCATGGAAGTGGAATTCGACCGTTTGGATCTGACTCATCCTGAAGTAGACTTCACTGGCGCCACATTTGATGTTGACGGTAAACGTGGTGTAGTGACGCTGAACTTTGCCTTTAAAGAAGATGGGCAAGTGGTGGGCAAAGGTATCAAACGTATGGTCGCCAGCGGTCTAAAACCGTACGACCAAGATGCGGTTGACGATCTGGTTGCGCGCTTCAACCAACGTAAAGAGGCGTTTCTCGCCGAGTTTGCCAACGCGGCATAATCGACAAAGGCTACCTCGGGTAGCCTTTTTTATACGCTTAACGTTCTAAAAGCGTAATTGCCAACGAGACAAGGGGCTTTGTCTATCTACTCCCTTGCTTCCCCAGCGATCCAACACATCAATCTGGACAATCCGCTCTGCGGGAACCAATGACTTGAGCAGAGCTGAAGGCTTTTTACTCGTTATAAGCCACAATGTGTCATCTTGTTGAAACTGCGCAGCCAAAGCGCGCTTCTCTGCTTCTGACCATTCCAGTTCAGGCTTGAATTGACGATCAACAACGAACAGTTGGTTTCCAGACGCAAAATCCTCTAATGATTCCCCTAGCAAAACCACTGAATCCATCTCTTTCGCAAAGATAACTTCCTGTTGCTGATTGATCAGCTCACGTACTTCTAACATCAACGCTTGCTGGTTATTTTCTATTTGAGCTTGATACTGAGGGTAGACCTTTTGTAGATCCTCACCCACGATCGCAGCCATTCGAATTAAGTTAGTAGGATTCATCCACGCATATTTGGATGGTTCACCATTGTCTAACGTCAGTGCCGCAACGCCCTGTGCTCTTGGAGATATCGCCTGAGACGCGTCAATCTCAATCAAGCGAATGTTCCCCTGACGAGCATAAACATAAGTTGGGTCTTGATGCCAAATAGCACCCAACGTAATCGCCACGGTTGCCTCCTGCCCGGCTTTAATCGCTTGTCGCTGACCTTTGCTGGCAAACCAGTTCACCAAACGTTCAATGCCATATCGCTTAGGTGGCAAATAGCGGGTTTCAATGCCTGTGCCTTGCATCAATTGCTCAGACAACATGTAAGTCACAGGCGTGCTGGTAATAATATCTTTGCCATAGCAGAACGGTACTAATGTGCTCGTCACAACCAAGCTCATTGCTATGATTCGTTTTTTCATCTTCATAATGGGTTATCCAGATTTAAGCCTTGCGCACAATGCGGTAGATCGTTGCCGTTAGGAAAAACGCAGCAGAGACAATAATGATGGAGGCGCCAGACGGGACTGGTAATTCAAGTTCCATCGGCAAAACAGTCCCAACCAAGCAGGCAACCGTAGCCAATAAGGATGAAAGCACAACAAAACTGCCCATACCCTTAGTCAGCAAGCGTGCCGTCGCCCCCGGAATAAGCAGTAACGCTCCAACCAAAACCGCACCGATAATTTTCACTGCTGCGATCGTCACGAGCGTGATCATCATGACGAACAGGTAGTCATAAAAACTGGTACTAAATCCACGAACACGTGCGATATCTGGGCTAATGCAAGTCAGTAAGATTCGGTTAAAGGTCGGAATCAATAACAAGAGAATGATCAAACAGCTCAGCGCAAGAATCGTTATGTCTCTGTCTGTCACCGTCAGGATCGAGCCAAACAAAACGTTCTCTAACATATGGATATTGATCTTTCTTGCCACATACATCAGCAGGGCAGCACCAACGGCCAAAGCAAGCGCGAGGAACACACCCACGAGTGTATCGTAAGGAACATTGGTTCGATTTCGCACGAAATGCAGCAATAGCGCGAAAATCATGCAGAAGCTGAATAAGCCAATAAATGGATTTTCCGGTGGTTCACCAAGTAGTACCCCGATCGCAATACCAGTCAGCGCTGCATGACCAACGGCTTCAGAAAAGAACGCCAAACGCTTCGCGATGACCAAGGTGCCTAAACCACCCAATAGCGGACCAAGAATTAGCGCTGCGACTATTGCGTTAACCATAAACGCATAAGCGAAGCTGTCACTGAGCCACCCGGCTTCTACTCCGTAGAGAGCAAATTGCCTTAACCAATCCATTACGCCGCCTCCATTTTTGCCGTGTAGTGCTTAAACAGAGACTCAATTCGCTCA
>JBCAXU010000087.1:0-18448 GCA_038533895.1 Pseudomonadota bacterium | reverse complement strand
TACGACGATTGATGGGTGTAGCCGATCAGATCGTAACTTCCTGATTTAGTTCCATCGAATTACGCAACAAAGCCGTAATAAAGCCCCAAGCGATAAAGGCGCCGATATTTGGCAAAACCATGGCGGTCAAATGACCGCCAAAGGCTTGCACTTTTGCTCTTACATTTGTAGTCACGTTATTTCCCTCTATGTATAGCGGCACTAGTTATGGATACTAGTAGCTCTTAATAATCTCAAGCACATCTTGTTTGGTTCTAGATGCGGCAAGTTTTTCAATATTTTCTTCATCCACAAGCATTTCGCTTAACGCTTGAATCACTTCAATGTGTGTATCGGAATCTTTTGCTGCCAAAGTGAGGAGGACGTTAGCAGGGCCGAGATCAGAGCCAAAGTCCACGGGAGTCTCAAACACATGAATTCCAAGCCCTGTTTTTAGTACACCAGCCTCAGGTCGGGCATGTGGCATAGCAATACCTGGACAAAGCACATAATATGGACCATTATCGATTGTTGATTGAACGATGGCGTCTGAATACTCTGCGGTGACGTAACCTTTTTCGTGTAAGTATTGAGTTGTCAGATGGACAGCCTCTTGCCATTGGCAGTGCTTTTGTTCAATGACATCAATAAGGTCGTGGTCGATTAGGTCATACAGCATGTTGCTTCTCGTCTAGTGCGTGGTTGATGCTGTTATTATCGTTGGGACGAACGAAGTAGGGAATAGAGAGGTTATTGTGACGAGCGTCACTGTGATTGGTGTGTCAAGCATCTTTTGTTGCTATGATTCACATTATTACAATGAAAGTTAACTACAAAGTTTAATTAATTTACAAGTCAATAGGTTATTTGTGATTTGGTGCAAGAATATACAATTTAAATTGGTTTTCTTTTATGTGATTGATGTCGAATTTGTGAGGTTGACTGTATTTAAAATGTGATTCTCGATCTGTTATGGTCGGGATGTTTTTGGTTAATTAACGTTCTGTGCTGTGACGCTTATCACTATGTGGTTTTTCTAAAATCGACATGGTAATTAAATTCCTTGATGATGTTTGGTATTAGCTCATTGATGTGACTTCCCAAGATATACAAAAAGCCCCGCTGATTGAGCGGGGCTTTGTTATTTAGGCTTTAACAGTAATTAAGCTAGAAGCTCTTTCGCTGTGTTTACTACGTTTTCAGTGGTGAAACCGAACATCTTGAACAGTTCGCCTGCTGGGGCAGATTCACCGAATGTTGTCATGCCGATGATCTTGCCTCCGAAGCCAACGTACTTGTACCAGAAGTCAGCGATACCCGCTTCGATGGCGATACGCGCTGTTACGTCTGATGGCAGTACTGCTTCGCGGTAAGCCGCATCTTGCTTGTCGAAGGCATCGGTCGATGGCATTGACACCACGCGTACTTGCTTACCTTCCGCTGTTAGCTGAGCTGCTGCTTCTACCGCTAGTTCAACTTCAGAGCCTGTTGCGATAAGGATAAGCTCAGGTTTGCCTGCGCAGTCTTTCAGGATGTAAGCACCTTTAGCGATGTTCGCTAGTTGCTCTGCATCACGCTCTTGCTGCGCAAGGTTTTGACGAGAGAAGATTAGCGACGTTGGACCGTCTTTACGTTCGATAGCCAGTTTCCAAGCGACTGCTGATTCAACCTGGTCACATGGACGCCATGTGCTCATATTTGGCGTAAGACGTAGCGATGCCATTTGCTCAACTGGTTGGTGAGTTGGGCCATCTTCGCCAAGACCGATAGAGTCGTGCGTGTACACTTGGATGTTCTGAACTTTCATTAGCGCCGCCATACGCATTGCGTTGCGAGCGTATTCCATGAACATTAGGAAAGTTGCACCGTATGGTACGAAACCACCGTGTAGCGCGATACCGTTCATGATAGCTGTCATACCGAATTCACGGACACCGTAGTGGATGTAGTTACCCGATGCATCTTCAGCAGAGACTGACTTAGAGCCAGACCACATGGTTAGGTTAGAAGGCGCTAGGTCAGCAGAGCCGCCTAGGAATTCTGGTAGCATAGCACCGAACGCTTCTAGCGCGTTTTGAGACGCTTTACGTGATGCGATGTTGGCAGGGTTTGCTTGAAGATCAGCAATGATTGCATTGGCTTTCTCTTCCCACTGCGCTGGTAGTTCACCGTTTACGCGGCGTTTGAATTCTGCTGCAAGCTCTGGATATGCTGCTTCATAAGCTGCAAGTTTCTCGTTCCACGCTGCTTCCTTAGCTGCGCCTGCTTCTTTCGCATCCCATTGCGCGTAGACATCTTGCGGAATTTCAAAAGGACCGTACTCCCAACCAAGTTCTTTACGTGTCGCTGCAATTTCTTCAGCGCCGAGTGGTGCACCGTGACAGTCGTGAGAACCCGACTTGTTCGGCGAACCAAAACCGATGATGGTTTTAGTACAGATTAGAGTTGGGCGAGGGTCTGCTTTAGCCGCGATGATAGCGGCGTTGATCGCTTCTGGATCGTGACCGTCTACCGCAGGGATGACATGCCAGCCGTACGCTTCAAAACGCTTAGGTGTATCGTCAGAGAACCAACCTTCAACATGACCATCGATAGAGATGCCGTTGTCATCCCAGAACGCAATCAGTTTGCCAAGACCTAGCGTACCCGCTAGAGAACAAGCTTCGTGAGAGATACCTTCCATCAGGCAGCCGTCACCCATGAATGCATAAGTGAAGTGGTCAACGATGTCATGGCCTGGTTTGTTAAATTGCGCCGCAAGAGTTTTCTCAGCTAGCGCCATACCGACAGCGTTAGTGATACCTTGACCTAGAGGGCCAGTAGTCGTTTCGATACCCGGCGCGTAACCGTACTCTGGGTGACCCGGAGTTTTTGAGTGTAGTTGACGGAAGTTTTTCAGATCATCAATTGATAGCTCGTAACCACTTAAATGCAGCAGAGAGTAAATCAGCATTGAGCCGTGGCCGTTTGATAGCACGAAACGGTCGCGGTCAGCCCACTCAGGGTTTGCAGGGTTGTGGTTTAGGTGTGAGCGCCAAAGAACTTCAGCAATATCAGCCATCCCCATAGGCGCACCTGGGTGACCAGAGTTAGCTTGTTGAACACCGTCCATGCTTAGTGCACGGATTGCATTGGCTAGATGTTTGCGATCCATAATTAATACCGATTAGTAGATTGTTTTATATAAAGGATGTGAAGAGGGGAACGCAAACGTTCCCCTCTAGAATTTTATCGATTAAAGCTTGGCTTCAATCATTGCTTCAAGTTTGCCTTGGTCAACCGCGAAGTTGCGGATGCCTTCTGCAAGCTTCTCAACCGCCATTGGGTCTTGGTTATGCTCCCATAGGAACTCAGCGTGAGTCATTGGTGCTGGACGCTCTGCTGCGCCTTTAGAGTCAACCAGTTTCTCAACCACTTCACCTTCAGCTGCTTCAAGCTCAGCAAGAAGAACAGGCGCGATAGTTAGGCGGTCACAACCCGCAAGCTCTAGGATCTCGCCGATGTTACGGAAGCTTGCGCCCATTACTACAGTGTTGTAGCCGTACTCTTTGTAGTAGTTGTAAATCTTAGTGACTGAAAGAACACCTGGGTCTTCTGCAGCTTCGAAGTCACGACCTTCTTTCGCTTTGTACCAGTCCATAATACGACCAACGAATGGCGAGATTAGGAATACGCCAGCTTCAGCACATGCACGAGCCTGTGCAAATGAGAATAGAAGAGTAAGGTTACAGTTGATGCCTTCTTTCTCTAGGATTTCTGCTGCGCGGATACCTTCCCAAGTAGAAGCCAGTTTGATCAGGATGCGGTCGTTTGTGATACCTGCATCGTTGTACATTTTCACTAGTTGACGTGCTTTCGCAACGCTGCCTTCGGTATCGTAAGATAGGCGAGCATCAACTTCAGTAGAGATACGGCCAGGAATTGTTTTTAGGATCTCTTTACCGATGTTTACCGCTAGCATGTCACAAGTGTCTTGAACTTGTTGTGCTTTATCAGAGCTTTGCGCTTTAGCGTATTCGATAGAAGCGTCGATTAGAGGAGCATACTCAGCGATTTGAGCCGCTTTAAGAATCAGAGAAGGGTTAGTGGTCGCATCCTCTGGTTGGTATTTTTTGATTGCGTCAATTTCACCAGTATCTGCTACTACCGTCGTTAGTTTACGAAGTTGCTCTAACTTGTTGCTCATTTCGATCATCCTATTTAATGGGCTGCACGTGAAAACTGTAGACGTGCATAGTGCATTTGCAAGCGAGGTTACTGAAAGCGATGAATTCAGTAGACCCGAATTTTTCAGCGTGTGAGCATTTGTTATGAACATTTGCTCGATTGCTGAGTAAATGATGGCTTCATAATTATCTGAATGAGCGAGAAAGTCAATTGTCGAAGTGAGGTTATGGTGATGTTCATCAACAATTTTCGCTTGCCATAATCGGTCCCGTTGTGATTAAACGATTGCTTGATGCAATAAGGGCTGGCAATACCAAACAAGATGACGCGGCATAGGGTGAGCAAATGTAATTGTGATGAGCAAATGTTGGAAAATCTATCACGATGACATATGCTTGCGCGATGAGCAGATGTCACTGCTAAGATGCAAAATCGAGTTGAAGAGCTATGAGTAAGAACCAAACTGACATCTCGGACGACAGTGCCGACTTATTAACTGAGATTGCCGTTGCCTACTATCAAGACGGTGCAACCCAAGAAGAGATATCCAAAAAGTTTTCAGTCTCACGTGCTAAAGTGGGGCGAATGCTCAAGCAAGCTCGCGACGAGGGAATTGTTGAGATTACCGTCAAATACCACCCGGTGTTTAGTGCCAAAATAGAGCAGCGATTGATTGAACGATTTGGTGTTAAGCGCGCTCTCGTTGCGTTAGACCAACCGAATGAGGAGCAACAGCGTCAGCAAGTGGCAGGTCTGGTCTCTAAGTACATGGCCAATACGTTGCAAAACGGGACAGTGGTAACCGTGGGGCAAGGTCGGAACGTATCGGCTGTAGCCCATCATACTGGTGTCATTCCGCAACGAGATGTTAAGTTTGTTTGCGGTATTGGCGGCATCCACCCTCGTGGCGGTATGTACAATGCCGACCATATCTGTCGCCAGTTTGCAAAAAGCTATGGTGGCACGTCTGAAACGCTCTATGCCCCTGCCTATGCAGAGAATCGAGCGCAAAAACTCGCCTTTATGCAAAATGAAACCGTCAAACAGACACTGGATCTCGCTCGAAAGGCCGATGTGGCATTAGTCGGCATTGGTGATATGAGTGAAAACAGCTATATGGTAGATCTGGGCTGGTTTACCGCAGGCGAAGTCGTTCAGGCGCGCATGCTTCAAGGCGTAGTAGGGGACTTTGCAGGTTACGACTTTTTCGATATTCACGGAAAAGCCGCCATTACTGTAATGAGTGACCGTGTTATTGGCTTGGGGCTTGAAGAGTTTAGGCCGATCTCGCAGGTAATTGCCATCGCTGCGGAAAATAGTAAACCTCTGGCCCTGCTAGGTGCTCTGCGAACCGGAGTGATTGATGTGATAGCGACCAGTGTCAGTAACGCATTGACCGTGCTTAACCTTGATGAGCAGCTTGCTGACAAACAAACGCAGTGATGTATACGAGGAACTATCGTTGCTCTTAAATCAACAAGGATTGCGAATCAAGATAATGAAAAAGCCGGTGATTTCACCGGCTTTTTCACAACTGATCACACTGCACATCGTAGACTAAATCACTGATGCGTTCGGGCTTGAGTATATAGTTATCGTCGACTTGGAATCGGCATGACATCATGGTGTTGTACATTTGCCAATGTTTTAGTAAACACACTTCAATATCGTCAGTCTCGTCGCACCAAGTTTCTTTCATAAAGGGCGTTAAGCTAGCGGCGCCGTGAGCAAACATGATCATTTGCCATTTCACTTCCCATATTTTAACCGGGGTAGTGGGATGCTCTTGATTGTATTGTTCACCAAGCTGTATCACCAAGGCTTCTATCTCACCAGAGTTATCAATAAAATAATCGAAAAGTGCATCTTCTTGACGCACAGCATCGGCAATTAACTGAATCGGCTGTTTAAATTGAAGCATGTGTGCCAGCAAGCGAACAGAAAACAAATACAGCTTGACGTTCGAACCCACATTGCTTGGCATGTTGTCGATGATGGTTCGCATATACGATTCCATATATCGATGCAGCCCGTCGCTAATCGCATACCAAATCTGTTCTTTGCTACCAAAGTGGTGCCGAATCAAACTATGTGAAACGCCCGCTTTGTCACTAATGTTGCGTAGTGATACTCGCTCGTAACCCAATTCACAAAAGAGCTCTGTGGCGACACACATGATCTCTCGCTTGGTTTTCTCTGCGTCTTGGGCGCTGCGTCTACCTTGTTTTCTTTCCGTCATAATTCCAATCAATTTTTGTTGACTTGTTATTTTTACCAGAAAAGTGGTGTGATTTCATTAACTGGGGCGCCAAATCTGAACGTTTGTGTGAGTTTATTGCACGAGTGGAAAATATATTGATCTTATCGCGATGATCGATATACTGCACGAATGTATAGTAAAAGCTAATGATTGGTTATGAATACATCAACAAAAGGATTGAGCAGCTTATTGCGCAGTGCAGGATTGCTTGCGCTAGGGCTTACATTGGTGGGGTGTAACAAAGCGAACTCGGAGGTCACGCAGCCGCTAATTACACCGGTAAAGCTGATCGCGGTACCTGATCAAACGCAGCCCGACTACGATTCGTTTATCGCAAGCATTGATGCGACCGAAAGAGCACAACTCTCGTTCAAAGTGCCCGGCCAAATTCAGCAGATGCGAGTAAAAATGGGCAGTGTGGTTAAGAAGGGAGAGCTGTTAGCATTGCTTGACCCAACGGATTATCAACTCGCGTACGACGCCAAACTAGCGCAGTACGATTTGGCCAAAACCGCATACCGACGTTCCAAAGAGTTATATGCGAAAAAGTTAATCAGTACTGATACTTTTGACCAGCAAGAAACACAGTATAAAGCCGCAAAAGCGGCACTTGAAAAAGCGAAAACCGACCTCGATGACACGAAAATCATTGCGCCTTTCGATGGTGTGGTGTCACTCACTTTAACCAAGCCGCATCAAGTGATCGGCGCTAACCACACGGTGCTTAACTTAATTGGCAACAGCCAAATGGATGTCACTTTTACCGTTCCGGTGAACTACGTTAGCCAACATGGATTAAGTCAGATAGAGCAAGCGAATTACGCTCTGGTCATGGACAGTCATAGCCAAATGCTGATCAACGCTAAGTTCAAAGAGATCTCAACTCAACCCAATGCCGATACCAATAGCTACAGCGCAAGCCTGACCTTTGAGCGTCCGGAAGAAATCAACTTGCTACCAGGAATGACTGGTCAAGTACGAATCGTTGAGCAAGACCAGGCACTAGGGTTTGAAATAGCCGACACCGCATGGGTATCGAAGAATAGCGCCGAAGGGCAAGTCTATCGCCTAATCCCTGACACACAGACACTCGAAGCCGTTGATGTCCAAATTGACGAGCGAGGTCGGGTGATCGCAGGTTTAAATAGTGGGGATTTGATTGTTGAAGCCGGTGTGGACCAACTTGTTGCGGGCCAACAGGTTAAAGTGTGGAGTAAAGAAAGTGGCATTTAATCTCTCTAAGCAACGACTGGTACTTTTGCTGTCTTCTCTGTGGCTGTTAGCTGGCTGTATGCCGGAAACGACCCATCGCCCTGCGCCAGCAAAGGTATTTGAAACTCACTCTGTATCAGCGGCAAAGCAGAGCCAATACCGCAGCTTTAATGGTCAAGTGATGCCTGCTGAGCTAACACCGCTCGCATTTCGCATCAGCGGAGAGTTGATGTCGGTGTTGGTCAAAGAGGGCGACCGAGTCACGCAAGGTCAAACTTTGGCAATGTTGACCGACCGCAAAGCAAAGCAGGATTTATCCGATGCTCAGGCGCGTTATGAACTGGCGGTTAAACAAGTCAATAGAGCCAAAGAGCTGGTTGCCAACGAGATGATTTCGAGTGCCGAATATGATCAGCTAACGGCAAATTATCAATTGGCAAAAGCCAACCTGTCTGCTGCCAAGGCGCAAATGACTTATACCCGTTTACAGGCACCGTTTGCTGGGGTTGTCTCTTCGGTCTACAAGGAGAACTATGAAAACATTGGCGCAGGGGAAGCGGTAATCTCAATTTATCAGGCCGACACCGTACAGATTAAAATTGACGTTTCCGATACGGTACTCGCAGCGTTGAACCCTCAAGTTCGAGCTAAGAACTATCAACCAATTGCTCGTTTTTCTGGTTATCAAGGAGAGTACCCAGTTGCGTATTTAGAGCACACCAGTGAACGCCATCCCAACTCTCAAACCTATCAACTGTGGCTGACCATGCCGCAAACCTCGCCGGCGATCTTACCTGGTACTAGTGCCAAGGTAACCGTCAACCTGCGCGAAGCGGGTATGGAGCCTTATCAGGCATATCGAGTCCCCCTTACTGCGATTGAGGCCGGTAGTGCAGCACAACAGTTCTATGTGTGGAAGGTTGAACAAGGACAGGTAACCAAGCAGCGAGTTGAGGTTGAGCAAGTGACAACGGACGGTGCCATCGTGGTGTCGGGCGTTAAGCAGGGCGATGTATTAGTTAATTCTAACCTAAGAAAGCTACGCGAAGGTATGGAAATTAAGGGAGCGCAAGGGTGAACATTGCAGAATATTCGATAAAAAACAAAGTCATCAGTTGGCTGTTCCTTGTCATACTGGCGATTGGTGGGGTGACGTCCTTTATGGATTTGGGACGCTTAGAAGATCCTGCGTTCACCATCAAAGATGCGATGATCGTTTCGACATATCCGGGCGCGACTTCGCAAGAAGTAGAAGAGGAGCTCACGTATCCGTTAGAAAAAGAGATCAGACAACTGCCATATATTGACCGAATTACGTCTACATCATCCAATGGTATGTCACAGATAATGGTCAGCATGGACATGCAATATGGCCCTGATGAGCTACCACAAATATGGGATGAGATGCGACGCAAAATCAATGATCTCAGACCGACACTGCCAAGCGGCGTGAACTCGCTACAGATCATCGATGACTTTGGCGATGTGTACGGCATCATGCTGATGCTGACGGGAGACGGCTATGACTATGTTGAGTTAAAGCGTTATGCAGATTACCTGCGCCGAGAGCTCGAGTTAGTCGATGGAGTGGGTAAGGTAGCCGTAGCTGGCGAACAGCAAGAGCAGGTATTTGTCGAGATATCCTTAGAGCGCTTAGCGTCATTGGATCTAGACATGAATCAGGTCGTCGGTTTGCTCACCGAGCAAAACAGCGTGCTACCTGCTGGTGAGGTGATGGTTAATGGACAAAGCTTAACCATTCGACCTAGTGGCACCTTGAACAGTGAGCAAGCGCTCGAAGATTTGGTCATACATGGACGCGACAGTGGCAACCTGATACGCCTTAAAGATGTCGCAACGATCAGTCGTGGTGTACGCGAAAAGCCAGACAATGTCATTACTTTTAACGGCCAACCTGCGATCAATTTAGCGATCTCTTTTAGCGCTGGAGTTAACGTCGTAGAAGTGGGCAAACAGATAGAGCAAGAGCTTGCCGCCTTGGAGAGCATACGTCCGGCGGGATTGAACATCAACTACTTCTATAACCAGTCAGCCGAAGTTGAGCGGTCGGTGAACGATTTTATCGTTAGCCTTGGTCAAGCGGTAGCCATCGTCATTATTGTTCTGTTGTTCGCGATGGGATTGCGCAGCGGCCTAATTATTGGCGTGGTATTACTACTTACCGTGTTTGGCACCTTTATTTTGATGAAGCAGAACGACGTTGAGCTACACCGAATCTCTTTGGGGGCGTTGATCATTGCATTGGGTATGCTGGTGGATAATGCAATCGTGGTAGTAGAAGGCTTTTTGGTCGGATTGAAACGAGGCCGAACCAAACTGCAAGCCGCGACAGACATTGTTAAGCAAACCCAATGGCCACTGCTCGGCGCAACCATTATCGCTATTACTGCTTTTGCCCCGATCGGTTTATCAGAAGATGCCACGGGCGAGTTCATGGGTTCGCTGTTCTGGGTGTTATGCTACTCACTGTTTTTAAGCTGGATCACCGCGCTAACCCTGACCCCGTTCTTGGCTGATCTGCTGCTGAAGGAACAAGATAAAGAGCAAACTGATCAAGTCGATCCTTATAAGGGCATTCTGTTTACCGTGTTTGGCGCGTGTTTAAAGTTTGCTTTGCGCTTTCGCTGGTTAACCTTGGCAAGCATGCTCGGATTGCTGGTCGTAGCGGTGGCCGGATTTGGGCTAGTGAAACAGCAGTTTTTCCCACCTTCAAATACACCGATGTTCTATGTCGATATGTGGATGCCAGAAGGAACGGATATTCGCGAAACGATTGAACAAGCAAAGAAAGTAGAGCGTTTCTTAGGTGAGCAAGAGAACGTTGAGTTTGTGACTAGTACCACAGGCCAGGGTTTACAACGTTTCGCATTGACCTACCAACCGGAGAAGAGTTACGAGGCGTACACTCAGTTTCAAGTTCGTACCCAAGATAGAGAAAGTATGTTCGTCTTGTTGGAGCAGTTGGACCAAACGCTTACTGTCAATTTCAGCCAGCCGACATTTCAGTTTAAGTTGATGGAATTTGGTCCTTCTCCCGCGTCTAAAATTGAAGCGCGTATCACTGGGCCCGATCCACAAGTGCTGCGTGATATCGCTGTCCAAGTCGAAGACATACTAAGACTCGATCCCGGTGCTCGAAATGTTCGTCATGATTGGCGCGAGCGCACTAAGCAGTTGGTGCCCGTGTTTAACGAGTCGAAAGCAAGGCGTTTAGGTATCTCGAAGCAAGAACTGACTAACAGCTTGCAAATGGCTTTCGGCGGTACGCCTATTGGACTGCTACGCGATGGCACTCACAGCTTACCGATCATTGCAAGACTACCTGAGAATGAGAGGGTCGATTTTGAATCGTTAACCAATGTGAAGTTGTGGAGTCCAAGTTTGCAAAGTTATATCCCTGTTGAGCAGGTGATTGACGGAGTAGAACTCGATTGGCAAGAGCCTTTGATTCAAAGACGCGATCGCAAGCGCACACTGACTGTACTCGCCGATCACGATGTGCTTGGACAAGAGACGCCAGCAAGTTTGTTCAATCGCGTGCGTCCTCAAATTGAAGCGCTAGCGCTGCCCGAAGGCTACCAAATCTCGTGGGGAGGCGAATATGAATCATCACAGGATGCACAAGAAGCGCTATTTGGCTCATTACCAATGGGTTATTTGTTGATGTTCATTATCACCATGCTTCTGTTTAACTCGCTACGTAAACCGCTTGTTATTTGGTTTACCGTTCCACTATCAATCATTGGTGTTTCGATTGGATTACTGGCCACTGACATGCCGTTTAGCTTTACCGCTTTTCTAGGATTACTCAGTTTAAGTGGCATGATTTTGAAAAATGGGATTGTATTGCTTGATCAAATCAACATTGAACTGAGCTCAGGTAAAGATCCCTATCAAGCGGTTTTTGATAGTGCAATTTCTCGTGTTAGACCGGTAAGTATGGCGGCATTAACCACCATACTGGGGATGATTCCACTGGTATTTGATGCGTTTTTTGGCTCCATGGCAATCACCATTATGGCAGGCCTAGGCTTTGCTACGGTACTGACATTGATTGTGGTACCAGTACTGTTTGCCACACTATATCGAATCAAACCATCCACTGCCGGATAATTCATGGAATGAATAACGATTCGTTTGAGCCAGCCCGGAACTTTCCGGGCTTTTTTATGCGGCTAAAACAGCAACGCATATTCAAATGAATTAATTAACCCACTCACGACTAAAGTATAAGTACGAACCAATTATTAACGAACTGATAAATAGAAATACGCGCTGGTCAATGATAAAAAATGACTAATAAGTCTAGATAACTAAGACAAAAGTAAATAAGAAACACCAAGACAAAACTAATATTTATTGATTGAAACGCTAGTGAAAACTGTTTGCAATAAAACAGTGATGAATCCTTGCAAATCGATGCAACAAGAATTTATCGCTATAAAACAGCCGGATACATTTACCTGATAAATCTAAGTATAAATAAAAGTCCCATAAAATCAGAGTTTTGAGATTTCTTAACATGTATATAACATTTCATCCCGTATGAGATCTTGCTCAATTTTATGCACTTAATTTCTTAATTTATTTGAAGTGTAACAAATAAGGTTTAGCTTAAATTATATAAGGCAACGGAAAGTCTAGCCCAAAAATATGACTCGCGTCAGTTGGTGCTATCAGCACTATGCAGTCGTTATTAATGATTACTTATTTGCTGTTTAGAATGGAGTCTTTGAATGAAAAAAATCGCTTTGATCACAGGATCAAAAGGCGGAATTGGTTCTGCAATTTCCACACAATTAGTTGAAGATGGCTATCGTGTCATCGCAACTTATTTCACAGGTAACCATCAGTGTGCACTCGATTGGTTCAACTCAAAAGGCTTTACCGAGCAACAAGTCAGACTATTTGAGCTCGATGTCACCGACACACAGCAATGCGCTGAGCGTTTGGCGAAATTACTCGAAGAAGAAGGCACGATTGACGTTGTGGTCAACAATGCGGGTATCACCCGAGATTGTACCTTTAAGAAGATGAACGCTGCTGCTTGGAAAGATGTGATTGAAACCAACTTGAATAGCGTGTTTAACGTCACCCAACCTCTTTTTGCGGCCATGTGTGAGAAAGGCAATGGTCGCGTCATCAATATCTCTTCAGTCAATGGTCTTAAAGGCCAATTCGGACAAACCAACTACTCAGCGGCTAAAGCAGGCATGATCGGCTTTTCCAAAGCATTAGCGGCAGAGGGCGCACGAAGTGGTGTGACGGTCAATGTGGTCGCGCCAGGTTATACCGCGACGCCGATGGTAGAAGAGATGAACTCAGAGGTGCTGGAGTCAATCAAAGCGCAGATTCCCATGCGCCGTTTAGCCACGCCAGAAGAAATTGCTCAATCTGTATCTTATCTCGTTAGTGACGCCGGAGCTTACATCACAGGAGAAACCCTCTCTGTGAATGGCGGCTTATACATGCATTAAGGAGTTATGAGATGGAACGTATATATATTGTTGGTGCAAAACGAACACCCATTGGCGCCTTTGGCGGTTCGTTAAAAGCGATTTCTGCGGGAAACCTAGCCTCGATTGCGATAAAAGCGGCGATCTCTCAAAGTGGTGTAGCGGCAGATGATATTGACGAAGTGATTGTCGGTAACGTGGTCAGCGCTGGGCAAGGGATGGGGGTTGGCCGTCAGGCAGCTTTGTATGCTGGGATTCCCGAACAGGTCCCCGCCTATTCATTAAATATGGTTTGCGGAAGCGGCATGAAAACCGTAATGGATGCCGCGAGTCACATCAAAGCGGGTGATGCGGATGTGGTTGTCGCTGCAGGCGTAGAAGTGATGTCACAAATTCCTTTTGCCGTGCCTGCCAATGTGCGTGATGGCAACAAGATGGGCAACATGACTTTGACCGATCTGCTGATCAACGACGGCTTAACCGATATGTACAACCAATACCACATGGGAGTGACGGCAGAGAACGTGGCCAAGCAGGTTGGAATTAGTCGTGAGCAGCAAGACGAATACGCACTATCGAGCCAGCTAAAAGCAGTATCGGCGATTGAAGCCGGTAAGTTCAAACAAGAAATTGTTTCAGTAGAGGTGAAAAAGCGTCGAGAGACCGTTTTGTTTGATACGGATGAACATCCAAAACCGGAAGCAACATTAAGCGGTTTAGCTAAGCTTCGTCCAGCGTTCGACCGAGAGGGAACGGTAACCGCAGGCAATGCATCGGGGATTAATGATGGCGCAAGTGCGATCGTTGTCGCGAGTGAGTCGGCGGTTGAAAAATACAACTTAGTGCCGATTTCTGAAGTGGTGAGCTATGCTCAATCTGGCCTCGCACCGGAAATCATGGGGTTAGGGCCCGTTGAGGCAGTGTCAAAAGCCTTGGCGAAGGCAGACCTCTCCATCGATCAAATTGGTGTTTATGAACTCAATGAAGCCTTCGCTGCGCAAGCGCTGGGTGTCATTCATCAACTCGCGGACAAGCATCAAGTACCGGTTAGCTCAATCTTAGATAAGGCAAACCTAAATGGTGGGGCTATCGCGCTAGGGCATCCACTTGGGGCGTCGGGCAATCGCATCTTGGTATCGTTAATTCACGAACTCAATCGAAGTAAGCATCAGTACGGAGTCGCGTCATTGTGTGTTGGTGGCGGTATGGGCACGGCTGTTGTAATCAAATCAATTCGTTAACCTTAATAAATGGACTTTTTAGGAGTACTTACTATGTATACCGATTTTTTTAAAACTTTTACTGACCAAACTGAAAAGACGCTTGAACCATACGTTAATTTCAACAAGCTAGTGACCAAGAATGTCGAAGTATTGACAGAGCTTCAATTGAATGCGATTCGCACTTACAGCGAGATGGGACTGGCACAAATGAAGGCGGCGAGCGAAGTCAAAGACGTGACTTCTTTGACTGCATTTAATAGCCAACAACTGTCGGTACTCTCAAAACTCTCTCAGCAAATGATGGACGACAGCAATAAGCTTCAAGCGATTGCTAAAGAGTTCAAAGACGATGTTGAGCAAATGGCATCGGAAAACCTTAAGACAGTGACTCCTGCATAACACTGACTTGTTTTGCCGCCGCAAGGCGGCATTTTTCCGATCTTAGGAGTAGTAATATGTTACAGCACTTCTTTTCGGACTACCTTGTTAAGCTCCAAGAAACCAATCAAAAATGGTGGGATGATCTAGAACTCAGCAGGGCAGCCGCGAATACCCCTCTCAACAAAGCAATGCAGGAAGTCAATTTCGAAGATACGGCTAAACTCTTCGAAAGCGCCGCCAACCAACCTGCCGCATTGCTAAAAATTCAATCCGATTGGTGGCAACAACAACTGCAAATTTGGCAAAATGTCGCGTTGTCGGCCAACACGCAAGATGAAGTCGTTCAAGCTGAAAAAGGCGATAAGCGCTTTGCCAACGAAGAATGGCAAAAAGACCTGTTTTTTAATTTTATTAAGCAATCTTACTTGCTGTTTAGCAAAACTTATTTAAACACCATAGATAGCATCGAAGGCTTGGACGAAAAGAGCAAAGAAAGGATCAGCTTTTTTTCACGTCAGGCGATCAATGCGCTTTCACCAAGCAACTATATTGCAACTAATCCAGAGCTGCTTAAGCTAACGTTAGAACAGAACGGTGAAAACCTGCTTGCAGGTTTAGAGAAGTTGAAAGAGGACGTTGAGTCTAGCGCCGATATTCTCAAAATCCGCATGACCAACAACAACGCGTTTCGTATTGGGGAAGACATTGCAAATACGCCAGGAGAGGTGGTGTATCGCAATGAGCTATTTGAGCTAATCCAATATCGCCCTATGACTGAAACCGTCAACGCCACACCGCTGTTGATCGTTCCGCCGTTTATCAACAAATATTATATTTTAGACTTGCGCGAAAAGAACTCTATGGTTCGCTGGTTGCTTCAACAAGGTCATGCGGTGTTCATGATGTCATGGCGCAATCCAAGCCAAGCGCAACGAGACGTAGAGTTTGGTGACTATGTGACTGAGGGGGTAGCGAAAGCCGTCACTGCGATTGAAGATATCACCGGGCAAGAGCAAATCAATGCGGCGGGCTATTGCATCGGTGGCACTGTACTGGCAAGCACCATTGCTTACTATGCAGCGAAGCGGATGAAAAAGCGGATCAAGAGTGCCACCTTCTTTACGACGTTACTCGACTTTTCACAACCTGGTGAGGTTGGCGCCTATATCAATGACACCATCATCAGTGCGATTGAAGCGCAAAATAACGCCAAAGGGTATATGGATGGCCGCTCGTTAAGTGTGACGTTTAGCTTGTTACGAGAGAACAGCTTGTATTGGAATTACTATGTTGATAACTACTTAAAAGGTCAAAGCCCAGTTGACTTTGATCTTTTGTATTGGAATAGCGATAGCACCAATGTTGCCGCAACCACACATAATTTCTTGTTACGCGAGCTCTATCTCAACAACAAGCTAGTACAAGAAAAAGGCGTCAAAATTGGTGGGGTGTGGATTGATTTGAATAAGATCAAAATACCTAGCTATTTTGTCTCCACCAAAGAAGACCACATCGCCCTTTGGCAAGGCACTTACCGCGGTGCGTTAAATGTGGGTGGCAACAAGACCTTTGTTTTAGGCGAATCTGGGCACATTGCGGGGATCGTCAATCATCCAGACAAAGGCAAGTACGGTTTTTGGACCAACGATTCGCTAGATGACAACGCCGACGAGTGGTTAGCCAATGCCGAGCATCAAAGTGGTTCATGGTGGACACATTGGGACCAATGGTTACAAGGCTTTAATCCTGATGAACAAGTCGCGCCGTTTAATAGCGGTAGTGATCAGTTCCCAGTGCTCGACATCGCCCCTGGAAACTATGTGAAGCAAGTTTTGCCAATCCAGTCCTAAACGGACTTCCTCTCCTACCAAGCCTCTAGCTAACACTAGAGGCTTTTTGTTTGTAATCGGTGAACTGATCTGGTTAATTAGCAGAGAAGAACGTTTCAGTGGTTTTAGCTAAGGACAGGTTATGAAAACAATCGGCGTGATCGGTGGTATGAGCTGGGAGTCGACCACGACTTACTATCGCTATCTCAACGAAGGGGTCAAGCAGGCGAAAGGTGGCCTACATTCGGCAAAAGTCGTGATCAACAGCGTCGATTTTGCTGAAATCGAGCAACTGCAACGCCAGGGAGATTGGGAGCAGAGTGGTGAGCTGTTAGCGGGTGCTGCTCGCTCGTTGCAAGCTGCCGGCGCCGATTTTCTTCTTATCGCAACCAATACGATGCACAAAGTGGCGTCTCAAGTTGAGCAAGCGGTTGAAATCCCGTTATTGCATATTGTTGATGCCACCGGTGAAGCGTTAGTGAAAAAAGGTATCACAACCGTGGGACTACTGGGGACGGCGTTCACTATGGAGCAAGCGTTCTATAAGCAAAGGTTGACGGATAAATTTGGTATCCAGGTAATAGTGCCAAACGGTGTGCAGCGCCGACTGGTACACGATGTGATTTACCAAGAGCTCTGTTTAGGGCAAGTCAACAGTCGCTCAAAAGATGACTTTTGCACCATTATCGAAGAGCTCGCATCGAATGGTGCGCAGGCAGTGATTCTTGGCTGCACGGAAATCGGTTTGCTTGTGTCTCAATCGGATGTGACTGTACCACTGTTTGATACGGTAGCCATCCATGCTAAAGCCGCGGTCAAAGAGGCATTGAACTTTGAATAGAAATGTTTGGTTGCTTTCACTTTGCCAAGCATTGCTCATGACTGGCAATATCTTATTGATCTCGGTAATCGGATTAGTCGGAAAAACGCTCGCTCCCAGCCCGAGCTTTATTACCATGCCAGTGGCATTGCAGTTTTTGGGTTTGATGACGGCCACCATTCCGGCTTCGCTGATCATGGGTAAACTGGGGCGCAAAAAAGGCTTTAGTATCGGTAACATTATTGGTATCAGCGGCGCAGCCGTAGCAACGCTTGGCCTATCTCAACAGCATTTTAGTTTGTTCTGTGTTGGCACGTTTCTTCTTGGTATTGGCATAGGATTTGGCACTTTATATCGCTTTGCTGCGATTGAAGTTTGTGACGAACACGCGCGCCATCGTGCCATTTCTATCTCAATGGCAGGGGGCGTGTGGGCCGCAGTTCTTGGGCCGAACTTGGCGATCTACTCGCAACAATGTTCGAGTGATGGCTTGTACATAGGGGCGTTTATTGCGCTGATTGGCTTGAACATTCTAGCGCTGGGCTTATTACAGACGATTCGTTTTCCGCCTCTAGTCAAAGAGAAAGTTCAGCGAGGCAGTGACTCACTGAAAACCATCATTTCGCAGCCCAATTTCTTAGTATCTGTCTTTGCTGCCATGGTCGCCTATGCGGTGATGAATATCTTGATGACGGCAACACCTTTGGCCATGATTGGCTGTGGCTTTGATTTTCATAAAGCTGCTGGGGTCATTGAGTGGCATGTGTTGGGTATGTTCGTTCCCGCATTTTTTACTGGGCGTATGGTCGAGAAGTTTGGACCGCGGTGGATGATATTAGCTGGGGGATTGCTGTTTATCCTTTGCGTTGCTATCAACATACATGGTCAAACCATTTGGCACTTTAGGCTTGCATTAGTGTTGCTTGGCGTTGGCTGGAACTTTATGTTTATTTCGGCGACCGGGCTGTTCAGCCAATCTTACCGTGAAGAAAACAGAGCCAAAGCTCAGGCATTTAATGAGTTTTTCGTATTTGGCTGCGTAACCATTACCGCATTATTATCCGGTTGGTTAGAATCCAGTGTCGGTTGGCAAGCGATGA
>JBCAXU010000086.1:0-18536 GCA_038533895.1 Pseudomonadota bacterium | reverse complement strand
TTGATACCAAGGTATCTAATTGGATTATCATCAACGAGTGCCCACACAGATTGATAGGTTTATATTGTTAAAGAGCTGTGCTTTTCGAGAAGCTTTTCTCTCAAAGCGGAGGTGAATTCTAGCGAGTTAATTTGAAGAGTCAAACACTTTTTCAAATTATTTTCTCAGAAGCTTTTTTACCTCGCTGACCATTGCTAAAGCCTTGTGGCGTCTGCCGTGTCAGTGGATGCGCATTATAGGGTGTTCGATCTGGACTGCAAGCAAATTTATGCAATTTTCTATAAAAAAGGGCCTGATTGAACACAATTCAATCAGGCCCTTTTTTATACTCATTTAACACTCAGCTTAGCCAAGGCTTACTCACAGCTAGCTGTGGATAACTACTCATCTGAATCAAAGAAATAAGAGATGCGAGAACGTGGATTAAGATACTCTCGTACTTTATCAGGCAATTTGTTTGGCAAAATCGCATTCACTATCTTTATCTCTTTCTCCGCCAAATCGATGATAGGTGCCTGCGTTCGTGGAACCGAAGGGTCATAGATAAGAACATTTGGGAACAGAATGTTTTTCGCATTGACCGAAATGACCAACCCCACCATATCGTTGGATAACTGAACCACGGTTCCCGGCGGATAGATGCCCATAAACTTGATCAACAGATTTAGGTTTTCGTGGTTGTAGAGATGTTTGCAGTTCTTATATAAATGAGACAAAGCAACGTAAGGAATTTTTTGTTCCGACGGAATGTTGCTGTGACACAAATTGTCGTAGGCATTAGCGACTGAAATAATTTGCGTCAACTCATCAATTTGATCTTCTTTAAGACCTTCTGGGTAGCCCGAGCCATCGTTATGTTCGTGGTGCTGAGCGATCACTATTCTCGCGCTTTCTGGGAAACTCTCCATATTTGCCGCAATATCAAGACCGTATTTGGTATGCAGTTTGAGGTAGTTAGTCTCTGGTTCGGTAAGTGGGGTTTGTTTGCGCAATATAGCAGTAGGAATTTTCACTTTGCCCATGTCATGGAACAGAGCGGCGAAGGCTACCTCTTTAATTCTGTCTGCGCTGAGTTTTTTCGCTTTCGCTACCATCATGGCAACGACTGACACATTGAGTGAGTGAAAATAGATATCCTCGAACTCACTTTTGCCGTTCATCAAGTGTAAGGTGACATTATCGTCACTCAGTAACTTGTCGACGATATCATTAACCAGTAATGTTGCCTCATCAACCGCTTGTTCAGGGCGGCTGCGAATTTTATTCATGACCGCTCGCATACGCGACAACGAGCGTTCGAACTCTTTTTCACAGCTGATTACTCGGCGACGGTACGCGTTCAACCTTTCTATCCGGTCTTGTTTCTCTTCCCATAACCGCTGCGCTTCAAGATCAATTTGCTCTACTTGAGCTTGGTCTTTACCAGCTACTGCCGTCTCTTCGGCAGGTGGTAATGGCTGAGTATCACTTTGCGCTGGATTAATGAACACGTGTTTAATCCCCAAGTGACGGATCATCTGGATCTGCTCTTGGTCTTTAATTTTGAAACTATTAAATAGAAACGGGTGTTCATTCCATTTAACTGGAAGCCGAACATGCAATCCAGGCTGCAACCTGTCTACAGTAATTTTGATACTCGCCACGACCTTAATACAACTTTGATAATTGAACCAATGGGTTGATTTTAGATGAAGGCGAGTTTTAATTCACCATCCATGTTTGTTATTGAGAATTCAATAACCTGTAGTGATACTTTTACTCTATCACTTAACAAGTTCACAGTGCAGCATCCAGCGAACACCAAATTTGTCCTCGACCTTCCCGAACCGAGCGCCCCAGAATGTGTCTGCTAAAGGCATCATGACGTGCCCTTCTGTGGCTAGTTTATCGTACAATCGTGCTTGTTCATCTAAATCATCCAGTACCACCGATAAAGCAATATTGTTACCACTTAACTCTCGTGCGACCACTCCGTCGGATAACATCAACTTCATCCCAAAGGCTTCAAACTCGGCATGCATGATCCAGTTGGGGTCTGCCCCTTCGATTTGCTGAGGAGAATCTTTGAAGTACTGCTTTGATAGCACCACCCCACCAAAACAGCGCTGGTAGAAGCTTAGCGCTTCTTCACATCGTCCAGAAAAAAACAGATACGGTGTTACTTGATACATAGATGTCGTCCTTTATTGTTTTTATAAAGATAGACGATAACTTCGTAACCTGCGGAAAAATAAATAGAAAACATAATCCAAACTCTCCCTTCACCCCCATGCCGACCAGATCAATAGGAATTGACTATTAATAGGATTGATATAAGCAATTTTATTTAACCAAAGCAGCGTGGGAATATACTTTCCGAAAGCAACAAACATTGCTCATCCCAATAAACTGAAAGGAAAGTAAAGATATGATTAACACAAAAATTAAGCCATTTAGCGCAACAGCATTTAAAGACGGCGAATTCGTAGAAGTCACTGAACAAGATGTTCTTGGCAAATGGGCGGTGTTCTTCTTCTACCCTGCAGACTTTACCTTCGTATGTCCAACTGAGCTAGGTGACCTTGCAGATCACTATGAAGAGCTGCAAAAGCGTGGTGTTGAAGTTTACTCAGTATCGACAGATACCCACTTCACTCACAAAGCGTGGCACGACAGTTCAGACACCATCGGCAAAATTAAGTACTACATGCTTGGCGACCAAACTGGCAACATCACCAACAACTTCGGTGTCATGCGTGAAGGTCAAGGTCTAGCAGACCGTGCCACTTTCCTAATCGACCCAGAAGGTACTATACAAGCAATGGAAATCACTGCAGAAGGTATTGGCCGTGACGCTGAAGACCTACTACGTAAAGTGAAAGCAGCGCAATACGTCGCTGCGCACCCAGGTGAAGTGTGCCCTGCAAAATGGAAAGAGGGCGAAGAAACACTAGCGCCATCACTAGACCTAGTTGGCAAAATCTAATCAAAACTGACTGTTCTTTACTGAACATCCCCAGTCATAAATAAGTTTGAGAGCGTTCTAGGTTTGATACCTGACGACCTTCGGCCTGGTTCGCTCTCCCTTTTGTTTTTATCCAGAATAACCATTTAAGTAAGGCATAATTAACTATGTTAGACCAAGCGATCCAACAACAGCTCAAACAATATCTGGCTAATGTAAAACAAGAAGTACGTTTAGTGGTTAGCCTAGATGAAAGCAAAGCATCAAACGACATTCTCGCTCTCGCCAACCAAATCGCAGAGATGAGCGATTTCATCACGGTTGAGCGTGACGACAACGCAAGCGCACGCAAGCCCGTGATGGCGGTAACTAATCCAGCAAAAGGCACATCACTACGATTTGCAGGCTTGCCAATGGGTCACGAGTTTACCTCCCTGGTATTGGCACTACTTCACTCTGGCGGCCACCCAATCAAATTAGAGCCAGAAGCGATTGAGCAAATCGCAGCTCTAGACAAAGAGCTCGACGTAGAAATTTTCATTTCACTCTCGTGCCAAAACTGTCCGGACGTAGTTCAAGCGTTCAATATGATGGCGGCGATCAACCCGAAAGTAAAAGCAACCATGATCGATGGTGGTTTGTTCCAAGATGAAGTGAAGAAGCGTGACATCATGGCAGTCCCAAGCGTACTCGTGAATGGTGAGCTATTCGGTCAAGGCCGTATGTCTCTGACTGAAATCTTAAACAAAGTGGATGACGGAGCAAGCGAGAAAGCCGCAAAAGCACTGAGCGAAAAAGACCCATACGATGTACTTGTTGTCGGCGGTGGTCCTGGCGGTAGCGCAGCTGCTCTATACGCTGCTCGCAAAGGTATTCGTACTGGCGTGGTTGCTAAGCGCTTTGGTGGCCAGGTGATGGACACTATGGCTATCGAGAACTTCATTTCGGTAAAACGTACTGAAGGTCCAAAACTGGCGACTGACTTAGCAGAGCACCTAAAAGAGTATGACGTAGACGTGGTGACTGAGCAACAAGCTGAGAAGCTAATGGGCGCAGCGCACACAGAAGATGGTTTGATTCACATCCAACTTGAAAGCGGCGCAACGCTTAAGAGTAAGAGTGTCATTCTTAGCCCTGGTGCACGCTGGCGCGAAATGAACGTTCCGGGTGAGCAGGAGTACCGCAACAAAGGCGTCGCGTACTGTCCACACTGTGACGGTCCACTGTTCAAAGGCAAGAAAACCGCAGTTATCGGTGGTGGTAACTCAGGCATCGAAGCAGCTATCGACCTTGCTGGTATCGTAGAGCACGTAACGGTTCTTGAATTTGCCGACGTCCTTCGCGCCGACCAAGTGTTGATTGATAAAGCCAACTCACTGCCTAATATCGATATCATCACTATGGCGCAGACAACCGAAGTCATTGGCGATGGAACTCGCGTAACAGGATTGAAATACAAAGACCGCAACACAGAAGAAATCAAACAGATTGAACTGTCAGGTATCTTTGTTCAAATCGGTCTTGTACCGAATACTGAATGGCTCAAAGACTCAGAAGTTGCATTATCAGCGCGCGGCGAGATTGAAGTCGGTCAACACGGCGAAACGAGTCTTGAAGGGGTATTTGCGGCAGGTGACGCAACTACAGTGCCTTACAAACAAATCATTATTGCCATGGGAGAAGGGGCGAAAGCGAGCCTGGGTGCATTTGATTACCTGATACGTAAGCAGAACTAATGATCGATTGGGCTACTCAATAAGTACTAGACTCCCATCTATAAACTAAACTTAAAACCAACAATCTATGATTGTTGGTTTTGTTTATTTCTCCACCCCAAATGCTTGGCAGGCAAAATAAGCGGAAACTCCTATGTTGAAAATTGAACAAGAACTCTCCTTCTCGCAAAAAACGTTAGTCATCGCCGTCCCCTTAGCTGCGCTATCCGTTATTTACTTTTTTCGCTATGGTTTTTCTACCGTTGATATGGTGATCACCCTAGCGCTGTTTGCTGCTGTGTTAGTCGTCAATCAGCTTCAAGGCGCTCGCTATCTCCTTCCTTACCTGCTCTATGGCTTTGTTGCACTGCACATAGACCAAGCCACTGGAGACATCATGCTTCATTTCGAAGTGTTCATCTTGCTTGCTTTGATGATGATCTATAACGACTGGCTGATGGTGCTCCATACTCTGATAGCCGCTGCGTTGCACCATGTACTGTTTTTTTGGCTACAAAGTTCAGGCTACGGAGTCTACATCTTCCCACCGAACAGCGGCTTTATGATGGTGATTGAGCACTGTCTATATGCAATCTTCCAAGCCTCAGTCTCGATTTACACTTGTATTAACCTAAACAGAAACTTGCAACGACTCGACTATGTCAATAAAACGGTTGGTCATGTTGTCCAGCAGTCGTCGTTTGACCTTGATGTAAAACTCGAAGATCGAGATCCCTTTTACCAACAGTTCAATCAGATCATTACACAATTGCAGCAAACTGCGACTATTCAGCGCCAAGCTGTACAAGAGTTAACACAGGTATCAGAGAGTTTTATTGACAAGACCACCAGCATTGATGGCGAGATATCCCGCAATAGCCAAAACATTCAACAAGTCTCCATAACAGTGGCAGGCATTAGCCAATCTTTTGCCGAGGTGGCACACACCACTCAAGAGTGCTACCAAGAGGCACAGATCTCTGCAAACTTATGTAAAGAGGCGATAGAAGAATCCGAGCAATGTAAAAGCAGCTTACAACAGATGAATCAGATCGTTGAGCAAACCCAGGGGAACATCACTCAAGTGGTAAGCAATGCCGATAGTATCCATAAAATATTGGACGCAATTACCAGTATTTCAGAGCAAACTAACCTATTGGCGCTCAACGCTTCCATAGAAGCCGCACGCGCCGGAGAAGCAGGTAGAGGGTTTGCGGTGGTCGCGGACGAAGTGAGGCAACTAGCTAATCGCACCAGTGCGAGTGTCGAAGAGATCGGTTCATCTCTAGTTCAATTGGAGCAAGCTATTAAGCTCTCGTCTGGGAATATTTCCGATATGACCGAGTTTTCACAGCATGTCTATCAAGCGGTTGAGAGCATTATCCGCACCACAGAAAACATCTCTGGCCACGTATTGGCCGTCAACCAGCAAATCGAACAGATTGCGACCTCGGTTAAGCATCAGCACCATTCACTCGACGGACTTCAAAACAACATGTCTGAGGTAGCGCATTCGAGCACTTTTATCGCCGAACAATCCGAAGCACAGAACACGTCGATTAGTGCTTTGTCTCAATCAACACAAAGTCTGTCACAACTGAGTCAGCGCTTTAAGCTTGCCCAATAACAATGCCCCGCCAATAAGCGGGGCATTTCATACTAAATGGGATAAATAGCAGTTTAGTTATTATACCTGGTATTTTTATTTGAGATGAAATATCTGCTCGGTTTCAAGGCCCGTCATTTTACGAACTTGACGCCAAACATAATAAAAAATGCCGATCATCATCAACATACTCGGAATGGCGATCATCGGGTAACTGTAAAGGGTCATTTGACCGAGTTGCTCATTAAATTCGGCGGTGCCTGCTGGGCTGGTCACAATCCAGGTGGCAAGAAAGTAGTTCATCGCCGAAGAGAACATAAAGGTGCTGGCAAACAGGTAATTTGAAGTTGACAAACAACGTTCGAAAGCCGCTTGGTTACCCGTTTGCTCCAATTTTTGCTTGATCACTTCAAGGTTAAGCAAGGTGTCGTTAAAAATGAGCTTCTTCACCACTGGATAACGAGTAAAACTCGACCCCAAAACGACCAGGCCAATCAAACCGGGGATCAATGCCTCTTTCAATGCGAGCCATTTAGTATCGAGTTCAAGTAGCCCTATGCCTCCGGTCAGAAGCACACTTACAAAACCGAGCGCCGCAATGAAATTGAATTTCTTGTGGCGAATCAGCTCCATCGCACCGTAGACAGCGGGAAAGGCCAAAGCGACGATCAACGCCATTGCAGTGCCTAAGTACTCATCACCACTGAGCTTCATTAGAATCAGAGAGGGTAAAAGAACGTTAATCACGATCTCAAACAGTGGATTGGGTTTTCTTGCTTCAGTACTACTCATAATCTTCCATCACTTTCTGCCACATCATGTAGCTCGAAGCGGAATTGTTCCTTGCTTCAAAGCAGATGTAAAGCGCTTAGCGCTCACCCTGTGTAACGACTTGTGACGGCGCACAGAAATATGTGCCATATCGCGCTTACTCGGAGTAGTAAATTTTATGAACACCCAAAACGACGAAAGGCCGCTATAAAAGCGACCTTTCTATGTATGGTACCGGTGGGCGGACTTGAACCGCCACGCCCGAAGGCAACGGATTTTGAATCCGTCGTGTATACCAATTTCACCACACCGGCATCTTGGGGCTTTGCCCTTTGATGATTGGCATTATACGTATGGTAGACGTTCGTGCAAGTGCAAAAGACTGAATTAATTGTCGTTTGCTGATAAAATCGCCACAAATCGATAAGCTGTGCGCAAGGTCTCTTTTCAGATCGAAAGCAAGACTATATTCTTGCGCCTTATTTTAGTTTGGGTAAGCCATTTTTATGTCAACGACTGACTCTTTACCACCAGCAGGCTTGTTTCGCCGCTTGGGGGCTCTTTTCTATGATGGATTGATCATTATCGCTGTCGAAATGATGGCGGCAGGTATTGTGATTGCGATTCTGCATGCACTTATGGCGATGGGAATTTTCCAAGTCGGCAGTTATGCGGATGTCAGCGACTTCCTCACCAATCACCCGGTTTGGAGCCCTGTTTACACTGCCTATCTCGCTTTTGTGTGGATCTATTTCTTTGTCTATTTTTGGACCCGCGCTGGACAAACCTTAGGGATGCGTGCGTGGAAACTGCACTTACGTAGTGTTGATGGTCACCCTATCTCTATTACACAGTGCCTGATTCGCATTGCCACATCAGGGTTTGGCTTAGCCAACTTATTGGTGCCGATCGATCCCAAAAAGCGGGGGTTTCATGATATTTGGGCTAAAACCCAAGTGGTGGTTTTGCCAAAAGCAAATTAGTAAAAAAAGGAAAGCTGAGCTTTCCTTTTTTATTGATTGCGATTTCTAGTCGACTTTGAGCTCTTTTAGCATGGCTTCTGGAAGCGCTAGCTCGTCGTTTTTATTGACTGAGATGCCAGCGGCCAAAATAGCTTCGGCAATCTGTTTCGCTTCATCCAGAGAGTGCATCGCTGCGGTGCCACATTGATACTCATTCAGCTCAGGGATCTTGTTTTGACTCTCGACTTTCAATACATCCTTCATCGCGGCTAGCCACGCGTCAGCTACTTGCTGCTCTTGTGGGGTACCAATCAAACTCATGTAAAAACCGGTACGACAGCCCATAGGTGAAATATCAATAATTTCTACACTGTCGCTGTTAAGATGATTACGCATAAAACCAGCATAAAGGTGCTCTAAAGTATGAATGCCTTTTTCAGACAGAATATCCTTATTAGGCGCAGTAAAACGTAAATCAAACACGGTAATCGTGTCGCCCTTTGGTGTGGTCATCGTTTTTGCAACGCGAACAGCCGGGGCATTCATTCGTGTATGATCAACGGTAAAACTATCTAGTAACGGCATTGTCCTTCTCCATTTATATAACTCGCGATGAGCTATTCACTGTCTGTTTAGTGAACGGGAGAGCTACCTCTCCCGACATTGTTCCATGTTGTGGTTGATATTGCGCGACGCGCTATACCTGCAAATAACTAAAATATTGAGCCAAGAACTCATCAAAATCTAGGCTATCTGACGCTTCGGTCTCGGCTTGCGCGGCTCGGGAACGAACCACTTCTTGCTCCATCAGCTCAGCACTGTAAATGCGATATTGATGATTTAGATGTCGCTCGCGGTACTCATTGCCAAACGTACAGCCCACTTTACCTAGGCCACCGAGGCGCTTGGTATCTGCTAACAACTGACCGGATATGGTCAGTTGGGGGTTATCAATCCAACTGAGCAGTTTTTCACACACAACTTGATAAGCATCTCCGCCCACAGCGGCATCCATACACTCGGCAATTTGAGAGAGTTCAGCGAACACGCGCTTGGCCCAGGCTTGTAGAGTGAGGACTTCTCCTTTACAACCAATTTGCAGCTCAAGACCCGGCTTACGTCCTTCAACAATCACCTTATTCCAGTTCTCACGCCAACAAGCTTGCTCACAGTAATCCATTGGGTCTGAGTCACTCAATGCTGCCCAAGCGAGGAATAGGTCTAAGAAACGTACTTGATCTTGAGTAATACCAACGGGGCTATACGGGTTCACATCAAGCGAGCGAACTTCGATATACTCGACCCCACCTCGAGCCAATGCTTCTGAAGGTTTTTCACCCGCTTTAGCCACACGCTTAGGACGGATCGGTGCGTACAGTTCGTTCTCTATTTGTAGAACATTACTGTTTAGCTGACGATACTCCCCTTGCTCTTTGACGCCAATCTTGGCGAACTGTTCAGAAGGAGTGCGAATGGCCGTATTCAACCCATCTAAGTATTCTGCAAGACTGTTAAAGCCAATTTTCAGCGAGCTCTGAGCACTGTTGGTGTAGCCTAAATCGCTCATTCGAAGCGATGTCGCATAGGGGAGATACAGAGTACCACCGATGCTTTCAAACGGTAGTTTTGTTTCTCGCCCTTGGATGAATGAAGAGCAAAGCGCTGGAGACGCCCCAAAGAAATAGGGAATCAACCAGCCAAAGCGGTAGTAGTTGCGAATCAGGCCAAAATAGGCTTGTGATTTACTCTGTTGGCGCTGCTCTTCAGTCTGATCACCAAACAATTGCTGCCAAAAAGACTCAGGAAACGAGAAGTTGAAATGTACCCCAGAGATGATCTGCATCAGGCTCCCGTAGCGACGCTTCAAGCCTTCACGGTAGAGTGTTTTCATTCTTCCTGAGTTGGAGCTGCCATATTGCGCCAGCTTGATATCATCCTCACTACCCACGTAGCAAGGCATCGATAGCGGCCACATTTTCTCTTCACCTAACTTGGTTTGAGTAAAATGGTGAATATCTTCAAGTTGCGAAACCAAGGTTGGAATATCGTGGGAGACAGGAGTAATGAACTCTAATAACGACTCGGAGAAATCGGTGGTGATCCAGCTATTCGCATAGGCAGAACCCAGTGTGCTGGGGTGCGATGTGGTAGCCAAGTGACCATCTTGGTGATAGCGCAACGTTTCACGTTCTACGCCCCGTCCAAAACTCTTAAACACGTCTGGGTTTTGTGCAACTCGCTCTAGTCGCGCAGCAAAATCAGTCAAAATGAGGTTCGCTTATATCAGAGGTTTGGTATTGCTACCAAACTGGCTAAACAATGTATAAGGGGTGACCAAGGTCACCCTTAAGCTATGCACTATGTTATGTGTGCTCTAACGGATGATTTCAAGCTCTTCTATCGGAATCTGTAACTTTTCTAGCTGGGGTTTTAAGCTTTGAGCATCCCCCACCACTATAATTTGATAGTCGTCCGGACTAAACCACTTACTCGCGAGCTGGTTTAGCGTGCCTTTCCCGACTGTCTCAACAATTTCGTTGCGCTGCTTGAGATAATCTTCATCCAAACTATAGGCAAGGATACTACCAAGTAGTCCCGCTTTCTGTGAAGGCGTTTCATACTTTAGCGCATCTTGTTGACCGACTGCCAAGCGTAAAAATTTCATCTCATCATCTGTCATCCCTGTTTGACTGTAGTCGGAGAGCTCTTTTTGCATTTCAATCAATGAGGACAGTGTCGCATCGGCGCGCACTTGAGCCGAAAAGACAATCGCACCGACTTCTCTGTTGGAGGCTAAATAGCCGCTGGCACCATACGTGTACCCTTTATCTTCACGCAAGTTCTGATTCAATCGACTATTAAAGTTGCCCGCTAAGTTAAAGTTTGCCAGTTGCGTTAAGAACACCTCTCCCGTGGCATCAAACGGCAACCCTTGACGCACCATTCTCACAATGGTTTGTGGTGCACCAGGCTTATCCACCAAATAAATTTTTTGCTCTACAATTGGTGCAACTGACTGTGCTCTGAGTAGAGGTGGAACTTCACCTTGCCACTGAGCAATAAAGTCGAGCTGTTGCCGAACTTGTCGCTTAGTAATGTCGCCCACCACGATAATTTGCGCGCCTTGCGGCGTGTAATGACGTTGATAAAACCTTTTTACGTCTTCAAGGGTGAGATTGGCGACCGAAGACTCGGTGCCATCATTAGAACGCTGATAAATCGTATCGGCGAACAACACTTGCCGAGTCGCTTGAGAAGCTAACCAGCTCGGTCTTTGATGTTGATAGACCAAACTTTCTAGCATCTGTTTCTGTATGCGCTCGAAGTCTTTTTGGCGAAATGCTGGCTTAAACAACACTTCTTGAGCGATTTCCAGCGTCTCAGGGAGGTGTTTCTCCAAGCTAGAAACCGATAACGTGGTAGTGTAATTACCGGCATTGACCGATAAAGTGCTACCGAGCTTATCGAGACGCGCTTGAATCTGCTCCAAGCTAGAGTCTAACGTTGCCTCTTGCATCATTGCCGCCGTCAAGTTAGCCAATCCCTCTTGACCGGGCGCTACATAGCGTTCCCCGGCTGGGAAGCTAATTTCTAACTGAACAGTTGGCGTTTCCGAGCTCACAGTCCCAAGTACTTCAGCGCCGTTGTCAAAGTATATTCGGTATAACTCTGGCATCTCGGCTTTGACGGCTTTAGCCACCTCTGGCATCACTGAACGGTCAAAGTCATCCTGCGCTGTACGATAAACAAGTTGGTCCTCGGTGATGGTTTGATACTCAGGTAAAGTACGCTCTGGAGTCACAAAGGTCGATGGCGCCGCCGCCAACTCAGTTTTTCCTTTCGGTACGACACTCAACGCCACTTTGTGATGGCCGTTGAGATACTGCTCATAAGCCGCCATCACCGACTCTGGGGAAACAGAGCGAATCTGCTCTAGCTGAGATTGAATACGATCAGGCTGGCCATAGAAGGTTTGATTCGATGCCAACTGTGACACTTTGCCGCGCACACTTTGCAAGGCAAACACGGCATTGGCTTCTGCCATGCCACTGATTTGCTCCAAACGCTCACCATCGACACCTTGTGCTTCAAACTCATTTAAGGTTTGCATCAGCTGTTGATACAGAGGTTTTAAGTCGGCTTTATCACCTGAAGGCGCCATCGCATAGACGTAGAAAGTACAGGCCAGCTCAGCGCAATCTTGGAAAGCACCTGCATCCACCGCCTTCTGTGTTTTGACCAGTTTTTGGTAGAGTAGACTGTTCGCGCCATCACCCAGTACTTTGGCTAATGCATCGAGTGATGCCTGCTGCTCAGCACCTTTGTACTCAGTTGGCCACCCAATCAGCAACATCGGCTGCTGAATACGATCTTCTAATGTTATGTAACGATCTTCGTTTAAGGTGGCAGGTTGCTTAGGTGCTTTTTCAACCTGTGGCCCCGCTGGAATAGAGCCAAAGTATTTGTCCACCCAAGCTAGCGTCTGGTCAACATCAATATCACCGCCAATGGTCAAAACCGCGTTATTTGGCCCATACCAACGCAAGAAAAACGCTTTGAGATCGTTGACATCAACCCGGTCTAGATCCTCAACATAACCAATGGTTTGCCAGGAGTAAGGGTGCCCTTCAGGGTACATGGCTTCCGCCATTTTCTCCCACATTAAACCGTAAGGACGATTATCGTAGTTTTGCGCACGCTCGTTTTTAACCGTATCTCGTTGAATCTCAAATTTTCGCTGCGACACCGCATCGAGCAAAAAGCCCATTCGATCAGACTCTAGCCATAGCATTTTCTCAAGCTGGTTGGACGGAACAGTCTCGAAATAGTTAGTCCGGTCGCGATTGGTGGTGCCATTGAGTGAGCCACCAGCTTCAGTGATGATCTTAAAGTGCTGCTGGTCTCCCACATTTTCACTGCCCTGAAACATCATGTGCTCAAAGAAATGGGCAAAGCCCGATTTGCCAACCTCTTCTCGCGCAGACCCCACGTGATAGGTAACATCAACGTGAACCAAAGGATCAGAGTCATCCGGTGAGAGGATCACCGTCAGGCCGTTTTCGAGTTGATATTTAGAATATGGGATCATCGCCTTGCCAGGCTGAGCATCGACCTCTTCAATCAGAGTGACCCCGGGTGGTAGCGACGAAAAGAATGGTACCGAAGTGAGCGTAGTATTGGTACAGCCATACAGTGCGATCAGGGAAATCGCACCAAGCCAGAACTTTCTCATGACATCCCCTTAAAACAATCCAAAATAGACCGCTGCGAGTAGGCTATAACGCAGCGCTTTACCGATTAAAATAAGCCAAAAACATGGCCAAAAGCGCATTCTTAGCCACCCTGATGCCAAACACAAAGGATCACCAATGACGGGTAACCAGCTCAGCAGCAGCGACCAATAACCGTATTTATTCAACCATAATAATGCTTTATGACCATGCTTTTCGTCTTGAGTTCGATTTGGCAGCCACAAGCCAAGCCAATAGTTAGTCAGGCCGCCCAGCGTGTTACCGACAGTGGCAACGCTGACAATGACCAGTGTTGAGTATTGATTAAGAGATAAGGTGGCGATAAGCCCGGCTTCAGAACCACCGGGCAAAAGTGTCGCACTGAGAAAACCGCTTAAAAACAGGACCCACAGTGCCGAATCGGAAAACCAGAGAGCAAATGAGGCAAAAGCGCTATTAAACGCTTCTAGCATTGCATATCAAGCAAGATCTTGCCCCTTGTATGGCCAGTTTCAATCTGCTTATGTGCCTCGGCTGCTTGGTGATATGGATAGATACTTTGAATCTCAGTTTTCACCAATCCTACACTCACCATATAAAGCAAAGCATCTAACTGTTCTGGATTGGGATCCACTAACATGCCAGTCGCTTCAAAACCGAGTAGTTTGGCTTTCTCGCAAATCATCTCCGCACTCAAAGTCGGTACCGTCACGACTGTTCCACCATCTTTAAGACAGTTGAGCGCATCGAGTGCGGCATCGCCGCCAACCAAGTCGATCAGTACATCCGCTTCTTCGACACGTTCAGAAACGGGCGCGAACTTATAGTTAACCGCATGCGCCCCCAGTGTCGCCATATAGTCTAGGTTAGCCTCACTGCAGGTAGTGAACACTTCTGCTTTCGCTGCCACAGCCACTTGAATCGCGATATGACCTACGCCTCCTGCGCCGGCAAGTATCAAAACGCGCTGCCCCTCTTTGACGCCGGCTTTGTCAAGCGCTTGTACCGCAGTTTGACCAGCTAACGGCAAGGCTGCAGCGGCTTCTAACGTGACCGAATCTGGCACCTTACTCAATGCGTTCTCTGGTACCGCAATATACTGGCTATAACCGCCACCTTGCAAAGGAAAGCCGACAAAGCCCGCGACCTTATCTCCAGCACTAAAACGCTCAGATTGAACGCCTAATGAGATAATTTCTCCCGCAATGTCATAACCGGGGACCCAGGGCAGTTTGTCTTTGTTTTCTGACGCAGCCCAACCTAAACCGGCGCGTGTTTTGACATCGATAGGATTGACGCCAGCAAAGTGGACTTTCACCAACACTTCACCTGCCTGAGGTTGTGGCATTGGGCCGACTTGATCGACCAATACACTAGGATCACCAAATTGAGAGATTGCGATTTGTCTGTTTTCCATTGCTTAATTTCCCTATCGATATAAAAAAGGGATGCGATAGCATCCCTTTGAATATATACCATTTATTGCGCGGTGTTGACCACTTGTGCGCAAATTAACCTGTGGCTCACATAACCTGTTACGACCCCACCAGCGCCAACAGAATACCTGCGGCCACGGCGGAACCCAATACACCGGCCACGTTTGGACCCATCGCGTGCATCAACAGGAAGTTCTGAGGGTTGGCTTCAAGGCCCACCTTATTGACCACTCGCGCCGCCATAGGAACCGCAGATACGCCAGCAGCACCAATCAACGGGTTGATATCTTCTTTAGACAACTTATTAAGTAGCTTGGCCATCAAAACGCCGCCGGCAGTACCAATACTGAAGGCAACCGCTCCCAAAGCCAAAATACCCAGTGTTTCTACATTGAGAAACTCCTCAGCTTGAAGCTTTGAACCGACACCAAGGCCTAGGAAGATAGTCACAATGTTAATCAACTCGTTTTGAGCAGTCTTGGATAAACGCTCGACCACACCCGCTTCGCGCATTAGGTTACCTAGACAGAACATCCCCACCAGCGGTGTTGCCGCAGGCAAGAATAAGATAGTCATCAGCAATACCGCTAATGGGAACAGAATTTTCTCTGCTTTGCCCACATGACGAAGCTGGGCCATCTGAATTTTACGCTCTTCAGGATTGGTCAACGCCTTCATGATCGGCGGCTGAATAATCGGTACTAAAGCCATGTAACTGTATGCCGCTACCGCAATGGCGCCAAGTAGGTCTGGCGACAACTGGCTAGCCAAGAAGATGGCGGTAGGACCATCGGCGCCACCAATAATCGCAATCGAAGCCGCATCAGGCATGCTGAACTCCATACCTGGCACATAGTTGAGCAATATTGCACCGAACAGAGTAGCAAAGATACCAAACTGCGCCGCTGCGCCCAACCACAAGGTTTTAGGGTTAGCGATCAATGCACCAAAGTCCGTCATTGCCCCTACGCCCATGAAGATCAGTAGTGGAAAAATCCCCGACTCAATCCCCACGTAATAGACGTAATACAGCAGTCCACCTTCTTCAGTAAAGCCAGCATTAGGAATGTTAGCGAGAATCGCACCGAAACCGATCGGCAATAACAGCAGTGGTTCAAAGCCTTTGCGAATGGCCAAGAACAAAAGCACACACCCGACGAGAATCATGCACAGTTGGTCAAACTCAAAATGAGCAATCCCTGTTTCTGACCATAAGATCTGTAATCCTTCCATGATACTCCCTTACGCTAAACTCAGTAGCGGAGCACCGACCGTCACCGCATCGCCTTCTTTCACATGAAGGTCTTGAACGGTGCCGCCGCGCGCTGCACGCACTTCGGTTTCCATCTTCATCGCTTCAAGGATTAACAGCACGTCACCTTCTTCAACCTGAGCGCCACTTTGTACGTTGACTTTAAAGATATTCCCCGCCAAAGGGGCTGGTACCATCTCTGAACTCGTCGAAGGTGTTGCCGGTGCGGCGGCTTGTGGCGCAGACGCGGCAGGTGCGACTGAAGTTAGCTGACCTTGCGGCCCGACCTCAACATCGTAGACTTGACCGTCGACTTTAACGCTGTAGGTTTCAACCGTACCTGACGACGCAGGTGCTGACGCGACTGCAGCAGGCTCTTCTTCTAGCCATGGAGCAGGCTCAAAGGCATCAGGGTTATGGCGATTTTTAAGGAACTTCAATCCAACTTGAGGGAATAGCGCGTAGGTCAGTACGTCATCTACTGTATCTTCAGCGAGTGAAATACCTTCCTCTTTGGCTTTTGTCAGTAGATCTTCGGTCAACGAGTTCATCTCTGACTCAAGCAGATCGGCAGGACGGCAGGTAATCGCCTCTGCACCATCGAGCACTTTTGCTTGAAGCTCTGCATTTACCTGGGCAGGCGCTGCGCCGTACTCGCCTTTCAACACGCCGGCGGTCTCTTTAGTAATGCTCTTGTAACGCTCGCCCGTCAATACGTTGATCACCGCTTGGGTACCAACGATCTGAGAAGTAGGCGTAACCAGAGGAATAAAGCCAAGATCTTCACGGACACGTGGGATCTCTTCCAGTACTTCATCCAATTTATCAGCCGCACCTTGCTCTTTTAGCTGGCCTTCCATGTTAGTGAGCATGCCACCAGGAACTTGAGCGATAAGGATGCGTGAATCCACACCTTTTAGCTGACCTTCAAACTTAGCGTATTTCTTACGCACTTCACGGAAGTAAGCCGCGATAGGTTCAATTTGGTCAAGTTTAAGGTTGGTATCGCGCTCTGTGCCTTGCAGCATAGCTACGACAGTCTCGGTTGGTGTGTGACCGTAAGTACAGCTCATCGAAGAGATGGCGGTATCGAGGATATCCACACCCGCTTCAACAGCCTTCACTGCTGTCGCTGTTGATAGACCTGTCGTTGCGTGACAATGGAGTGCCAAAGGAATGTCTGTTGACGCTTTGATTCGAGTGATCAACTCTTCCGCTTCATAAGGCTTAAGCAAGCCAGACATATCTTTGATACATAAAGAGTGACAACCTAAGTCTTCAAGACGTTTAGCAAGATCCACCCAAGTCTCCGTATTGTGCACTGGGCTGGTTGTGTAAGAGAGTGTACCTTGGGCATGCGCACCGACATCAACGGCTGCTTTCACTGCCTTTTCAAAGTTTCGTACGTCGTTCATCGCATCAAAAATACGGAATACATCCATACCATTGGCGTGTGCGCGTTCAACGAACTTTTCAACTACATCATCCGCGTAGTGGCGGTAACCCAACAAGTTTTGCCCACGCAGTAACATCTGCATTGGTGTATTCGGCATTGCTTTCTTTAGAGCACGCAAGCGCTCCCATGGGTCTTCACCTAAAAAACGAATACAAGCATCAAATGTTGCTCCGCCCCAGGTTTCAAGGGACCAATAACCGACTTTATCCAGTTCCTCTGCGATAGGTAACATATCCTCCAGACGCATACGCGTCGCAAACAGCGACTGATGGGCGTCACGAAGGACCACGTCCGTTAAAGCTAGTGGTTTAGACATGCTCATTAACTCCTTTTAATCCTATCAAATGCTACTTAGCGGTGGAGGTACGGTACTGATGTACCGCTGCGGAAATAGCCGCAACGACCTTCGGGCTAACAGCAGAAGATGGTGTTTGAATTTTGTTATTTTGATTGGGGGTCGCAATCGGCTCTGGCACTTCTTCGGGAAGCAGCTTTGACATCAACCGAACGAGATAAACAAGAATAGTGAGGAAAATAAATACAACCGACATCCCGGTGATCATCAGGGTGGCAGCATCTACTAGCAGGCTTCCAATATTATCCATTTTTGCATCCTTTCTTTGTCATCCTGACAACATCGCTAAGTGTGTGGCTAAGAACCTCATGTTCTATCGCAGATCAACTTAACTTTTGACCAGACATCGCTGGTTTTCTGATTTGTAGGACTCATCGTAAAATCCTGACAAGAGGTCTAGGATTATCTCGATTGATTAAACTTTGTCAATTTTGTTTAAGGTGCTATTGAGGATAATGCACAAATCTAGGGAGTTATTCGTCACACAAATCACATAAATCTGCAATATCGCGCCAAACAAGCACAAATAACTGTGTCTTTTCTGACGTTAAGCGAAAAAACGAATTAATACTGCGATAGGCTTAAAAGAATCTAGAAATTAAGTTTAAAAACAATTACTTGTAAAATCATAGTTTCAAAAATGTTAAGTAAAAGTTACAAAAAAAGCCCTGCTATTTCTAGCAGGGCTTTTAAATAAGTGGCGCGTCCTGGAGGATTCGAACCTCCGACCGCCTGGTTCGTAGCCAGGTACTCTATCCAGCTGAGCTAAGGACGCGCAAGTTTCGATATCAATGTGTGTCAATATCAG
>JBCAXU010000085.1:0-18581 GCA_038533895.1 Pseudomonadota bacterium | reverse complement strand
AGAGAGTATCGATAATCGAGTATCGAGAAGCGAGAAGCGAGAAGCGAGAAGCGAGAAGCGAGAAGCGAGAAAGTTTTCAAGGGTTGACAGTTCATGTCAACCCTTTTCTTTTTAATTCAGGCAATTAGACTCAAATATTAGCCAGCGCTGCCTGCACTTTTCGACTCGCTCATCCCCCCACCCTCTCGAAGGGCGCAGCCCGGTCTAAATTCTCGCAGGACGAAGTCCGGTCTCGGAGCCAAGCGCTCTAACATCTCGAAGGGCGTAGCCCGTTCTCAACTACTCAGCATCACCGAGAAGAACAGAGTCAAGCGCGATAACCATCATATCGTTAAAGGTGGTTTGACGCTCATCAGAGGTGGTTTGCTCACCAGTTTTAATGTGGTCAGATACCGTACAGATAGTCAGTGCTTTAGCACCGTACTCGGCACACACACCGTAGATACCCGCCGCTTCCATCTCAACACCGACTATGCCGTATTTGTCCATTACATCAAACATCTCTGGATCCGGCGTGTAGAACAGCTCTGCTGAGAACAGGTTACCTACTTTGACTTCAATGCCGCGCGCTTTTGCTGCATCTTCAGCTGCACGCACCATTTTGTAGTCAGCGATAGCAGCAAAGTCATGACCTTTAAAACGGATACGGTTCACTTTTGAGTCAGTACATGCCCCCATACCGATGACAACATCGCGAACTTTGATGTCTTCGCTTACCGCACCACAGCTACCGACACGAATGATCTTTTTCACACCAAAGTCTTTAATAAGCTCAGTAGCATAAATAGAGCAAGATGGAATACCCATACCATGCCCCATCACTGATACTTTGCGACCTTTATAGGTGCCAGTGAAACCGTACATATTACGTACATCACATACTTGAACCACATCTTCCAAAAACGTTTCTGCAATGTATTTTGCACGTAGTGGGTCACCAGGCATTAATACGACGTCTGCAAATGCGCCCATTTCTGCGTTGATATGTGGAGTTGCCATGATTCTATGTCCTTAGTTAGTAATAACAAAAGAATAGAGGGACTCGCCCTCTATGGGAATAAGTGGTGATTACAAGAAGTTTTTACCGTAATCCATTGGTGAGGTACCAAAGTAGCTTGCCAGAGTCTGACCAATATCAGCAAAGCTGTCACGCAGACCAAGTGAGCCTGCTGGTACTTTTTTACCGTACACAATGACTGGGATATGCTCGCGAGTGTGATCAGTACCTGGCCAAGTCGGGTCGCAACCATGGTCTGCGGTCAAGATCAGCAAGTCATCGTCTTGCATCATCTCCATCACCTCATGAATACGTCCATCAAAGTACTCTAGCGCGGCTGCGTAACCCGCGACATCGCGGCGGTGGCCGTAAGCTGAGTCGAAGTCAACAAAGTTGGTGAATACGATGGTATTGTCACCAGCTTCTGAAATCGCTTCTTTGGTGGCTTCAAACAGAGCAGGGATACCTGTTGCTTTGGTTTTCTTGGTAATACCACAGCCAGCATAAATATCAGAGATCTTACCGATTGAATGAACTTCACCGCCCTTCTCATCAACGAGCTTTTGAAGAATCGTTGCTGATGGTGGCTCAACAGATAAGTCACGACGGTTACCCGTACGTTCAAACTGGCCTTTACCTGGGCCAATGAATGGTCGAGCGATAACACGGCCAATGTTGTAATCTTCAAGCTCTTCACGCGCGATTTGGCATAGCTCTAATAAGCGGTCTAAACCGAATGTCTCTTCATGACACGCAATTTGGAATACAGAGTCAGCAGAGGTGTAAAAGATTGGCAGTCCCGTCTTCATGTGTTCTTCACCCAAGTCATCAAGAACTTGTGTACCCGACGCATGGCAGTTACCTAGGAAGCCATCTAAACCTGCACGCTCAAGAATGCGATCTGTAAGCTCCTTCGGGAAGCTATTCTCTTTATCGGTAAAGTAGCCCCAGTCAAACAGAACCGGAACACCCGCGATTTCCCAGTGACCAGATGGGGTATCTTTACCAGAAGATAGCTCTGCTGCGTGACCGTAAGCGCCAATGATTTCTGCATCAGTATCTAGACCCGGAGCAAAGTTACCTGTTGACTCTTTGTGAGCCATTGCAAGCCCAAGCTTAGATAGATTTGGTAAGCGAAGTGGACCGCTACGCTCAGCGTTATCCGCCAACCCTTTCTCACACTGCTCGGCAATATGACCTAAGGTGTCAGAACCCACATCACCAAACTTATCAGCATCGGCAGTCGCACCAATACCGAATGAGTCTAAGACTAAAATAAATGCTCTTTTCATTGCTCTCTTCCTCTGATTGGTCGAGAGCAAACACTCAAATCGACCAATCTAATTTTAATAATTCAACTCAAAATAGTTGGACTTGCAGCAAGGCAACAAGCAAGCGAATCCCCTGAGCATAGCTCGTCTATGTGACTGGGACGGCCGCCGTTCCGGTGAGCGAGTGCAGTTAACGCCGCTGCAAGTGCAAACATCAAAAAGTTTAGATGTCTTCAGCGCGAATCTGACGATACACCTCTGGTGTTGGTGTGTACTCACCACCGATGACGATCGCTTTTTTCAATGCTTCTGCCGCTTCCTGCCACTGCGCTTCACTGCGAGCGTGAATCACTGCAAGAGGCTTATCATTTGAAGCCACTTCACCTAGGCGGATGAACTGGTCAAAACCAACGGCGTAATCGATGGTGTCTGTCGCGACACGGCGACCACCACCCATAGCAACCACTGCCATACCAATCGCACGCGTATCCATCGCGGATACCACGCCAGACTCGTCAGCAAATACTGGCTTAACAACCTCTGCTTTCTCTAGGTAGTTATCGTAGTTTTCAACGAAATCCGCTGGGCCACCAAGGCCTGCCACCATCTTACCGAAGCACTCAGCAGCCTTGCCGTTATCCAGCACTTGCATCAGCTTGGCACGCGCATCTTCCGTATTGTCAGCTAACTTGCCTAGTACCAACATTTCTGCACATGACGCTATGGTCACTTCGAGAAGACGAGGGTTGCGGTATTCACCGGTCAAGAACTGAACCGCTTCACGCACTTCCAGTGCGTTACCCGCAGATGATGCAAGTACCTGGTTCATATCAGTAAGAATGGCCGTTGTTTTGGTACCTGCACCATTGGCAACCGCGACAATCGACTTAGCGAGTTCTTCTGACGCTTCGTAAGTTGGCATAAACGCGCCTGAACCTACTTTTACGTCCATCACTAGAGACTCAAGGCCTGCAGCCAGTTTTTTCGACAGGATTGATGCTGTGATTAGCGAGATATTATCGACTGTCGCCGTGATGTCACGGGTGGCGTACACCCGCTTATCTGCTGGAGCAAGGTCGCCAGTTTGACCGATAATGGCGACGCCTGCATCTTTAGTCACATCACCAAACACTTCGTTGGTTGGTGTAATGTTGTAGCCAGGAATTGATTCTAGCTTGTCGAGCGTACCACCAGTATGGCCAAGACCACGACCAGAGATCATTGGAACAAAGCCACCACATGCCGCGACCATAGGGCCAAGCATCAATGACGTTACGTCACCCACACCACCGGTTGAGTGTTTATCCACGATAGGGCCACCAAACTGTTTGTGGCTCCAGTCAATCACCATACCTGAATCACGCATTGCACAAGTGAGTGCGATGCGCTCTGGCATAGTCATTTCATTAAAGAAAATCGCCATGGCAAAGGCCGCAATCTGGCCTTCAGAAACGCTGTTATCCGCCACGCCTTGAATGAAGAAGTTGATTTCTTCAGCGGTCAACACTTCGCCATCACGTTTTTTACGAATGATTTCTTGAGGTAAATACATTAGGTCCTCCCACGCTCTAGCAAGCGATGGTTATAAGGTAAAGAGGTAATGGGGAGTGCCTTGTGGACACTCCACCAAACAGACTATTTAGAATTAGTAAGCTGCTGGATCCGCAGTCTCGTCCGTTACTTCTAATGTATTCAATAGGTTAGTCAAAAGGCTTGATGCGCCAAAACGGTAGTGACGAGCATCTACCCAGTTGTCACCTAGAATGTCATCTGCCATTGCTAGGTAAGCGGCTGCATCTTCAGCGGTACGTACGCCACCAGCGGGTTTGAAACCAACAGTTTCTGCTACGCCCATGTCACGAATCACTTCTAACATCATGCGAGCGTATTCTGGTGTTGCGTTTACCGGTACTTTACCCGTAGAGGTTTTGATGAAGTCAGCTCCTGCTTTGATGCAGATCTCTGAGGCTTTCTTGATGAGTGCTTCTTCTTTCAGCTCACCGGTTTCGATAATGACTTTAAGCAGAATGTCACCACATGCTTCTTTACATTGCTTAACAAGTTCAAAACCCACCTCTTCGTTACCGGCCATCAGAGCGCGATATGGGAAAACCACGTCAACTTCATCTGCGCCATAAGCGACGGCTGCTTTGGTTTCAGCAACAGCGATGTCGATGTCGTCGTTTCCGTGTGGGAAGTTAGTTACAGTCGCAATGCGAATGTCTGGTGTACCTTGCTCACGAAGTGTCTTCTTAGCAATAGGAATAAAGCGAGGGTAAATACAGATGGCAGCTGTGTTACCTACTGCTGATTTTGCGTCATGACATAGTGAAATAACTTTCGCGTCAGTGTCGTCATCATTCAGCGTAGTTAGGTCCATAAGTTTTAGTGCACGTAGTGCTGCTGCTTTTAAATCGCTCATTTCTATCTCCGATCAATATTCAAAAAAGTTACGGTTCTGAGCCCATGCCCAGAACGGCAGTCATTAATGAACGGACTTGGTTCCCTGAAGACTCGGCACATACAGCGAAAATATGCCAATTGCTATCCTTGTCACCGCACAGTACCAGTTTGGTCTATGGCACAACAATCTGCGATTGCGGTGTCTAACGTATACTCGCAACGCTCAACATTTGAGGCGTTGCCACTCTCGATAACGTTACTCCATGTAATCGTTATCGCTAGCTAAAAAACTTTTCAATAATCCATTGATAAGTTATGCCACCTAAGTAAACACCAACTATCCCCATAATCCCAGACAAAACTGGAGGGGCAGGTATGGGTAACTTGATAGCGGAAAACAGGACTCCAACGACAAAACCCGCTAAGGTTGCGAGGATAACTTCATTCATGAGTTTTACCCTACTTTCTATAGTTATATACAGTATAGATATTTATCGCGGAACTGTAGTAGCTCATAGAGCGCAAACGGTTTGTATCTCAAAAAAGATCCTGCTTAACGTTTGCTCAGCTTACTCAACTGTTCAATCCGTTATGAATCTTGTTGTCTGAACTCAGTCCAGACATATCAAACAAAGCTATGTGCATAGCAGGCTATGTTTGACTCTTTCTAAGTCATTTGTTCGCTAACAAGGCAACAAGAATATGAGTCCCCATGAGTTTAGTGCTCCTGAACAATTGGGGCGAGTATTCGCAGTTAACGCAGTTAGCGGGCAAAAGACGACGAAAGAAAAACGAAAAAGCCCCGTAGCACACAAAGTGTGACTACGGGGCTTTATAAAACGGCGTCTATATAATCTTTCGCTTAGTCAATTAGAAAGATAGGAAGAAGCCAGCGATTGTCGCCGCCATTAGGTTAGATAGCGTACCAGCACAAACCGCTTTAACACCCATACGAGCGATGTCGTGACGACGGTTTGGCGCTAGACCACCTAGACCACCTAGTAGAATCGCGATAGAAGAAAGGTTCGCGAAACCACATAGAGCAAATGCGATGATAGCTTGAGTCTTCTCAGACATTACTGCACCTGTTGCTGCAACAACTTGAGCGTTCTCGCCAACGTAAGGTACAAAGTTTAGGTAAGCGACGAATTCGTTAACAACTAGTTTCTGACCGATGAATGAACCAGCAACTGTTGCTTCAGCCCAAGGTACACCGATTAGGAATGCTAGAGGAGCGAATAGCCAACCTAGAAGTAGTTCTAGAGTTAGGTTTTCCATACCGAACCAACCGCCAACGCCACCAAGGATACCGTTGATTAGAGCGATTAGACCGATGAATGCTAGTAGCATTGCACCTACGTTTAGAGCAAGTTGTAGACCAACTGATGCACCGCCTGCTGCTGCGTCGATAACGTTAGCTGGCTTGTCGTCACCACCGTCGATATCCGCACCTAGATCTTCATCTGGAGTATCTGTTTCAGGCTTGATGATTTTAGCGAACAGTAGACCACCTGGTGCTGCCATGAATGATGCAGCGACAAGGTACTCTAGAGGTACACCCATAGAAGCGTAACCGGCTAGTACACCACCAGCAACCGACGCTAGACCACCACACATTACTGCAAATAGCTCAGATTGGGTCATTTTAGGTACAAACGGACGAACCACTAGAGGCGCTTCAGTTTGACCTACGAAAATGTTCGCTGCTGCAGACATAGACTCGGCACGAGATGTACCTAGTGCTTTTTGTAGACCGCCACCAAGAATCTTGATAACCCACTGCATCACACCGATGTAGTAAAGTACAGAAATTAGCGCAGAGAAGAAGATTAGCGTTGGTAGTACTTGGAAAGCAAAGATGAAACCGATACCGTCAACTGAGAAGTTAACTAGGCTGCCGAATAGGAAACCAGTACCGTCTTTACCGTAGTCGATAACGTTTTGTACACCAGCTGAGAAACCAGCTAGAAGGTCACGACCCCATGGTACGTACAGAACGAAACCACCGATGATGAATTGGATAGCAAATGCGCCACCCACAGTTCTTAGATTGATAGCTTTGCGGTTATCAGACAGTAGTAATGCAATTCCTAGCAATACTGCCATACCGACTAGGCTCATAAACAGGCTCATAGTTTATGACTTCCTTATATGTTATTTGTTGGCGTGTTACAAAATGGAGCTCAAAAGCAGGCGCAATTATACTCATCCGTCCATTGATAAAGTAATGCCGCCCTCACAGTTTCTAATAAGATTCATCATGCGTTCACTCATTTACGTGAACAAGATCACCATTCTAGCCACCTTCAATCATCAGATGAACAATTTATTTCGAAATTATTCACAAATGCTGAAGACAAAATTGCTATTTTTCCAAACGATCTCAGCAATCGTTTGCTCTGGTAATCCCTTCAAGCTTGCGAGGCAGGCCAAGATTTGACCTATCATCTTGGGATGATTCGCCTTGCCCTGATGACCATTTAATGGCATGTCTGGAGCGTCCGTCTCCAGCACAAGAGATTCGACAGGCAACTGCGCAATAGCCTGACGCGTTTTGTTGGCTCTTGGGTAAGTGATCCCCCCCCCAACACCAATATAAAAACCGCACTCGATAAACTGCATGGCTTGCTGATAACTTCCAGAAAAACCATGTAATATGCCACCATATTTGAACTGCTTTTGCTTAAGAAGTTGTAGCAAGCGATTATGGGTTTTACGACTGTGTAAGATAAGTGGCAGCTTAAACTCGGTGGCGATGTCGACTTGTTGCACGAATATTCGCTCTTGCAGATCCATGTCCACCTCTATCATCGCGTCCAAGCCACACTCCCCTACAGCCACACACAAATCGTCTTGCCGTTCTAATAGTAGACGCAATTCGGTAAAATGGCGCTCACTCGCTTTATTTAAAAACAGCGGGTGCATGCCGAGGCCGTAATATAGCCCAGAATGCTGCTGAGCAAGAGTGATGATTTTGGTCCAATTTGACGGACCGATGGCCGGCAATACCATCCGCTCTACGGCCTGTTGCCGCGCTGTATGAAGATGCTGTTCAAACTCGATAGAGAAACAGTCGAAATCGAGGTGGCAGTGGGTATCAAAAAGGCGCATTACTTTTGCGCCTTTTTTTCACTAGAGGGAGTATGATCGGAGCGATAGGGAACACAACTGCGCTTGTGCTCTGGCGTCAATCCCAATGACAAACACCAAGCGTCATAGCGAGCAATAAGCTGCCTCAACCACTTCATCATTATCTCCTCAATCAGAGCCTTATTGCTCTTCTCGTTTGAACACCAACTCTGTAGGTGTCGATTCTTGCTCGACAAAGTAGTAACCGGCGGTATCAAACTTGGTTAAGTCTGCCACGCTTTCAATCCGGTTTTCGATAATGTAACGCGCCATCATGCCTCGAGCTTTCTTAGCATAGAAGCTAATCACCTTGTATTGGCCGTTCTTACAATCTTTGAATACCGGCGTGATCACTTGAGCATCCAGCGCTTTGGGCTTTACCGCTTTGAAATACTCATTCGATGCTAAGTTAATCAGCACATTATCGCCTTGCGCAGCGATCGCTTCATTCAACTTATCGGTGATGACATTGCCCCAAAACTGGTACAAGTTTGATCCTTTGTCATTGGCTAACTTGGTTCCCATTTCCAGTCGATAAGGTTGCATTAGGTCAAGGGGTTTCAGCAGTCCGTATAAGCCAGAAAGCATACGTAAATGGTCTTGGGCATAGTCGAAATCGGCGTCACTGAGTGACTGTGCATCAAGACCGGTATAGACATCACCTTTGAATGCTAGGATCGCTTGGCGGGCATTTTCTGTGGTGAACTCTTCGCTCCACTCTTGAAAACGTCCTACATTAAGGTCGGCAATCTTATCACTCACTTTCATCAAGCTTGCCACGTCCGCTGGGGTCAGCTTACGACAGACATCGATCAACTGTTTCGAGTACTCTATCAGTTCAGGCTGAGTATACTTCTCGGTCGCCAGTGGTGATTCATAATCTAAGGTTTTCGCTGGGGATACGACAACTAACATGACTTTACTCTATCTATTGGATTTATATTTATAGGTTACAAAAAAAGCCGTGCAATGTCTGCACGGCTTTTTGAATCGTTGCGATAGCGAAAAACAATCAGTTTTTGTCGCTTTGATCCCAGATGCCATCTTCTAGCTGCGATTTTAGCTCAGGGAAGTCATTGGCATCGAAGGTGGGTACCTTGCCTTGATCAAGCTGGCGGTTATAGTCTTTCGCCAATTTGATCACGATACCAGACAACAGCAGAATCGCCACCAAGTTGACCAGTGCCATCAAACCCATTGAGACATCAGCCAAAGCCCAGACAACAGGTAAAGAGGCAACCGCGCCAAACATCACCATACCTAGTACGATAATACGGAACAAGCCAAGACCTGCCTTGTGATTGTGCTCAAGGAAGATAAGGTTGGTTTCAGCGTACGAGTAGTTGGCAATAATTGAGGTAAAGGCGAAGAAGAAGATCGCCACCGCGACAAAGATGCCACCCCAATCACCAACTTGAGAGCTCAACGCAGACTGAGTCAGTTCGATACCGGTAATTTCACCATGAGGCACGTATTCACCCGACATCAGGATAATCGCTACCGTGGCCGAACAGATCACAATAGTATCCATAAACACACCAAGCATTTGCACATAACCTTGTGATGCTGGGTGCGGTGGATAAGGTGTTGCTGACGCCGCGGCATTAGGCGCAGAACCCATACCAGCTTCGTTCGAGAACAAACCACGCTTGATACCGTTGATCATCGCTTGAGCAATGGCGTAGCCCAAACCACCTGCAGCCGCTTCTTGCAATCCGAACGCGCTCTTTAGGATCAGAGTTAGTATCGCCGGTAGCTTCTCAAGATTCGAGAACATGACAAAGAAAGCGAGAAGCAAGTATGCAAGTGCCATGATTGGAACAATAAGTTCAGCCACCTTCGCAATGCGTTTAATGCCGCCGAAAATCACCACTGACGAAAGTACTACTACCGCAATGCCAACGTAGGTTGAGTCCCAACCAAAGGCATTATTCATCGCGTTTGCGATTGAGTTTGCTTGTACTGCATTGAAAACCAGCCCGAATGCAATGATCAGAAATACTGAAAACAGTACTCCCATCCAACGCATACCTAGGCCTTTCTCCATGTAATATGCAGGGCCGCCACGGTAGTTGCCGTCGTCATCTTTGGTTTTGTATAGCTGCGCTAAGGTACTTTCAGCAAATGATGTCGCCATACCTAGCATGGCGATCAGCCACATCCAGAAGATAGCACCAGGGCCACCAGCCGTCAGCGCCACAGCCACACCGGCCATGTTACCTGTACCGACACGAGCAGCCAAGCTGGTACAAAGTGCTTGGAAAGAAGAGATACCGGCATTGTCTGCTTTACGACTGTTCTTCAATACAGAGAACATATGGCCGAAATGACGGAATTGGATAAAGCCCAAACGGACAGTAAAGTAGATCCCAACACCGACTAGTAGATAAACAAGAATCGACCCCCAAAGTAGGTCATTCATTAAGTTGATTAAATCTGTCATAGCTTCCTCATAGTGAGTGTTCGCTGACCTTTGCTTCCCAGCCTTCCATCTAACTGCCCAACAAGTGTCAATTATTGGTGTAATGTTGGTTTTGTCGTAATTGCAGTGTAGACCTGTAAAGTGCGCTTCATGCTTCCATTTAACGTGTCAGCGTTTTTTGACGGGCGGATAATGCAGCTAAGAAGAGCAAAAATCAATATGCACAGCACTGCTTATTATTGTTATTTTTCACTGAATCATCACCTTCATTTAACACGAGGCAGCACACAAAACCAACAAAAACAAAACAGACCAACAATACAACCGCAACATTTGACGTCAAACAAAACAGATTGTTTCAGGTTGTTATACTTTAGCCAGATACCTTAAAGCCAAAGGCAATGCACCGTACGGTAAAGGTGAGCATATTCCGTGGGATGACGAAATTCACGATTGCATGGCATAGTGACTGACTGAGCACTCAAGCTCACAGCCTTTTAACAATTGCTGTTGACAAATTTCGTGATTCCCACTGAATCAATCGAGCAAAAAACGACCTAACGAAAGCTGGTTTTTTGTGAACCTCTCGCACACTCTGAGTAAAAACTTCATTGAAACGTAACAAATGAGAAACGAATCAAGGTTACTTTTCTTCTATCTATGGTATTTAAAAAATGCCTTGTGAGAGGTACAAAAATCATAAAGAGGTCGCTTATGGAAGGCTTAAACTTTGAAGAAATTTTTGAACAAGACTTTCCTAAAGGAAGAGGAAGTCGCTCAAAACCCGTAAAACGAAAGTGGCGTGAGATAGAAGCAATCAAAGACAGACAGCGTCTGCAAAAAGAGCTGATGGACATGGATATCGGCTTTAGTGACTTAGACAAAGTAGAGTATTAAAAAAGAGGCTGTATAGCCTCTTTTTTATTAGTTCGCAAAGTTAAGTGCACTCGTGTTCGGTTTGATGTACTCGGTCTGCTAATTGCTGATACTGCTCTGCAATAGTCGCTCCGAATACAGGGTCATCTTCGCAAACACTCCACTGCTCTTCGACAGCTTGCCAATCTTTGACGGTGAATTTTTCGATTAGATGAGGGAATACATTGCGCTCTTCTATTTCTAGGTGCTTCTTCTGGGCATCCAGAAAAGCCTGCAGGTGTTCGATAAAAATATCTTGAGGAATCACTGCATCTTGCAACACCATCTCCACCATCTCTAAAAATGCGTGGCTCTTTTCCGATAGGGTCTTGTGCTCTAATTCAAGATTGTCAATCTGCTGATTATGGCCGTAATGTTCCAAGTAATAGTGATAAAGAATATCTTCTTTAGGATGGTGAACTTTTTCTGCATGGTTCGCTAAGTAATCTACCAGCTCACGCAAAATCCCGTAGTTGACTGGACGCTCACTTTTTAAGAGGTTGAGCTTATGTCGCAGCAGCGCGAGTAACCGCACCATATACCCATGCTCGCGGTGGATCCGTTCAATCATCATAGTGCTTCTCCTTAACACCTATTTTTTATCAGTGTATAAGAGAACGCCATATTGCGCTTTGACCTTGTTCGAAAAACAGACAAATCGCGATTTGTGCTGCTACAAAGTGACAGGCAGTTGCCAATCAATCGGGGTTTTCTGCTGTTCAACTAAATATCGATTAGTCTCAGAGAAATGACCACAGCCAAAGAAGCCGCGATGCGCCGAAAGTGGTGAAGGGTGAGGACCGGTCAATACGTGATGCTTGCTTCGGTCGATAAAGCGTCCCTTCTTCTGAGCGTGCGCGCCCCATAGCAGAAACACCACTCCGTTCTGGTGCACATTAAGCGCTTCAATCACCTTGTCAGTGAACGTTTCCCACCCAGCTTTTGCGTGAGAATGTGCTTTACCTTGCTCGACCGTCAATACCGTATTGAGCAGTAACACGCCCTGCTCGGCCCAGTTCTGCAAATAACCATGCTGAGGAATGTCAAAACCTGCAATATCTTGTGCTAATTCTTTATAGATATTGACCAGTGACGGCGGCGTTTTAATACCAGGCAATACAGAGAAGCAGAGACCGTGTGCTTGGCCTTGTCCGTGGTAAGGGTCTTGGCCAAGAATCACCACTTTAACGTCGCTAAACTCTGTGGTTTTAAACGCATTGAATACGTCTTTGGCTGGCGGAAACACAACCTTACCTGAAGCACGCTCGCCTTCTACAAACGCCAGCGTTTGCTGAAAATAGTGCTGCTGTTTTTCAGCGCCAATAACGTCATGCCAAGTCAGTTGAGATTGCATCACCGATTCCTCCTACTTATCTATACGTCGCAATTGTCGCAAAATAAGTAGAAGGAACAAAGAGAAGATTAGTGCTTCTGCGGTGTACGGTGATGACCTTGACCGGTAATGTGGCGGTTTGGTGTTGGGAAACGCACCGGACGAACGGCAGCATAAGAAAAAGAATAAGGCATAATCACGCCCTCATAACATTAAACACATCAATAACCATGAAAGATTAATGCCAATTTTTCCTTCTATACCGTATCTAAACTGGCTTGACGGTGAAACGCTCTAAGCTGTTCGATTTCTTGCGGCCAAATATCTGGATTAATTGTTTCTAAAATCAGAGGGATACCGTCAAAGCGTACATCCTTTGCAATATACTCAAAGCAGGCCCAGCCGATCTCTCCTTGCCCCAGCGAGTGATGCCTATCCACTTTGCCTCCTAGGGCAATTTTTGAATCATTTATGTGCATTGCCTTTAAATAGCGCATACCGACGACACTGTCGAACTCTGCAAAGGTGGCTTCACAGGCCGCAGCACTGCGTAAATCATAGCCAGCAGCAAAGGTGTGGCAAGTGTCGAGACAAACCCCAACTCGTGACTTGTCATCGACTTGTTCAATAATCTCAGCAAGGTGTTCAAAACGCCAACCCAAGTTAGTCCCTTGCCCTGCCGTGTTTTCTATGACTGCGATCACCTCAGGAACAGCGTGATGTGCGAGGTTAATAGACTCAGCGATCTTGGCCAGACACGCTTTCTCAGAAATCTTCTTTAAATGACTCCCAGGATGAAAATTGAGTAGCGTTAAGCCGAGTTGGTGACACCGTTCCATTTCATCAATAAACGCTTTGCGCGATTTTTCGAGCTTCTCCTCTTCAGGCGCGCCTAAGTTTATTAGGTAGGAATCATGGGGCAGAATCTGCTCTGGCGTGAAGCCAAGCATTTTGCAGTTAGCCTTAAAGGCGGAAATCGTTTTCTCTTCGAGCGGTTTAGCCACCCACTGACGTTGATTCTTGGTGAATAGCGCAAACGCATTGGCGCCGATCTCGCGAGCTCTCAATGGCGCTTGATCCACGCCACCCGCAGCGGATACATGAGCACCAATTAACTTAGTTCCATCGTTGTTTTTTATCATTGTCATTTAATCACTTTACACTTTCAGAATGGCGACCAATTTACAGGGACTTAGTAGACTAAGTTCAATTTTTCAGCTAATTTTGTAGTAAAATTACAACAAAATTATCATTTAAATATTTTTTATATATTCAAATTTATTATAAAAACTTTGTTTTTAATGGTTTTATTGATTTTAAACAAGAAAATAACCACCACAAAAATAATGTTTTTAGTTGTTATTTGACATAAGTCAATACTATCATCAGGGATATTTGCTATATAATACGTAGCTCAACAAAATTCGAAAGTTAACACCAATTAACCACTAAGTGGACTAGGAGATAGTAATGATCCAAGGTATCCAAATCACTAAAGCAGCAAACGACGATCTTCTTAATTCAATCTGGCTACTAGACAGCGAGAAGAACGAAGCGCGCTGTGTTGCAGCGACTGCTGGTTTTGAAGCAGATCAAGTAATCGCGATCGACGCTCTAGGCGAATACGAAAGCCGCGAAGTCGCTATCGAAACAGCACCTCGTATCGAAGGTGGCCAACACCTAAACGTCAACGTTCTAAAGCGTGAAACTCTCGAAGATGCAGTTGCAAACCCTGAGAAATACCCTCAGCTCACTATCCGTGTTTCTGGCTACGCCGTTCGTTTCAACTCACTAACGACTGAGCAACAACGCGACGTCATCGCTCGTACTTTCACTGAGTCGCTATAATTCTCAGCTCACTATTTGCAAAGGCGCTCATCGAGCGCCTTTTTTTGTAATTGACCTATCGTATTTCATCGCACATGGGGTACATTAATCCCACGCTTCCCTACACTGAGTCGATAACATGCTACTGGAAGGCATCGAAACCTTACTGGTTTTGAGTAAAGCAAAAACGATGAGCCGAACTGGCAGCCTACTTTACATAAGCCAGTCAGCAGTTAGCAAACGAATTGCTAACCTAGAGAGTAAACTTGGCAAAAAGTTAATCGTCCCAGATGGTCGAAATGTTCAGCTCACTCAGGATGCCATCAAACTTATTGACAGCATTGGTCCTGCTTTTAATGAGCTTCAAGGATTAATTAACGATCAACAAACCATGGCAGATCAAAGCCTATTGCGATTGGACTGCTCTGAAACCTTAGTTGCAGGTTATCTCTCTGCAATTATCGGCCATCATTTCCAGCAAGATCCATACTTAACACTGACCACCAACCACACGCCAAGAATCGTAGAAAACGTTCAATCAGGTAAGGCGCACATTGGTGTTTGTGCCGGTCATATGCCAAAGCAGAGTCATCTGATGCAATTTCATTTACTGGATGAGCCATTTTCCATCGTGTTTCGCCATAAGCTTGAGGCGCTACCAAAAACGATCATCACTAATGATCTCAATAACCCTGCTAATAGCTACCAGCTTGAGATCTTAACCAGATTAAACATCACTCCTATTATGGAAATGGACTCCTACTCTGCAGCCGCTCAGTTAGCCATTGAAGGGATAGCACCGGCATTGGTGCCGACTTCCGTCATTAAGGCGATGAAGATCGAACCAGAACACTGCTCACACTTTGAACAGCTCACGCCGCTATACCGACCCATCCATATTTGCTGTCGGGCTTCTTCTTATCAGAACCCGAGAATCAAATCAGTGATAACAGCCATTGCTGATGCTGTTCCCAAAGCAGCTTCAGTGCCATTAGCATAGACATGGTGATCACCAGAGGGCGAATCCATTTTTGCCCTTTAGTGACCACCACTTTAGCGCCTAGTTGAGCTCCAATAAACCCTCCTATCGCCATCACTAAGCCCAGCTCCCAAACAGGTAAACCCGCCAGAATAAAAAACAGCAGCGCGGCAATATTAGAAGTGAAGTTAAGCACCTTCGTTCGCGCGGTTGCATCCACCAGCGAGAAATGCCCCAAAGCGACAAAGCAAACGGTAAAAATGGATCCTGTCCCTGGCCCAAAAAAGCCGTCATAAAAACCGACACCCCCGCCAACACTGAACGCAAACATCGCTTCAGAAATCTTCGCTTCACCAGAGTGCTGTTTGGTTTTAGGCATCAGCAAAAAGTAGAGCGAAATAGCAATCAGTAAAATCGGAATCAGACTCGTCAGTACACCCGCATCAATATACTGTACAGCTTCAGCCCCCACCGCCGAGCCCACAAAGGTACAGACGATGGCAACACGCATCTCTTTGATACTGACGATGCCGTTACGAACGAAATACCAACTGGCTGAAAAGCTGCCAAATGAGCTTTGCAGCTTATTGGTCGCAAGAGCCTGGGTCGGGGGAACACCAGCGGCCAGAAGCGCTGGTAGAGTTAATAAGCCACCGCCACCAGCCATAGCATCAATAAAGCCTGCAGCACTAGCAACAAAGAAAAGAATCGTCAGTATTTCTAGGGTAAGTTCCATTGTCTATCAATTAGTTATCTATATCTCTGTTTAAAAGTATCACTAAGTTAATAGTTCTCTTAGAGAAAGGTTCGACTTTAACTCATTCCTAATTTTCAACAATAAACGAATAAAAAAGCCCGCTCAAAAGAGCGGGCAATGAGGTTGTCGAATAGGCTCCGTTGCGAGCCTACTGATTATTATTACGCTTCGTTTTCTGCTACTTTGGCATGTAGCTCTTGAACTGAAGTGACCGACGTTTTCGCGTCAGCAGTGTGCGCCATACATACCGCAAATGCAGCGTTCAAGGTTGTTGTGTAGTTCACTTTCTCAGCCAACGCGCCACGACGTAGTACTTTTGAATCCTCAATCGCTTGACGACCAGCCGCCGTGTTAACGATGTAGGTGTACTCGTTGTTCTTGATACGGTCAAGAATGTGTGGACGGCCTTCATGTACCTTGTTCACTAGACGTGGGTTGATACCTGCTTCACCTAGGATGACTGCTGTGCCGTGGGTTGCATCCAGTTGGTAACCAAGCTTAGTGAGCTTAGATGCTAAGTCTACAACGCGCTGCTTATCGCCTTCACGAACAGACAGTAGGGCACGACCACCTTCAGGGTAAACAGCACCACAACCTAGTTCCGCTTTTGCGTACGCTTCTGCGAACGTTGCACCCACACCCATAACTTCACCCGTAGAGCGCATTTCTGGGCCTAATAGTGGGTCAACACCTGGGAACTTGTTGAACGGTAGGACCACCTCTTTCACTGAGTAGTAAGGTGGGATGATTTCTTTAGTAAAGCCCTGAGACTCTAGAGATTGACCCGCCATCACACGTGCAGCGATTTTCGCTAGTGGTGCGCCCGTTGCTTTAGATACGAATGGTACGGTACGCGCAGCACGAGGGTTTACTTCGATTAGGTAAACTTCGTTATCTTTAACTGCGAACTGAGTATTCATCAGACCACGTACACCAAGTTCGAAGGCTAGCTTTTCTACTTGCTCACGCATCTTATCTTGGATTTCCTGGCTTAGTGTGTAAGCAGGTAGTGAACATGCTGAATCACCTGAGTGAACGCCCGCTTGCTCGATATGCTCCATGATACCACCGATAACGACACGTTCGCCGTCACAGATAGCATCGATATCGACTTCAGTTGCATCGTCAAGGAAACGGTCGAGAAGAACTGGGGACTCGTTCGATACGCTAACCGCTTCGTTGAAGTAGCGACGTAAGTCTTGTTCGTCGTAAACAATTTCCATTGCGCGGCCACCCAGTACATAAGAAGGACGTACCACTAGAGGGAAACCAATTTCTTTTGATTTCTCAACCGCTTGCTCCATCGTGGTCACTGTCGCGTTTTCTGGCTGAAGTAGACCTAGACGGTCAACAGCGGCCTGGAAACGTTCGCGATCTTCGGCGCGGTCGATAGCATCAGGGCTAGTACCTATGATTGGCACACCTGCAGCTTCAAGAGCGCGAGCCAGTTTCAGTGGTGTTTGACCACCATACTGGACAATCACACCTTTTGGTTTTTCCACGCGAGCGATAGAGAGTACATCTTCAAGTGTAACTGGCTCGAAGTACAGACGATCAGACGTATCGTAATCAGTAGAAACTGTCTCTGGGTTACAGTTAACCATAATGGTTTCGTAACCGTCTTCACGTAGTGCGAGTGATGCGTGTACACAACAGTAGTCAAATTCAATACCTTGGCCGATACGGTTTGGACCGCCACCAAGAACCATGATTTTGTCTTTGTCTGTTGGGTTTGCTTCACACTCTTCATCGTAAGATGAGTACATGTAAGCCGTGTCTGAAGAGAACTCTGCCGCACAGGTATCGACGCGCTTGTAAACTGGGTGGATATCGAACTGCTCACGAGCACGACGAATTTCACTTTCTGCTACACCGAGTAGTTTGGATAAACGAGCATCAGAGAAACCTTTGCGCTTCATCTGGCGAAGTACTTCTTTCGTTAAACCAGCGTAACCACCGGCCTTTACTTCATTTTCTAGATTGACGAGTTCTTCAATTTGAACCAGGAACCAGCGATCGATTTGAGTAAGGTTAAACACGCCTTCCACAGACAGACCCGCACGGAATGCATCCGCAATGTACCAGATACGCTCTGCGCCAGCTTCTTTCAGCTCATGACGAATAGTGGTAAGTGCATCTGGCGCATCCAGATCAACCATTTCGTCAAATCCGTTGGCACCCACTTCAAGGCCACGAAGTGCTTTTTGTAGAGATTCTTGTTGGTTACGACCAATTGCCATCACCTCGCCCACTGACTTCATCTGAGTGGTCAAACGGTCGTTGGCGCCTGCAAATTTCTCGAAGTTAAAGCGAGGAATCTTAGTCACTACGTAATCGATAGTGGGTTCGAATGACGCTGGAGTCGCACCATCTGTAATGTCGTTCTGTAGCTCATCAAGCGTAAAGCCAACCGCCAGTTTCGCGGCAATCTTGGCGATTGGGAAACCTGTAGCTTTAGACGCAAGCGCAGAAGAACGAGATACACGTGGGTTCATCTCGATGATAACCATGCGGCCATCTTTCGGGTTGATACCAAACTGTACGTTTG
>JBCAXU010000084.1:0-18788 GCA_038533895.1 Pseudomonadota bacterium | reverse complement strand
CAACTTCAAACCACTCATAAACACCTGTGTCGTCCATATCATCTTTTAGCTCATGAAGAACATTGACATCTGTAGCTTCAGAAAGCGTTGTCGATGTATAGAAAGGGTCGAATGCAGTTTTTATATCATCCACTGAGTTGAAGAAATCCAACACAAACAGATCTTCCGTTTTCTTACCGTACTTTGGTGCCGAACGATTCAAGCGAGACAGCGCTTGCACACATAGTACACTCGTCAGTTTTTTATCCACATACATGGCACAAAGCTTCGGTTGATCAAAACCTGTCAAATACTTATTCGCCACGACCAACAAACGAAAAGCATCCTGATCTACATGCTTAGGAATTGGGGAGTCCGACTCCTTACGCTTGTAGTTCACATCAAAGTAATCTTTGGTATCCCCTTCCGGGAACCCATTAAGATCTGCTTCAGTGTATTCAATACCATCAACTTCTTTGGTGCCAGAGAAGGCAATCGCGACTTTAAATGGGTTACCCATCTTATCGAGTTGCCTTGTTAACGCTCGGTAGTAGCGGATAGCCGACTCAATATTTTGAGTCACCACCATGCCTTTGCCTTTACCTTTGAGCTTCTTACCGTTAATCACATGTTTGATAAAATGCTCAAGCATGATCTCAGCTTTGGTATCAATCGTTTCTTGGCTTGCCTCTACATACGCTCGCAAACGCTTCTGCGCTTTTTTACTATCGAACTCAGGGTTATCTTGGATTGATTTTTCAATCTCGTAATAACTCTTATAAGTCGTATAGTTGGCAATAACATCGAGAATGAACCCTTCTTCGATCGCTTGTTTCATCGAATACAAATGGAAAGGCTCGTAAGTTCCGTCCGCTTGTCTCTGACCAAACTTTTCTAGAGTGGTGTTTTTAGGCGTTGCGGTGAACGCAAAATAAGAGGCATTTCCACGCATCTTACGAGATCGCATTGCCTGTAGGATTTTGTCCTGCGCATCTTCCAGCTCTTCCACTTCCTTCTTACCCATTGCACGGTTCATGTTGTCATGAGCGGAGCCTGACTGAGAGCTGTGGGCCTCATCAATAATGACGGCAAAGCGCTTGTCACTTAAATCTGCAATACCATCAATAATGAACGGAAACTTCTGAATGGTGGTAATGATAATTTTCTTGCCATTCTCCAATGCAGACTTTAGCTCAGACGATTTGAACGCTGGTGCAACAATGTTCTTCACTTCGGAGAACTCTTTGATATTGTCGCGTAACTGCTTATCGAGCAATCGGCGGTCAGTAACAACAATGACCGAATCGAATAGAGGTGCTTCTTTCCCTCTACTTCCTGGTAGATCATCGCTGATAGGATAAGTTTCGATGAGCTGATATGCAGCCCATGTAATCGAGTTAGATTTACCTGAACCCGCTGAGTGCTGTATCAAATACGTTTGCCCAACACCATTAACTGAGCAGTGATCAACCAAACGACGCACGACATCCATTTGGTGGTATCGAGGGAAGAACAGAGTTCGTTTGTCCAACTGCTTTTTGCTGCTGCCATCAAGGCGAACAAAGTGCTGAATAATATTAGCGATGCTTTCTTTGCGGAACACCTCTTGCCACAAGTAAGCCGTCTTGTGGCCATATGGGTTAGTAGGGTTTCCTTTGCCTAGATTGAAGCCTTTATTGAACGGTAGGAAGAATGTCTTTTTACCTGCCAATTTGGTCGTCATATAGACTTCATCGGTATCAACCGCCATATGTACCAAACAACGTGCAAAGTTCAACAGAGGTTGATTCGCGTCTCTATCATCTCGGTACTGTTTCTGACCATGATAAGCTGCATTTTGGCCCGTCCATTGGTTTTTTAACTCAAGAGTAATCAGCGGAATACCATTGATGAAAAGCACCATATCAATTTCTTCCAACGGATTTGCATTGGAATAACAAACTTGGCGAGTCACACTAAACAGGTTGGCAGAAAAATCGTTTTTTACCTTTTCAGAGCTACTGGCAAGTGGCGCTGGATACATTAACGTTAGAAACGCATCATCAACGTCTAGCCCCTTTTTCAATAGTCTCAAGACACCATGACGCTTGATCATACGATCAAAACGCTCAAGGATTTTTCTCTGCCAGTCGTGGGGACTGGTGCGCTTGAGTTTTTCTAACTCACTCGCTTGAGTATCTTCAAGGAACTGCCAAAACAAACGAGTATCTAAAGCGTACTGTTTATCAAAGTCACTTGGAGAGCCAATAAGATAAAGATCATTATTGTAATTAAGAGGCGCTTCACCCAGCGCTAACTCTTCTTTACAAATACCTGCTAAACCTTTTTCAATTGCGGCCTCTAGTGCCTGTTCATTTGTTTTACTAACCATAAATACCACGTTGTTTGGTTTGATGACTCGAAGTTTTTATTGATGTTTATAGTGCTGAGCAAATACTGCCATCATGTATTCTAGATGGTTATCTATCTGCTGTTTGCCCCATATCCCCTGCCCTTTTACAGCAAACATTTCTCTTAATTTGAGTGCGTCGAAATGGGGCTTCCTATCGAAATCAATACGCTTTTTGTCAACGTCTTGATTGCTGTAAGAAGAGTTTTCACCGGGACTAAGTAGTACTAAATTACCAAATGAGTTTAAAGTTTCATATGCTAACTCACTCTTATATTCATCATTTTGAGGATGAACATGTTCTACTGAATTTTTGGACGTAATTCGGTACTTTTTTAACTTATTCAATTCTTCAGAAGACAGTGAAGATTCTGAAGCTTTCATTTGCTTCCAAATCAAATATTCAAGCTTCTGAAACCAGTAGTGTTCGAAACTCGTTCCTAACGATTTTGCAAAGTATGTCGATTGGGATTGCCAACTCTGACAATTTGGCTCTATGCCTACAGCGAGTGCGAAGCTGGCCTCTTTTTGAGTATCAACAGACAATGACATTTTGTTGTCGATGTTTTCTAGCAGATCTAGCGCATCGGAGTCTTGCTTGATACTCGAACGGATCAAGCCTGAAATAAATGGTGTTAACCAATACTTGGCGCTGCGCTCACCGGTAAAGTTGCGGACACTTTGCAAAAGCACACTGTCCGTCAGCTCTTTCTGCGTTCGGTTGATGTAGTAAGTGTCGTTCGACTTGCTGCGAGATTGATACGTTAAACCAAGCTGCGCATCTGTCGCATCGTCACGTTCAACCCATTTCACAACCCAACGGTCAAACTGGTAGCGAACCTGCCATAGCGTTTCGATAAACAGCTTTACCGATTGCTCATCACCGTTGATAAGTGGGTCGAATATTTCCAACAAGCGATCACTATGCAGTCGTGGCTCAATATCATTATGATCATTAAGCGCTAAGTAGACACGGTAAGCATGAATCAATAACAGTGGGAACTTGATGATTGGGCGACAGTAAACCGTTTCTACATCCAGATCGTAAGTTTCAAACTTCTCTTGCTCGGTGTTATCAGGAATTGAACTTGCTTTAACTTGTGACGCTAGCTCAGCAATCGACAAGCCAGAGAACGCCTCTGACGTTTCATCTTTTGCAGCGAAACGTTCAGCATCAAAAGACGCCAAATGTTCGGGTTCAATATGGTACCAATCCGCATTAGGAAATACTTTGCGTACATTGCGTTCAAAATAGTTTTCCAGATGCTCACACGCCACCCACATTGCATCATACTGTGCTTTGTCAGTATGAATATGTTTGAACAGCTTCGCCTTTAAAATGTCCGCTTGTTCTAACTGAATGCCAGCGGTATTCATGGTGGCAAACAAACGGTTTAAGTCCATTTGTGTTGGCACAATGTTATTCACCCATTGAACTTGGCGGTAGAGGTAGTCTCCCATGGCTTCGGCGCTCACCCCATCGTCTGATTTGAGCTTCTCTACCTCTTTGGTCAATACATCTAACGCAACGCCCATCTGTTTCAAATAAGCATTGTCGGCGATCGTTTCCTTAGACGGCACTTGATAGTTCTTAAGCCCTGCTAGGCCACCTAAAAGCTGCTGAACTTGCTCACGAATTGAAAACTGGAGACGAGGCTTATCTTCGCCGTTACTCGATGTATAAACAGCAAGACCTGCAAGATCGGATTTAATGCCTGCGTATTTAAAAGCAATGGTCATCAGCATTAGCGTTGTCGTGCGCTGCTGACCATCGATCAGCTCATAGATCCGCTCTCCATCCTGTTCAATGTGAGACGACAGGATAGTGCCGATAAAGTAGTTTGGCTCATTTAATCGACACGCTTCTTTAATATCTCTAAACAGTAATAAGACGTCATCATCAGACCAGACATATGGACGTTGATAGCTGGGAATAGAAAACTGATAGTTATCAGTGTGGATTTTCTCAAGCGTCAGAAGCTCAGTTTGCACTGATAAGTGATCACCCATGTTTTGCTCCTAACGCGAAGATGTGTTGGCTAAATGCAGGGCCAAATTGATTGGCATAATCTTGCTTTTCTATATCAAGGCCAAAGTATTGAGACACTTTTTCGACGAAACGTTTTTTAACGCTGTTTTTATCAAAGCCACTCTTGTCCACCGACAACTTAAAACCGTCTAGCTGTGCGAAACACTGCTCTGGGGTATAGCTCATCGCAATCCAGTCCAACACTGGAGTTTCTTTCACAAAAGCAGGAACCGATTTCTCTTTTACTGCTTTTTGGTTCTCTACTCGTCGAGAATAAACCACGCGGAATAGCTTTTTCGCTGCTAACTCTAGGCTTTGCTGCCCATGCTGGCTGATGTAGAGCAACAGGCATGCGTCATAGAGCTGTTTAAGATAGCCACAGCCATCAAGCTTACACACCAGCTTTTGATAGAACTCGTAAAAGCCTGTAAGCTCACCTTGTGTTGAGTTTTTCAGCAGATAAGTTTGGCGCAATTGCTCAAAATATTGCAGGTAGTGAATGGTATTAGCGCCACTATTTAACGGCTGACGCAACTCATAATCAACTTGAGGCTGAGTCAAGCTCTCACCGCCATTTGGCATGTAAGTACGAGCAATTCGTCCAAAGGCAATATCGTCGCCTTTGCCTGTTTGCTCTGCCAGTTCGGTAACGATGCTATTACGCACTTGCTGGGTTTGGTTATGCAGTGGGTAGCCTCGGAAGTTCAGATATTGCCAATAGCGACCGCGTAGCAAAATATCGACCACGGGGTTTAAATCCCCTAGCGCTTCCCAACGGGTGGCAAAGGTGTTTACCGCAGATTTGTCTTTCTCATCAACCGCTCGAAGATGGTGCGCTTTGATAATATCTGGCCCTGCTAATCGCACTCCGCCCGTATTCTGGGTTTCAAAAAAGCGGTAGGCTTCATCTTCGCTGTCTGTTACCACCAAGGTGATGCTGATTTGTACAAAATCGATATCAGCCAAAGACGCTTCATGCTTATACAGCCAACCAAGGTTGTGTTTGATTTGCTGCTGGCTTTCAGGGGATTCATAAATCAGCTTTAGATCGGTATGTTTATTTGCTAGGTAAGACATCAACGCCATTGTGGTTAGGCGTTGCTGACCATCAATAATATTTAGCTTGTCACCGTGTTGATGCAAAATCACACTGCCCAAGTAAAATGGGCAATGTTCTGCTTCAGGCTTACCAGCCAGCTCTTGCTGCTGAAGCTTAAAGTCATTCAACAGGCGAGTGATTTGCTCTTCATTCCAGCGATAGGAGCGCTGATATTCAGGGATGGCAAGCATCCCGTGAACGTCTTTTTCAACCTTACCGTCAGAAGCCAAAATCGGCACACCTGAGAACAACTTATCCAGTGTACAACTAGCAACAACAACCGCCATTTATGCTAGATCCGTTACTTTGATTTTGCCTGTTACGGCGCTGTTGATAAGGGTAGTTTTGTATTCTTTAAGTTTCTCAATTTGTTGAACTTGAATAGCAATAGCCTGATCATGTTTAAGGCCCTGTGATTCAACGAAACTGATAATATCTCGTTGTTCATTCTCTGGTGCAATTGGTACGGCTATATCGAAAAGCTCACTGGTATATAGACGAATCAAGCCTTCGACAATACCTGTAGCTCGAATAACAAACTGCTCGATGTAGGAGGGATGCCTGAACAACAGCTCAAGAATTTTGATATCACTGATATAGGCTTTACTTTTGTACACTGCATAATCAGGGCTTACTAAGCCCTTGAAATCAATATTGCTCTTAAAGAAAACACCTAAATGCGCTTTTAGTTTGTTGAAAACTAGATCATTCTTATAAACGATTTTGTTATCGATATTGCTAGCCGCTACTTCAGCCTTTTCATGGAAATCAGCTCGCACAACTAAACCATGCACTTGACTAACCATAAACAACGGTTCTTCGCCAGTTTTTGACCGTTCATTTCTTTCTTCCAGTACATACTTCAAGCGCTTCACATTCCAATGTTCAGGAATTTCTCCTATCCAATCCACACCAGAATCTTTCATAGGAGCATCAGGATTCAAACCTTGCGTCACTGCTTGCTGAATGATGATTTGCTTGCGCTCTTTTAGTAGCTCGATTTGCTTTTGTTTGATGGCAATCGCTTCATCGATTTGAGTGATTTTCTTGTCGAGGAAATTAGCTATGGCTTTCTGTTCAACCAATGGAATAACAGGTAGGTCAATCATTCTGAAATTGTCAAACCTTAACGCTTGGCCATCTCTGACAAGGTTTGATGTACTCTGCAAAGCTTCTATGTACCTTTGACTCTTAAACAAATACTTAAAGTATCTGCTATGAACTAAGTCAGATGGAATTAGAGGCACATATGCAGAGCTTACGCAGCCTGTTAGCTCAGAATATTCAATACCACCTTGAAAGCTTCTCATACTTATGACGAAGTCGTTCGCTTCTATATGTTTAAGAATTTCTGGATTTAGAAAAACCTGAGTGACTTTTCTGCCTTCAAGTCTCATAAACTCATCTTGCGAGATCATTCCGTACTTTTGAGAAGCAGTCAGCTGGACATCTTGCTTCGTAGCTTTCTCTACTCTTTGCTGAAACAGCCATTGGCTTCGTTCCGTACTCCAGTGTTCAGGTACCACACCAAGCCATTGAACCCCTGAATCCTTGTAACTGTCATATTTTGGCATTTGCTTAATCGTTGTATCTAACATTCGCTTATCCCTGAACCTTAGCCACAGAGATGCCAAGAATATCAGCAATCAAACCTTCTGCTTTTTGTTCAAGCGAAATAATATCTTTAGCGACTTTATCCATTGAGCGCAATGGCTTATGGCGGTAAAAATATTTGTTAAAGCTGATCTCATAACCAATCTTAACTGACTCTAGGTTCACCCAAGCTTCAACCACATGTGGCTTTACTTCATCAAGGAAGTATTGATAAATGCTTTGCTCAAGCGGCACGGATTCGCTATCACGCAGGTCTGAGCTTGACTCATAAGTCACGAACTCGTTGTGATTGCCCGTTGGGTAGTAACCAAAATCGGGCAGGTCTTGCAGCTCACATTCGTAGTTTTCTAGCAAGTCATCTAACTTGTCTTGCTTTAGCTTGGCGACTTTCTTGATGACTTTTTCTGCATTTTCGTCATACCAGCTGACAGCATCCAAGATAGCTTTCTTTTCAGGAGCCGAAAGCTTAAGGCCAAGTGTTTTAAGCTCCGTATCTACCAACTGTTTAAACTGGTTAAAGTCGTTGTAAACTTCGTCACCAATCTTGCTGTGCAACTGGCTTGCTGCATTAACCAGTGTGCGCTGTTTAATCCAGTTTTTCGTATCCAGCAATTTGGTTTTCGCTGCTTTGTTTAGGCTGATATCGTTTTCTTCACACCACTTGGTGATCTCTTTTTCAATGCCTTTAACAAAACCTGCGTCATAGACTTGCTCGCCATATTCGACGTAAAGGTACTCCATCACTTCACGCAGTGATTTTTCAAAACGTAGTGGCTCAATCAGGTCAGCACGGAATTGGGCACTACGGCGATCAGGGCGTTCAATATTCACTTTGTAGTAACCAAAATCTTGATTCTTGAATACTTGCGCAGCAATACCCACCGAATCGCCTTTCTCGTCGATTGCACGCTCGATAGATTGGTTGTCTAGATAAGTCGAGACAATTTCCGCAATGTGCTCTGGTGAGAACTCACAGTTTTTGTTACCCAAGTTTTTGCGTAATTTACGGGACAATAAGCTAGCATCAATCAGCTGCACCTTACCTTGTCGGCTTTCAGATTTGTTGTTATTAAGCAGCCAGATATAGGTGGTAATACCCGTGTTGTAGAACAGGTTGTTTGGCAACTGCACAATCGCATCCAGCATGTCATTTTCAATAATGTAACGACGAATGTTGCTTTCACCACTGCCGGCATCACCGGTAAACAAGCTTGAACCATTGTGAACCGATGCAATACGAGCCCCTAACGGGCTAACTTGCGGCGACTTCATTTTGGTGACCATTTCCATAAGGAACAGTAACTGACCGTCACTTGAACGAGGGATCGCATCTTGTTCTGACTCAACGCCCCAGTAGTCTTTTAACGTCACTTTAAAGCGACCATCTACGACTTCTTTGCCGTCTTTGATGTGCTTTTGTTCACTCGCCCAGCTCTTACCGTAAGGCGGGTTAGAAAGCATGAAGTCGAAACGCTCTGATGAAAATTCATCGGTAGAAAGGGTTGAGCCAACACGAATGTTTTCTGGGTTGTTACCTTTGATCATCATATCTGACTTACAGATGGCGTAAGTCTCATCGTTGATCTCTTTACCGTAAAGATAGATATCACGGTTTGATGCTGGATATTTCTCTTCAACAAAGTTCTGTGTTTCTGTCAGCATGCCGCCGCTACCACATGCTGGGTCATACACTGTGATAGAAAGTGGCAAGTTATCTTTGATCGGATCGAAGACAAGGTGCGTCATCAGCTCGATCACTTCACGCGGAGTAAAGTTAATAGAATTTGGGGGGTGTTACTAAAACTGTTACTCCCAATAGATACGAGGCATCTAGGCTTGTAACAGTTTTAGATGACGATTAACTCTGAATTATTGCTCTATCAGGATGAATTAAGGGAATTTGTTACTTCATAAACTTCAAACGTTCAGCAAAGTCATTTCGCTCTGCCAGCACTTGATCATACATCGCATAAACCTGTTGGATGTGCTCCCATAGCTGCTCGTTTTGCTTTTGGTAGGAACATGCCATCAACTTGGTTTCTTCCTGCTTTTTCTTAGCTTTATCGAGTTTAGACTTCAGTTTCTCAGCCTCAGTAATGGCTTCAACTTTTTCCTTACGATTTTGCTGTGTTTCTTTCGCCGTTTGAATACGCACCTTTAACTCTGGATAACGATTATAAATCAGAGCATTAGAAACACCTGCTTTTGAGGCTACTCGGCTCACATTTATCTTTTCACCCGATGCTATCATTTCGGTCACAATAGCTTCGAGTTGCTGTCTTGTTTCCATTAGGCTTCCTTAATCTTGATTTGTAACTGTGCAATGATTTGATTTGCCGCATGCAAGTTATCGGTGAGTGCGCCTTTAAATGACGCAAATCTTGGCTGCATTTCTTCGGGGAATCGCTCAAAGGTGGATAATTGCTGCTCACAGCGTTGTTTTATTACAAGCCAATGAGGTAAATGCTTCGGCGTTGCGATATACGAGTCACAGTTGATGCAATGGCTTGGATCTGCGGCATTACGGACTTTACAACCAGAACCTTTGGTGCAGTAACCGTGAGATAACCCTCTAAAATTAGAAGAATGCTTGGCTGTGTACGCCAGCAACTCCTGCATGCTCACAAAATGAGGGGAAGACCCACTTTCAAAGTTCTCTCCAAGAATCAACTTTAGTTTCTCAAGAAATTTCTCACCACCCTTACCAGCCAAATGTCCTTGCTCAGCTGCGTTTGCCATGTCTGTCATGGCTTGCTCAGTTAAATAAATTTCAAAGCTTTCAGTTAAGCGTATCAGTTCAGCCATAGTGTCATAACCACGATGGCTATATACCAGTGTCATACTATTTTCTAAGTGCTTGTATTGATACTTAATGTCATCAAGATCACCTAAGCGATTTGCTACAACAAACCATGCAAACGTATGTCGAAACTGGTGAGAAGTGAAATTGAAACAGACGCCAACTTGGTAAGGTAAACGAAAGTTTTTGCTTCTTGCTGATACAGATTGAACATTACATCCTAACGACTCTAGTTGATCAATATCTGCTTGAGTCACAGGGATTCTAAACAATGAGTTTACGTTATTGAAACCGTTCTTCGTCGCCTTAGCTTGATTACTAAAACATGCTGATTGCTTGGTATGCTTTACTCGAAACAGCTTATTGTCTTTAATTCCAAATTTGAGATCTAGTAACCGATTTTCTGGAAGTGACTTTGAATAATATTGAGTTAGTTGCTTAGCACGCTCCCGATAAATTGCATTCATTTTGCCAAGCAATTTAACCCCTCGATATGCTTGGTCACTGACCACCCATTCCAGCGTTTGATTAGCATCTGTTGTTTTTGACAACCTTGACCGTAAAAAATAAATGCCATCGCGGGTAAACGCTGAATCATCTTCAAGCGCCATAACTTCACTATGTCTCATCCCCGAATAAGCCATTACTAGCACAAAAACATAACGCCTTATACGTTCAAAATAAGTGTGTAATTGGTTTAGCCTATCCGCTTCATTTTTGCTCAATGCATCAATGAAGGTGCTATTATTAAAGTGACCTGGTGTGAGTTCTTCAATTCGGTCATTCAATGCCAATTGCATAGATTCCCATTCTTCAAAATGCTTCTCAGCAAGTTCAAGTTGCTCCTCGCATTCCTTTAGCATTAGTTTCATGATGCGAGTTGGGATCACAGCATGTTTCTGACGTAGTGAAGATTTGAGCGCTATCAAAGGGCTTAGTAGTTCATTAAACAAATCAACTCGTTCAACCGACTTAATAATCCCATAATGTTGCCACCAATAAAGGGCACTAGAAACCTCTTGTGCGATATGAACGTGCTTTGTTGCATTATGATCTAATAAGAACTTGCTAATGAGATGTCTTAATCTAAGTAAAGGCAATGTGTCTATTTTGTTTAAGGAGAGAATGTTTTGTGCCTGCAACCAAAGAGCAAACCGTTTACTACAACGAATTATCCGTTTCGTCGTGTTCCATTTTACAGGCTGAATACCCTCACCAGTGCCGTGAGTAAGCATGCCTAGAGTTAATGCTCTCAGTTCGTATCCCAGTTCTTCATTGGCCTGATGGAAAGTAATGGCTATTTTTTCTCCTTCTCTTAACCAAGAGTCATCACTGAAACGTGTTAGCTTCACTCCCGTATTGCGATGAGCCTGCCACAAGACCGTAGGGGCTAGTTGTTGATATTTTTCTGCAAAATAGGGCTGTAATCGGATCGTACCATCAACATATAGAACTTTATTTATAACATCGTGTATCATGCGCTATTCCTCTACACCGTGACTGTTGAAATAGCAAACAACCAGAATGGATGCATGCCTTGCTTGCGCTGCATCTCTTCCGCTTGTTCGACTGCTTGAGGATTTCTAATACTCAGCTGCTGTAAAATATCATTAACTCGACTTTCCAATATTTCCATCGCTTCAACTTGTTGTTCGTTACTTTCTAAGTTGGATACACTAGCTCTCATATCAGCCAGCACATAGTCACGATAACTAAGTAATTGCCAAACATGTTCAGGGTCAGCGACGGTTCTGAAATACTTACACCATATACATGCTAAGTAATCACTACACCATGCTGCTTCTTGTCCATATTCCTTGTGCAACAATCGGTGTTCCTTGTGGTATTGTTTTGCTTCTATATCGTTACCTTTAGAAGTACAAAGCCCAGTTGGTGTCTGCTGTTGTAGTTCTGCATCACTTTTGTCAATAATGATAATGTCAGAACTGATTTCACGTCCCGTAAAGTAACTTTGCATGGTTTTCAATGCGTTACCAAGAGTGTTTTGAGTGTCAACTTCTCCCACTTGTTTATAGTGTTGAATGAAAGTTGAATAGGAATGTCGCATTCGCTGCTTGTATTTGCGCAAATCTTTAGCCACTTCACGATAGATATGGTTAGCCCCTGACTTACGAATGCGCTGTGAGTTGTAACGTACACCACACCCTTGTGCTTCAAGTAGTGCATTGATGTAAGCCGTTACATTCGAGCCCTTAATACAAACAAACTCACCATATTCTTCGTAAATAAATAGAATAGACTTCAAATGAGAGCACTTATCTCTATATGGCTCAGTGAGTGCTTTCACTTGTAAAAGATCTTGCATCACACTGTTCACAGTTCGACCATCTAAATGATATGTATCAATGTCGTATCCTTTACGAGCTTTTTGGAGCATGATCACCATCGTTTTTTTTGAGGTTGGTAATTCAATCTCCTTAATGTCAGATAGCTCAATTGCACACATTGGTGCGGTGTTCCAACACGTTTTTAGCTGAATCTTGGCAAAGTACAATGCGATTCTCTGCTTTCTATCTCGAGCCTGTTCGATAGCTTTTTCTAGGTGATAGACTAATTCTATGAGTTCTTCATCACTGTAGGTTTTTCCTAGTGATTCTCGTTTAGCATGAACTTGATAACGTTGCATTGAAATCCGATAGGCTTCCACAACTTCTTGCCCTGTGACCTCCATCAGCCACCGTACAACCTCAACGTACCCAGTGCCTGTTCTACGCGAGATTTTTTCCTGCTGAACATCATTTTGCAGGGCCTGAAAAAGTGCTTTTTGAATACGATTATTATCAACACTTAGTGCTTGCAAGCCATACAATTGAAATTCGGCTCGAAAATAAGGGGCTACACGCTCTCGCAAAAGGCGTTTAGCTTTGGTAAACCGAGTATGAAGAGTCTCTATGTTGTAGCTTTTTTGCGCCAGCAACTCGATTTCACTATCATGAAGCTCGGTCATTTCTGAATGAACGTTAGGTAAAATCTCTTTCAAATCAGAGCTATCAATGTGTCTCCATGAATCTTGCGCGTCAAAATAAAACGCCCACAAGTCCGATTTATAATGATGTTTTAATATCGGGCTTCCCATGAAGATACCAAGCGCGATCAACAGCTCATTAAAAAGATCTATGCGAATTTTACTGCCATAAATCGCTCTCAAAAATGCATAATTGTTTTCTATAAACCCACTACAACCTTGCTTGAGTACATCAGCATTAGGTTCATTAGCGATAACAAATCGACATGCAGTTAATACCATGCGAAACCGAGCCGATATGGAACGTAGACTATGACCTTTAATCCCTTGGTATCGCTCACTAGCTTGGATCTTTTTTAAATCTGCCACCAAGGCAGGTGAAAAGTTAAATAGATCGGTGATATTCGTATTACCAACAGGCAGTTCAAGTATCACTTCACTCATGAGTGTCACCTTGCTGAATTGCCAATAAGTCATCATGTAGGCTCGGTAAATGTTCACTAAATAACTTATCGACCCAGCTCGACATTTGCTTATCGAAGGTTTCTGAACGCGCAAAATTGATGTACTTCTGCGTCGTCGAAAAATCACTGTGTCCAAGCAACTGCATCAACTTGTATTGAATAAAACCAATGGGCAGATTTTGCTTAAGCATGAACTTGGCAAGGTTGGTAGCAAATGTAGAACGGAGATCGTGAAAGTCTCTCTCTAGCGTTTTTCCATCTAATCCAGCTCGCACTTTAGAAATCACGTTACTGACAGATTTTGCGATCATTGGTCTACCAGAGCGATTAATAAACAGTGGTGCAGAATAACTATCACCATGCTCTAGCTGCCATTTACCCAAACGACGCTGCCGCTCAGTCGAGTTTAGATACCCCCATAAACTTGCCATAAGCGCACTCGATACCATGATCTTTCTGGTTTTACTCAGCTTGCCCGTGATTTCCACATAAAAGATTTTATCGGGGATAAGCGTAGGGTCTTTGACTGCCGAGGCAGGAAAGGTGGCGACTTCATCGGCTCGCAAACCACACTGATGCGCCAGTTCAACCCACAGTCTTGAGGCTGGTTTCATTAACTCCTGACTTCCATAGAGCAATTCCAACTCTTCACGGCTATACGGTGCCAATTCGTTTTGATTAAACGTTTTTTGCTTGTACTTTTTTGGGATAAGTAAATCGGTAGTTGTCACTGTAATGCCTCGTTCTTGGGTAAACTGACCAGCAAAAAGGAAATCAATATCGCCATCTTTGCGCTTCTTTTTGATAATTTTTGTTTTGTATTCAAATGGGATTTTATCGATACGACGCTGCTTGAGTGCCCACTCATAAAACTGACGAATATGATTCATATACAAGTTGGCAGAGTCTCGACCAATTTCCTTAGCCTGTACTCGTTCAATCAAATGCTTACGAAAGCGGTACACAGGGAGCCAATATTTAGCTTTTTCAGACGAAGCAACGGCGATCACCTCTTGCCAAGCCACATTATTTTCTTCAAGCCACGCCAAGAAAATGCTTAACGAATACGCCGTTGAACTCAGTGTAAGCACGCTAACACCGCCAAGGTTATTGGTTTTATTGGCTCGCTTTGGCGGCATAAATAGCCCTTTGTAGCGATGCTCCAAAAATAGATTCATCTCAAGAACATCATGGATTCGAGTTAACGAGCGTAGTCGTGGAAAGCTAGGGACTTCACGATCCTTATGGAAAGCAATAACTCGCAAGACCTGCTCACTAGAACACTGAGAATCGAAGTAAGGTAGATCCCCCAAATTCACATCATGCTTAATTACTTTCATTAAATTCACCACGCATCATTCAATTACTGCAATAAAAACTAGGTGAATTAGGTTTTAATGTCAAAGTTTTATTTGCATCATACAATTACTGTAAAAATGCGTTGCATAGAAAAAGCATGGTGCGAAAATGTGAGGAAGAAATGACAAATGAGGCACAACCCAATGGTTGTAAGCAATGACCAGTCAGCATCTTCTGAACAAGAGCGAACAGTAACAATCACACTTGCAGAATGCGTCACAATACAAGCTGGCTACCCATTTCGAGGGGCAATAAGAGATATCCCAAGTGGAAGCGTTAGAGCGGTTCAGGCGAAAGATATTTCACCGTTAGGTGAGCTACAAACCAATGATTTGATCGTAACTGACCTAACAGGTAAGCGTGATGCGGATTGGTTACAGCAAGGTGATGTCTTGTTTAGTGCCAAAGGCAGCAAGCACATTGCGTGTTATGTGCATGAAGCGCTAGAGAGGACTACCTGTGCGCCAAGTCTGTTTTTGCTCAGAGTGAAATCTGAGTGGAAAGAGAAAGTGAACCCTCAGTTCCTCACTTGGCAACTTAACCAGCTACCTGCTCAAACATACTTTAAACGAAGTGCTGAAGGCAGCTTCCAAATAAGCATCCGTAAGCCTGTGCTTGCGGCAACGCCTATCGCGCTGCCAACACTTTGTAAACAGAACACCATTGCCAAGCTCTATGAAGCAAGCATCAAAGAAAATGCCTTACTTCATAAGCTTATAAACAACCGTCAGCAGCAACTCAATGCTATTGCTACTGATCTGCTTAAATAATAAAAGCATTAAAAATTAATTAATTAAATAATAAAGAGATACACATGCCAAATTCTCCAATCAACCAAGATGAAATCAACAAAGCCGTCTGGTCGGCGTGCGATACGTTCCGTGGCACCGTAGACCCATCCATCTACAAAGACTTCATCTTGACCATGCTGTTCTTAAAATACATCTCTGATGTGCGCCAAGACAAAGTGGAAGAACTTACCACCCAGTTCGCTGGCAACACCGATATGGTTGAAGCCATGCTTGCCAGCCAATCTTTCAAAATTCCAGCAGGTTCAACCTTCTGGGACTTGTACGAAGCTCGCTTTGAAGCAGGCAATGGCTCTCGTATTGACCAAGCATTGCATGCGATTGAAGAAGCCAACGGCACCAAGCTAAAAGGCGTGTTCCAAGACATCAGCTTTAACACCGATAAACTGGGTGATGAAAAGCAAAAGAACGACATTCTACGTCACCTACTGGAAGACTTTGGTAAGCCAACCCTAAACCTACGCCCAAGCCGTGTTGGTTCGCTGGATGTGATTGGTAACGCCTACGAATACCTGATCAAACATTTTGCCGCTGGCAGCGGTAAATCGGCAGGTGAATTCTATACCCCGCCAGAGGTGTCAGATTTGCTTTCTATCATCCTAGAACCACAACAAGGCGATAGCATTTGTGACCCTGCATGTGGTTCAGGTTCGCTATTGATGAAGTGTGGTAAGCAAGTTCAAAAGAACTTTGGCGGCTCTAAGCAGTATGCCCTGTTTGGTCAAGAAGCGATTGGCTCAACATGGTCATTGGCGAAAATGAACATGTTCCTGCATGGCGAAGACAACCACCGCATTGAATGGGGCGACACCATTCGTAACCCTAAGCTGCAAGACAGTAATGGTGGCTTACTGCACTTTGACGTAGTAACCGCAAACCCGCCATTCTCACTAGATAAATGGGGTCATGAAGACGCAGAAAGTGATCACTTTGGTCGTTTCCGTCGTGGCGTGCCACCAAAAACCAAAGGTGATTACGCGTTCATCTCGCACATGATTGAAACCCTAAAACCAGAGACAGGTCGCATGGGCGTGGTTGTGCCTCATGGTGTGCTATTCCGCGCATCTTCTGAGGGCAAAATCCGTAAACAACTGATTGAAGAAAACCTTCTAGATGCAGTGATCGGCTTACCTGAAAAACTGTTCTTTGGTACAGGTATTCCAGCGGCAATCTTGATCTTCAAGAAGAAGAAAGACACCAAGGATGTGATGTTCATTGATGCGTCGCGTGAGTTTAAGTCGGGCAAAAACCAGAACGTACTGACAGCAGAAAACATCGACAAGATCGTGAAAACGTACCGCAGCGGCGACAACGTGGATAAGTACGCCTATGTAGCAACGCTCGAAGAGATCCGTGAGAACGACTACAACCTCAACATCCCTCGCTACGTCGATACCTTTGAAGAAGAAGCGGAGATAGATTTGATGGCAGTGCGCAGTGAGCGATTGGCGCTGCAAACCGAGCTAGCTGACTTAGAAGCAGAAATGGCGGGGTATCTAGAGGAGTTGGGTTATGAGTAAATACCCCTCTGATTGGCTTAGCAAGCCTTTAGGTAAAGTTTACCCTAAGATTGTCGTTGGTTACGTGGGCAACGTAAATGACCACTATTGTCGCGCAGAAGAAGGTGTACCTTTTTATCGAACATTAAATATTAGAGATGGTTATTTCCGACATTCAGAGCACCTTTATGTAACTCATGAATTCAATGAAAAAAACAAGAAATCTCAGATAACGAATAACGATATTCTAATAGCTCGTGTTGGTGCTAACTTAGGTATGGTATGTAAGGCTAATGGTATTAGTGGTCTTGCGAATATGGCAAATGCAATAATCATTAAAACCAATGATGTGAATTCTGCTGACGCTGATTTTTATACTTCTTTTTTGCTTTCTCCGATGGGGAAAAACCAAATCTATTCTGGGGCTGCTGGCGGAGCACAAGGAGTATTTAATACGAAATTAACTCAGGAAATCATTGTTCCTGTCCCACCACTTCCAGAGCAACGCAAAATCGCCCAAATCCTTTCGACATGGGATCGCGGTATTGCAACCACTGAAAAGCTGATTGATGCCAGCAAGCAGCAGAAAAAAGCCTTAATGCAGCAGTTGTTGACGGGTAAAAAGCGTTTGATTGATCCTGAAACGGGTAAAGCGTTTGAGGGGGAATGGGAAACAGAACAGTTTGATAAATTATTTGATATTGAAATCGGTGGAACGCCTGCAAGAAGCAATGAAACTTACTGGGATGATAAGCTTGAAACAAATAACAATTGGTTATCAATCGCTGATCTGAAAGGGAAATTTATATCTCGTACAAAAGAAAGGATTTCTGATCTCGGAGTAGCGAAAAGTAATGTATCCCTAATTCCGAAAGGCACCATTGTTATGAGTTTTAAATTAACTATTGGTCGCAGAGCTTTCTTAAATATAGATACATATACGAATGAAGCAATCTGCGCATTGTTAATTAAAAATAAAAATAAGCTGGATAACAATTATCTTTATCAAGCCCTAGAAATAGTTGACTTTGAGCAAGAGATTGACCAGGCAGTTAAAGGTAAAACGCTTAATAAAGCTAAATTAAAGCGATTAAAGTTGTTGATGCCTAGTGTTAAGGAACAACAAAAAATCGCATCTGTCCTCACCGACGCCGATAAAGAAATCGAGTTGTTAGAAGCCAAGCTTGTGCACTTCAAGCAAGAGAAAAAGGCGTTGATGCAGCAGTTGTTGACAGGTAAACGTCGTGTGAAGGTAGCGGAAACCGAAGCTGCTTAAAGCGCATCTTTTGACAACGAATACAGGGCTTGTTTCGCAAGCCCTGATGAACAATAAGAACAATGTCGTAGGCTAAGTATGGAAACATTATCTCCTAGTGAACCTAAGCACCACACGCCGAATTTCAAAGAAGAACAAAGCGCAAAAATCCCCGCGTTAACTTTGCTCACTAACCTTGGCTACCAATTTATTCCGCCAAGTGAATGCATGGCAATGCGAGGCAACAAAACTACGGTAATCTTGCCGAAAATCTTACGCAAGGTACTAAGCTTCAAAACCTATTCATTTATGGGGGAAGATCGCCATTTATCGCAAGCTGCGATTGATAAAATCGTGCAAGAGCTTGCCAACCCTGCAATGAATGAAGGGCTTAAAGCCGCCAATGAAAAGCTCTATAACGCCTTAACCTATGGCATTAGCATGACTGAGTTTGTCGAGGGTAAAAAAGCCAACCCGACCATTCAAATCATCGATTGGGACACACC
>JBCAXU010000083.1:0-18882 GCA_038533895.1 Pseudomonadota bacterium | reverse complement strand
GTTCCTAGAAAACTTGAATTGACTGTGCCGATAATAAATTATCGATTGGTCACTCAGTTCATTGAAACCTAATTTGATACCAAGGTATCTAATTGGATTATCATCAACGAGTGCCCACACAGATTGATAGGTCTAAATTTTTAAAGAGCTTTTTCTAACTTCCGTTGCGCTCAGCGCCTCGTCGTTAGGGGTGCGTATCTTACGCTTCCCATTTAGAGAGTCAAGCATTTTTTCAAACTTTCTTTTCTCTCTTTTCAACACGCTGTGTGACGTTTGTCTCACTCCGTGTTGGTGAGGCGGCATTATAGGGAGGTCTGAAAGGAAGACAAGTGTTTTTTTGAAATTAATTTCTGTTTGGTCAAAAAGAAAACAAAGCGCTGAAAATAGAATAAAATTTCAACATTTGAGACATGTCACATCAATAGGTTGGAAAAACAACAACCATATACGTAATATCCCTGTGTCTATTTTGTTAACAGTAGACCTTTATTTCTCAAACCTAAAAGTTGTATTCCAATATGAATTCAAACAAATCAACCTTAATGATTGTCGCCCTAGCTGTAATCGGTGCAATCATCTTTTCGCTGGTAGACGTTCCTCCAGCTTTAAGCTTTGTTGTTGGTGTTGTGGCTTGCGCTTTTATACCTAAACTTTCCACCACAAACATCGAAACAGATTCAACCAAGGATCCCGCGACAAAAACGCTTTACGTAGGCAACTTGCCTTATAAGGCAAACGAGTCTCATGTCAAAGATCTGTTCGCTAAGCACGGTGAGGTATTTGCCGTTCGCCTTATGAAAGACAAACGTACCGGTAAACGAAGAGGATTTGGTTTTGTCGTTGTTGCCGCGACCGATGCTCAAGCGACGATTGATGCACTGAATGAGCAGGACTATATGCAGCGCACTCTAAAAGTACGCATCGCCAACGATCCTAAATCTCAAGGGGATAATAACGAACAGGGGTAAACCCCAGTTCTTCCAATGCTATATTGAGCGCTCCCTCTTCCCAAGGGGGAGCCGTGGACAAAATCTTTCGCTTACCTATTTGATTCTCATCCCCTTTCATTGCTAACAGTGTCTCCACTCTACGAGCAATTGCTTCACCCGAATCAATCAACATCACCTTCTCTGTTAACACTTGCTGTATTTCCGCTTTGATCAGCGGGAAGTGTGTACAACCTAGAACAGCAACATCCACTTTATTGATCAGAGGAGCCAAGATAGCGTGCAATTCATTAAAGTCGATCGCTTTCCCACGCAGTTTCTCTTCTGCCATATCCACTAAGCGTGTTGAGCCGATAAGCTCGACGGGTTTACGTTGGGAAAAGTTGCGGATCAGATCATGAGTGTAGGGACGCGTGATAGTCGCAGGTGTCGCAATCAGTCCTACTGCCTGATTGGCAAGGCTTGATGCCGGCTTGATCGCCGGTACCACGCCGACCACAGGGATAGTAAGTTTGGCCCTTAAGCCCGGTAGCACTATGGTACTTGCGGTGTTACAGGCGATCACCACTAAATCTATCGCGTATTGCTCCACCAGCGATGTCACCAGAGCCTCTACTCGAGACACTAAAACGTCATGTTCTAGCTCTCCATAGGGGTAAGCTTGGTTGTCAAAAATGTACAAGTAGTCAAGTTGTGGGCACTTGGCGACGATCTCTTTATAGACAGAAAGACCACCGACTCCGGAGTCAAAGATAAGGATTTTCGCTTGCTGATGGGCCACTTGATTTGCTCGTTAAGTTTTGACTTGGCAATGATACCCACTGGTTTCAATTTGGCAATCTCTTCGCTGAGTATCTCTGATGAGTGAACCTTTGTCCTCGCTCTAGATGAGTCAGTTCCAGCGCTATCCTTCCCGAGTAGCTGCGGGTTGCGGTCACTAGGGTGTGAAATTCGCCATTTTCTCCGCATGGATCCACACCTCCAGGCAGACTAGCGATAAACTCTTGTGTGTACCATTGACCACAATAGGCACCATCAAGTTGAGTGCCATCTGTGGTCACGACTAATGTTTGAATCCCTCGTTCGAGGATTTCCTTGTGCGAGCTGCGCGCTATGCTCTCCCAATAAGGGAAACACGCACTCCCATCCCGCCGGCTCGATATAGCTGCGCCTGTAGGCTTCAATGCCATTGCAGAACATATCGCCAAAGGCAACAGCATCAATATTAAGGTCGCTCTGTTTCAGGGCATTAATAATCGTCGACTGATAGATTTTGTTGGATGGGAACGCCTCGGGCATCTCTATCTTGAACAAAGGAAGCCCTAACAGTTCTGCTTGTATATCTAATACGTAAAGAGGCGTTGCCTGAAATGGCACTTCGTCTTTGACATAGGTGGTATAAAGTCCAACGACATTGTACTGTTCATTGTCGATCAACCTTTCTAGGGTCAGTGTCGAGTCTTTGCCACTTGACCAGCTAATAATGACGTTCTTTTGCATAGTGATTATCTATTAATAAGAAAAAAACCGCCCGAAGGCGGTTTGAGATATTAAAATTGGTAAGTTAGATTCGCAAAGAATTTACGCTCTGGTGCGTTATACCCTTTTGTTGTTTCGTATTGCTCATCGGTAAGGTTATCAACTCGACCTCGAATTACTAACTCCGGAGACACCCAGTAACCGACTGATACGTCCCAAAGGCTGACTGACGGCAGAATATTGTCAGCAACGTATGTTTCATTCGGATTACCTAAGCGCTCACCTGTATAGGTATAGGTTAGATTGAAATCAAAATCGTCATACGAGGCATCTAACAGCCACTTGTAGTTTTCATCGGCACGTTTAGCTAATTTATTACCTTTAGAGTCTTTGTGATCTTTGAACTCTGCGACAACAGTGTGGTGGATAAATGCAGTCTCAAATTGAGCCGTGATCTCTACACCTTTTAATTTGGCATCAACGTTAAGCGGATACCACGGTGAACCTTCATACCAAATGATCAAGTTATCAACTTCATTGTTGTAAGCTGTCACTTCAAGATCGAATAAATCAAAGTTACCTGTATAGCCAATCTCTCTGTTTTGAGCTTCTTCTGGCTTAAGATCGGCATTATTGGTCAAGTCCGAATAGCTAGGTGCTTTAAAAGCTGTACCTCCAGCTGCTCGAATTGAATGGCTCTCAGTAATATAGTAACGACCACCTAAAGACCAAGTCGTGTAGTTGTCATAGGTATCATGTTTATCGTTGCGGAGGCTACCGGACAATTGCAAAGCGCCAAAACGAGCGTCAGCAGAAGCATACACACCCGTTGTATTGCGAGACTCACCTGCTAACTGGTCCGCGAAACCGTAAGAAAGGGCCCCATCATTGAGTTTTTCTCTACGCCAATCCGCACCAGCCCCAAGAGCAATCGCCCCATTTAGTTGGTAAAGATTCAGAAACTGAAGAGTTGTTAAATCGATTTCTTTCTTAGTACTCGCGCTGTCCTTACCCTCAGCCTGAGTGTAATCCAGATTCTCAATCGCTTGATGATTTGCTCGAAGCACAGAATTAACCGCACCGTTTAGATACTCTAGTTCTGCTGTTGCGCTGAGATTTTCTGAATAACCAAACTTCTTACCGAATGAGTCGTATTCAGTTAGGCTATCGAACCAACGTAGAGATGCCGAGCCGGTTAGCTTTTCAGTAATCGGTTGCGAATATGAAGCAAATAAGTTTTTACTTTCATAACCATAATCCAATCCAGTAGCTGGATCTTTAATGTCATAGCCATCTGTTTCTTCAAAGCCAGCCGCCAGTTTCAATAAGCCACCATTGGTTAACTGAGCGGTATTAGAAAAGCTCGCTTCTTTTTGAGCATCACTGCCCGCACCAAGAGAGATGTAAGTTGATTCTCCATCACTACCAGATGCTGTAATAATATTAATTACACCCGCGACAGCATCTGAACCATATAATGCTCCACCAGAGCCGCGTATTACTTCCACACGCTCAATTGTGCCGACAGGGATATGGTTGAACTTAATACCACCAGCAGCAGTATCAATACGAACACCATCAACTAAAAACAGTACTTGGTCACTGTTATATCCGCGCATAAAAACAGATGCACTATGACCGCGCCCACCAGTTTGTGAAACTTCTATACCTGGAACACGTTTAAGAACATCAACCAAAGATTTGGCCTGAATCTGTTCAATTTCTTGTCTTGCAATGACAGTCGTTGATGCAATAACGTCTTGAAGCGGCTGCTCAAACCGGTTTGCGGTAACGACAATGGTTTCGTCAACTGAGATTTCTTCGGCGGATAAATAAGAGGTATGCCCCAGCAGTGAGGTGACTGCTAGCGCCAAAATAGAACGGTTCATGTTGTAATCCTAAATCGCGTAAGTCCTACTGAGTGAACATCACTCAGCCGCTGGCAGGTATTCGGACTCAAGAGCTCGGCTTCGCCACCTAGTCACTCGACTTCCCACATCAATTTGATGCAGTGTCTTTTTGAGCTTTCGTTCTCTTTTACCGCTGCGCGTCAGTTCTGGATTCACACCAGATTCCCTTTTGGCCATCTATACATCTAGACAGCACCAGCTTGGCGACGATGTTATTGAGGATTTGATAATTTGTCCAGCCAATATTGCTCTAATCTATAAATTAGTCACGGTGATCAAGCTTGGTTTATCTGTTCTCTACCACCAATCTTTGCCGGATTAGCCGCTAAGCGCTGGACATAGCGCTGAGATTGAATAAAATCTGCGCTCTTAAATGAAATACACCCTCCACAGGTACGAATACCAAAGGTAATAATCATGGCAACTCTTGATGTAAACCCGCAACGCTACCAAGAACAATTGGCTGAGAAAGTCGGCCGTCTCACAGAGATGTTCGCAGCTTACAATGTACCTGAGTTGGAAGTGTTTGAATCTCCAGAGCAAAACTACCGCATGCGCGCAGAATTTCGTGTTTGGCATGAAGGTGATGAGCTCTACTACATCATGTTCAACCAAGAGACTCGCGAAAAATACCGTGTAGACCAGTTCCCTGCCGCGAGCCGTTTGATCAACGACCTGATGCCACTGCTCATCGACGCGATGAAAGACAATGATTCACTGCGCCGTAAACTGTTCCAAGTCGACTTTCTCTCGACCTTAAGTGGCGAGATTTTGGTCTCACTACTTTACCACCGTCAGCTGGATGAACAGTGGACCACCGAAGCTAAGGCGTTAAAACAGCGGCTAAATGATGAGGGGTTCAATCTCAACATCATTGGTCGTGCGCGTAAGATGAAGATTGTGCTTGATCGTGACTATGTGATCGAGAAGCTCGATGTCAATGGTCAACCTTACGTTTACCAGCAAGTGGAAAACAGCTTTACTCAGCCTAACGGCAAGGTGGCAGAGAAGATGTTGGAGTGGGCGGTCGATTGCACCCAAGACAGCCAAGGCGACTTACTTGAGCTTTACTGCGGCAATGGCAACTTTTCACTGGCCCTGGCACAAAACTTTGACCGAGTACTGGCGACAGAGCTAGCGAAGCCATCGGTTGAATCGGCTCAGTACAATATTAAGGCGAATAACATCGACAATGTGCAGATCCTACGCCTGTCTGCTGAAGAGTTTACCCAGGCGATTGAAGGTAAGCGAGAGTTCCGTCGTTTGAAAGATGCAGGTGTCGATCTGAACAGCTACAACTGCAACACCATCTTCGTTGATCCGCCTCGCGCAGGTATGGATATCGACACCTGTAAGATGGTACAAGGCTATGAGCGCATCATGTACATCTCATGCAACCCAGAGACATTAAAAGAGAACTTAGAGGTATTGAGCGAAACCCATACCATCACTCGCTTCGCGCTGTTTGATCAATTCCCATATGCCCACCACATGGAAGCAGGCGTACTGCTAGAGCGCATTAAATAAAGGTTTCTTTATTTTTTAGGAATATAAAAATAAGCACTGGGTACGGCTCGGGGTACGGGGGCGAATAAAACGCTCTAAAACTCGAGCATTCTCCACCTGAATAAGAAGCTCTTTAAAAAATGCTCTTGTTGTATAGATTAGCTAGCCTACTTCAGCTTCTGTTGAGCTAGAGTACCGTTATTACATCAGTTCTAAAGAGCTTAGTGCAGAGCAGGCTGCGGAGGCAGTCAGAGAACATTGGGGCATAGAGTCGATGCACTGGGTACTTGATGTCACCATGAATGAAGATGCGTGCCAAATATACAAAGATCACGGTGCGGAGAATTTGTCATGCTTACGTCATATGAGCTTGAACATGCTCCGAGAAGAGCCAACCAAGCTAAGCATCGTGGGGAAGCAAAAGCGATGCATGATGAATACATCTATGCTAGAGGCCGTATTAAGTGCAGGTTTTAGTTACGTGGTGAAAAATTAGGCACTCATGCGGTCGCCCTGGGAGCTTCTTTTGTTCTCTTTTCGTTTAAATGCGTTTACCACCGCGCACCTGCGCTTGAGTTCTAATAAATAATTTAACGGTATATCATTAGCTTGTGCCGTTTTATAGAGCTTAGATAGTTTTGCTTTGTATCTTCGACTGATATACCGCATAACCACTCCTATGCTTCTCATTGTTAAATAATAAAAAAATCAATACCTTAAATGAATTTATCTAAGAAAATTCCGCAACTCTAATCTTGAAGATGAGTTTTTTCACAGTTGTATTACCAAGTAAAGTATTTGAATAAGCAGGCGTCAAAGCAAATTATGGGTAGCAATATCTTCTTGACATAATATCTGCCTTAATAGATATTAACCGTGTTTTCAGAATTTAAGAGTTTGTGATGCGACAAAAAATGCACACAATTTGGGTAACAGTACTGACGTTAGCGGCTATCATGCTCTCTAGCGTAGTAAGTAGTGCCCCTCTTATGCCTTTGCAAATGCTCGCTGACACTCAAAAGAGTATGTCGACGAGTGAAGGTGACTCGCATTGCGCTTCGTCTCTTGACAATGTATCGAGCGAACAGCAAGAGTGTTGTGATGGAGACAGCATGACCTCCGAACATCAATGTTGTTACAGCAGTTGTGTTGGTAACTATTCTGTCATTACAACTCCGTTTTACGAGTTGTCACAAACCTCGGTTCTCATTCTTATCTCAAAAGAGTCCATAAATCGAGCCAGCTCTATCGCCAGCGCTCTGTTTCGCCCACCCATCGCTTAAATTCCATCGGATGACCTAAGGTCATCATTTTCGTTTCACGCGGTTTTTCCGTGTGACTTGTTCTATTTGCAAACTATTGGTTTCGGCTAACTGTTTGCATCAGTAAACGAATGGAATTCAAAGTGAACATTAAACCAATTGCGTTAGCACTGGCATTGAATGCCGTGCTGGCACCTTCCTATGCCAGTGAAGGTCAATTTACTCTAAGTAACATTATTGAGCTCGCGGTGGCCCGCGATCAGGGACTCGTTCAGCTCAACTCACAAGCCTTATCGCTCAAGGAAACCGGTGTTGCCAGCGCAACCTTGATGGACCCAAAGGTTAAATTTGGTGTAGGTGGCCTACCTGTCGACAGTTTTCAGTTCGATGACGATGGCATGACCAATATTTCTGTTGGGCTGTCTCAACAGTTCAGCCGTGGCGCAACGCTCGATTTATCCAAGAAACAATACGAACAGCAGGCTCAGGTTATCAATTATCAGGCCGAGCTGCGAAAACTTGATATCGCAAAAAGCATTACGCAACTGTGGATAGAGCTTAGATATCTGATCCGGGCAAATGAGCTTACCGAAGAAATGCGTGAACTCATGCTGGAAATGACCCAGTTCATAGAGACCAACTACTCCCTCGGCAAAAGTGAAACGCAAGACTTGCTTTATGCAGAGCTTCAGGTTAGTCAACTCGACGAAAAGCTCCAGAAAAACCGACAAATGCAACAACGTGTTCGTGCACAACTCTCTGAGTGGGTAGAAGCCGAATATGTTCGTCAGATAGATGTGAGTACTGCTAAAAGCACTCAATGGAGCTCCCTCGTCGAACTGGACAAAACACTGCAGTCAGGTGGCACGGAATTTTACGATTTGCTGGTTTCCCACCCGAAAGTCAAAGCCGCAGAACAAAATATTCAACGTAAAGAAACTCAAGTGTCTATCGCTGAGCAATCTTACACGCCTCAATTCGGAGTTGAAGTGGCGTATGCCTACAGACAGGCGAACGGAATGAATGGTCAGCCAGCATCGGATTTAGTCAGCGCTTATCTGACCATGGACATTCCCCTGTTCACCGACAAAAAACAAGACCGAAAATACGCAGCGGCTCAACATCAGGTTGGCGCAGCTAAGTCTCAAAAAGATCTCCTTCTGGTTCAGATGAATGCCAGAGTCAACACCTTGATTTCCGAGAAACATAATCTGGAAGAGCGGATTCAGCGCTACCAAAAAGTACTGGTCAAGCAAGCGAAAGAGCGCACTCAGGCCACCGAACGTGGATACGAAAACAATACGGTTCAGTTTAGTGACGTGATAACGGCAGTCAGAGATGAACTCATGATCGCCAAAGAAGAGGCGCGGCTAGTGGCCGATCTAAACAACACCCAAAATGAACTTGCCTATGTGCTTAACCAATATGACCAGAATATCACCGAACTAAGCGCAAACTACCAACTAGAGGAGAATAATCAATGAAATCACTACCTGCAGCCACACTGGTGCTTCTCATCGGTGGCGTTTTAGGTTTTACCGGAAATCAATATTTATTGGGCGGACATGAGATGTCGTCAGACTCTATATCCGATTCAGGAGACAAAGAACCACTTTATTGGGTTGCACCGATGGATCCTAACTATCGCAGAGATGCTCCGGGCAAATCTCCGATGGGGATGGACCTAATCCCGGTTTATGAAGAAGAGTCCGGAGGCAGTGCAAAGAAAGGCACGGTTAAGATTGACCCGGCAGTAGAAAATAACCTTGGGGTTAAAACCGCCAGCGCCTCCTTAAACAAATTAGCACCGCAGATTGATACCGTGGGATACATCAATTTTGATGAAAGTCGTTTGTGGCAAACCAACAGCCGGGTGAGTGGTTGGGTGGAAACACTGAATGTAGATGCGGTTGGAGAGAAGGTATCTAAAGGTGATGTGCTTTTTACCCTCTACTCCCCTGAGCTGGTGAAAGCGCAAGAAGAGTTGCTCAATGCCTACCGCTCTGGCCGCAAAGGGCTGGTTAACGGAGCAAGAGAACGCCTGGTTGCCCTGGGATTAGATAAAAGCCAGATTAACCAGATTGTAAAACGAGGACGTGCGAGCCAGAACGTTGCCATAAAAGCCCCGGCTGATGGGGTGATTGCTCAGCTGAATATTCGTGAAGGGGGCTATATTTCTCCGGCTCAAACGGTTATCAGTGCGGGGCCGCTGGATGAAGTGTGGATAGATGTCGAAGTGTTTGAGCGTCAGTCTCATTGGGTCGATGTGGGCAGCAATGCCACTATGGTTTTGAGCGCCTTTCCGGGAAGTAGCTGGAAAGGGGAAGTTGATTTTATTTATCCCATTCTAGATGCGAAAACACGAACCCTGCGAGTGCGTTTAAAGTTTGCAAACGAAGATGGCGCCCTTAAGCCAAACATGTTCGCCAGCGTGGTACTTCAGGCAGAATCTGAAGCACCAGTACTGACTATCCCAAGAGAATCGGTCATTCGCTCTGGAGGCATGACCCGAGTGGTATTGTCTGAAGGCGACGGTAAATACCGCTCTGCACGAATCGAGGTCGGCAGAGAAGCGGGAGATGTCATTGAGGTGATCGCTGGACTCTCTGAAGGGGATAAGGTCGTGACCTCTGCTCAGTTTATGCTCGACTCTGAATCCAGTCAGAGCGCAGATCTTGCCCGAATCAATGGGGTAGAAGCCGATAACCCGAGTGTCTGGGCAAAAGGACAGATTACCGACATGATGGCCGGACATCGCATGGCGACGATTAATCACCAACCTGTCGAAGAGTGGCAATGGCCAGGTATGGTCATGAACTTTACCTTTGCTGAGGGGTTAGATATCGAAACGGTTCAGTCGGGCCAGTCTATCGAATTTGAAATCCAGAAAACCGACTCTGGTCAATATGAAATTCTGGACTTTACCGTCGGTGATTCTGTTGTTGCGAACGAGCTATGGGTCACTGGTGAGATAAGCATGCTTATGGCAGATTTCGGTATGCTGACCGTCAGTCATGAGCCCGTCGCGGAATGGAGCTGGGATGCGGGAGAGATGAACTTCTCAGTGGATGAGGCCGTTGACTTGTCCCCCTTTTCCGAAGGGCAACAGGTTCGTTTTCTAATCAACAAATCCGGCAAAGAGCCAAAACTTATCACGCTTGAGTCGGTAGGAGGTAAACAATGATCCCTGCCATTATCAGATGGTCTCTGAACAATCGATTTGTTGTTCTGGTGTTTACTTTGTTTTTGGTGTTTGCCGGGCTATTTAGTGTTAAAAACACGCCGGTTGATGCACTGCCTGATCTCTCGGATGTTCAGGTCATCATCAAGACAAGTTATCCAGGGCAAGCACCACAAGTTGTTGAAGATCAAGTGACCTATCCGCTGACAACAGCCATGCTGGCCGTACCGGGTGCAGAGACGGTTCGTGGTTACTCCTTCTTTGGAGATTCCTATGTTTACATCATCTTCAATGATGATACAGACATGTACTGGGCCCGCTCCAGAGTACTGGAGTATCTAAGCCAGGTCGCACCGAACCTTCCTGCCAATGCGAAACCGACACTTGGGCCAGATGCCACGGGTGTAGGCTGGGTATACAGCTATGTGCTTCAGGACAAAACGGGGCAGCATGACTTGGCCGAGCTTCGTAGCTATCAGGATTGGTTTTTAAAGTATGAACTGCAAACCGTCGATGGGGTGTCTGAAGTGGCGACCGTTGGCGGCATGGTTAAGCAATACCAGATACAAATTGATCCTGCCAGATTGCGCGCTTACGACCTGACGCTACAGCAAGTTAATAACGCGATTAAGATGGGTAACCAGGAGACAGGTGCATCGGTAATCGAAGTCGCTGAAGCGGAACATATGGTGCGAACAACGGGTTACTTGTCCGGTATTGAAGATATCAAAGCACTCCCACTCAAGGTAACAGAGAAAGGTACACCACTGCTACTGGGCGATATTGCCGACATCAACTTGGGGCCACAGATGCGTCGAGGTATCTCCGAGTTTAACGGTGAAGGGGAAGCGGTCGGCGGTGTTATCGTGATGCGTTTTGGTGAAAATGCCAGTGCGGTCATTGACAATGTAAAGTTAAAGCTAGCTGAGCTGCAATCCAGCCTGCCTGAAGGGGTTGAGATTGTTGCTACTTATGACCGTTCAACACTGATCAATAAAGCGGTCGAAAACCTGTGGGAGAAGCTGGCGGAAGAGTTTATCGTGGTTGCGATTGTATGCGCGCTCTTCCTGTTCCATATCCGTTCATCGTTAGTCATTGCGCTCAGCTTGCCTGTGGGTATTTTGTCTGCCTTTATCGTCATGCATTGGCAGGGCATCAACGCCAACATCATGTCACTTGGTGGTATCGCTATCGCCATTGGCGCCATGGTTGACGGGGCTATCGTGATGATCGAAAACGTGCATAAGCATATTGAACGAACCCCGCTAACGGACAAAAACCGATGGCAGGTAATTGGTAAAGCGGCTGAGGAAGTGGGGGCTCCGCTGTTCTTCTCGCTGCTTATCATTACGCTGAGCTTTGTTCCGGTATTCGCGCTCGAAGGGCAAGAAGGCAAAATGTTCTCGCCACTGGCATTTACCAAGACCTATGCCATGGCCGCGGCCGCTGGCTTGTCTATCACTCTGGTGCCCGTCTTGATGGGCTATCTGGTTCGGGGGAAAATTCTACCTGAGCACAAGAACCCGGTGAACCGACTTCTTATCGCTTTGTACAAACCCGTGCTCAATGTCAGCCTGAAATACCCTAAGAGCATGGTACTTATTGCGCTTGCCCTGATGTTATCGGCGTACGTCCCTATCACTAAGATGGGTAGCGAGTTTATCCCTCCTCTGGACGAAGGAGACCTGATGTATATGCCAACAACCTATCCCGGCATCTCCATCGGTAAGGCTCGTGAGCTCTTACAGCAGACCAACAAGCTTATTAAAACCGTACCAGAGGTGAAAACAGTATGGGGCAAAGTTGGACGGGCAGAAAGTGCGACAGATCCGGCTCCGCTGACCATGGTTGAGACGTTTATTCAGCTAAAGCCGAAAGAGGAGTGGCGTGAGGGCGTCACAACGGATTCTCTACGACAGGAGTTTGACAGCCTTATCCAGTTCCCTGGTCTAGCCAATGCTTTTGTAATGCCAATCAAAACTCGTATCGATATGTTGTCGACAGGTATCAAAACACCTATCGGAATAAAAATCGCCGGTTCAGATCTCAAGGTCATTGAAAAAATTGGGGCAGAGCTGGAGCCGATTCTCAATAACATCGAGGGTACGGCCTCAGTTTATGCTGAGCGTGTCGCCGGTGGCCGATATGTGACCATTGATATCAAACGCAGACAGGCCGCTCGTTATGGCCTGAGTATCAAACAGATCCAGCAGGTTATCTCAACCGCGATAGGTGGTATGAACGTAGGCGAAACCACCGAAGGTCTGGAGCGTTATCCGATTAATGTTCGCTACCCTCAGGCATACCGAGACTCCATTGAAAAACTGCAAAGCCTTCCACTGGTGACACCAAGCGGTGCACGCATCGCGCTCGCGGATGTGGCGGAAGTCCGTTTTGAAGATGGTCCTCCGATGATTAAAACCGAAAATGCACGCCCTAACGGGTGGGTGTTTGTCGATATTGCCGGGCGAGATCTTGGTTCATACGTCGCTGAAGCAAGGCAAGCGGTATCCGAGCAACTGGCTTTGCCAGCTGGTTATTCCCTTGCCTGGTCTGGGCAATACGAATATATGGAGCGAGCAAAAGCGCGGCTTAGCATCGTCACACCCGTGACCATTGCCATCATCATGTTGCTTTTGTATTTCAGCTTCAGACGCGTTGGCGAAGTCATGATCATCATGTTCACTCTGCCTCTGGCGATGGTGGGCGGGCTCTGGTTGATGCACTACCTGAACTACAACTTCTCTATTGCGGTCGGCGTGGGCTTTATCGCCCTATCTGGTGTGGCGGTAGAGATAGGCGTCATCATGCTGGTTTATCTCAATCAGGCATGGCAACACCGAAAACTTGATTTGATGGAAGATAAGAAACCGCTTACGACCCAAGACTTAAAAGAGTCGATTGTCGAAGGAGCTGGTCTGCGCGTTCGTCCCATCATGATGACGGTTCTTACGGTCATTATCGGTTTAATCCCAATTATGCAGGGCTCCGGAACAGGTTCTGAAGTAATGCAACGTATCGCAGCACCCATGATTGGGGGAATGGCTTCAGCCATCGTACTCACCCTGCTGGTTCTTCCAGCCATCTTTAAGCTCTGGAAACAGCGCGAAGTTAACAAGCAATAACGAACAACATGCGCCTGATCGCAGGCGCTTATTTAACGAACACAACACTGAGGTTTATTATGAAAAAGACACTAATCACTCTGGCACTGGTAGCACTTTCTGGTACGGCAATGGCGGATGAGAAACACAACCATTCTGACATGAACAATATGAAAATGGACCACTCTGGGATGTCGATGGAAGGCATGTCTGATGTGGGTATGCCTGCAATGGGATCAAAACCGAATAAAGTGGTTCATGTCCTTTTGTCCGATGACATGAAAATCCGTTTTAAGAAAGAGGTAAAAATTGAATCCAATGATGTGGTTCAGTTTGTAGTGATGAACACCGGGAAAATTGACCATGAGTTCTCAATTGGCAGTGCTGCTGAGCAATTAAAGCATCGTGAGATGATGAAAACCATGGGTAGTCATGCGCACGACAGCGGCAGTACGGTAACGGTTAAACCGGGTAAAGCGAAACAACTGCTATGGCACTTTCATGGTGACAAGAATGTCGAGTTCTCATGCAATATTCCTGGGCATGCGGAAGCGGGAATGGTTAAGAGCGTTACACTTTAATGATGTCTGGCTCCAAAGTGACGCTTTGGAGCCCAATTGAAAGGTAACAAACTTATGCTCTGTATAAAAAAAGCCATTGTCAGTATGACCCTACTGGTAATAACAACTTCCGTAACAGCAAAAACGTCTCAAGCCTTCATCGATGGTGAGCAGCTATTTAGAACCGCTGGAGGATATGGTTGCTCAACATGTCATGGCATGTTTGCTCAAGGAGGAGGGAATATTGGTGGGAACATTCGAGGTAAAACGCTGGAAGACCTTAATGTCAGGCTTGACAACGAGCCCACTATGAAACTACTGAGCAACGCATTAACAACAGATGACAGAAGAGTCCTTGCCTATTATTTGGAAGCTTTGGGTCAGCTTCCTCTTGTAGAATGGACAATTGATGATAAAGCAACGGATGTTGAGATATCGATAAATCAGGGAACTCTCAGCCAACTAGTGATATTCAATAAGCGGCTTGAACCTGTATCTCTATCAATTGCGCCTATTTCTGGTGCAAAAGACATTACCATTAACCCCTACGAAACTAAGGCGTATGAATGGAAGCCTGAGTCAGGTGTTATTGAGTTAAACCATAAACAGAGCAAAATTAACATTCATGTTCAGTGAGTTGAAACTTGCAAAGTAAAGGGTAACAACCTATGAAATATTTGATGAAAGCGTTAACATTATCTGCAGTGACACTCAGCTTTTCTGTGTTTGCTAAGCCCACCATCGAACTTTACAAATCACCAACATGCGGGTGTTGTAAAGAGTGGGCTGCCATCATGGAGAAAAAAGGGTACGAGGTGAATGTCCACCACAGGCGTGACTGGACGTCGGTAAAGCGTAAGTTTGGTATGCCTGAGCAACTGAAGTCCTGCCACACTGCCGTCATTGACGGGTACATGATTGAAGGACATGTGCCAGAAGCCGATGTTGCAAGGCTACTTAAAGAGCGTCCAGACAACATTTCTGGGCTGTCAGCTCCGGGGATGCCACAGCATTCACCAGGTATGGCGGCACCGGGGCAACCGTACAAGGACTTCAATGTCGTGGCCTTCGAACAATCCGGGAAGATGAAGCTTTATAATAAGTATTAACCTAATCCGATAATAGAGAGGTGTTCCCCTCTCTATTACTCGCAATGTAACACGATCCAGGGAGGAGAAGTGAGACAGACCATATTCCCCAAACGCAATCATGAACCTTATTACATCTTTGGTTATTCCTTTTTCATACATTTCTTTTGGGAAATGTGGCAAATGCCATTATTTGAGTTCTCGGAATCGTCTGATTTACTGGCAATGAACTGGATGTGCACTCAGGCTTCATTAGGCGATGGAGTCATCGCGGTATTGGCTTACTATTTTGTATGCTTTGTAAAAAAAGGGCCGTGGCTCTCAAGTGCCGCGACTATAAGGGATATGATTTTGTTTTTAGTTCCTGGAATTGTACTTACCATCGTTATGGAATATCTCAATACGCTTATTTTGTTTCGCTGGGCCTACGGCTCTTTAATGCCAGTAATTCCTGGGTTAAATATTGGTTTAGCACCATTTCTGCAATGGTTAATCATCCCTCCTTTCGTTTATTTGGCTTGTAAAAAAAAGCTGAGCAATCGCTCAGCCTAAACGAATAACAAATTAACATGAAAAATTACTTTGCAGTGGATTGCTCCCCTGGGCTTTAACCCGGAGAACAGTTGTTATTATAAATGGTCAAACCTGAGTTTTGTCTGACCAGAATATGACAATGCTATCATTAACAATATAGGGCTTTCGCGACAAATATTTTATAGGTCATAGCTGCGGATTGGTTTTTTTAGTGTTAATGAATCCCGGCGCGTGCGCACATCATTCCATAAGCTAAGGCGAGAAGAGTTACCCGACAGTTTTCCTCTGCCTTTTTCTTTCATAAGCCAAAGGTGACGGCCATTAAAGCTATAGATAGGGAGCAGATCTTGACGAACCGTTGCCAATTTGATTTCGGGGTCAATATTGTCCAGGATAAGAGGAATGGCATCGGGCGTTGGATAATAGGCCAGAACCATATGAAATTGACTTAGACTTAAGGCTTTGACGTACACCAATCTAAGCTTGGTATCAGAGATCCCCAGTTCTAATACCGAAAAGTACTTAGCGATTGTAAAGTCTTCACAATCTCCGGCATTGCTCCCTAAAAACTCTAAAGGTGTTGCCCAATAGTCCACCTTACCCCACAAATCAATGTCATCGACAAAATTCAATTGGTTAAAGAAAGTGTTGACTTCGCTTAGTTGCTGCTCTTCAGGAAGGCTATTAAGATTGACGAGTAATTGGCGCCAAGTTTCGACCCTTTTCCCCGCTCTGTGCCCATATAATATAGACACAGAATCCACCCATTCCTGCTCTTGCAAGTTAAGTGCACCAGAGGCAAAAGGTAGGGCAAACATAACCATTAGTGCGATCTGTTTTCTCAAGTTCATAATCAACACATGAGATAAACCAAGGTACTAGATGTTAGGTGCCTTGCTTATCAAACACTAAGGTGAATTCTGTTTTTTGATTTGAAGAAACGACCGAAATACTCCCTCCATGTGCTTGAACAATGGACTTGGCTATTGGTAACCCAAGTCCCGCACCTATACTCTGGCTATGTTGTCTTGACTTGTCTGCTCGGTAAAACCGCTCGAAGATAAAGGGCAAAGACTGCTCGGGGATGGTTTCCCCATGATTCGCGATGTTGACAATATTGAAGTTCTCATTCTCTAAAATCTTAATAGTGACAACGGAATCCCTATCACAATGTTGGAGTGCATTTGAAATTATGTTCCCAATGGCTCGCTGCAACATGACTTTATCTCCAAACTGAGTTGCACAGCCTTCTAAGGTCAAGCTCACTCCCTTCTCATCGGCTATGAAATCATAGAACTCCATCAGTGAGCTTATAAGCTCTTCAAGTTTCAACGCTTCCTTATTGCTATGGAGCAATTGGTTTTCTGATTTAGCGAGATATAGGGTATCTCGAATCGTTTTATTCAATCGTTCGAGCTCTTCAATGTTTGAACCCAGCACATCTTGATATTCTCCTACACTCCTACTTGAAGCGAGTACGACTTGGGTTTGAGTCATAATGTTCGTCAGTGGCGTGCGCAGCTCGTGGGCAATGTCTGATGAGAACTCACTGAGACGATTAAACCCGGTTTGTAAACGATCAAGCATTTTGTTTTGTGCTTCTACAAGTTCAGAAAGCTCCAATGGCAATCCTGTACTTGGGATGCGTATATCCAGGTTTTTTGAGCTCACTTTACTAAGATACTGCTGTAATACCTGCAAAGGTTCTAAACCTTTCCGGACTGTGAATACGGCATAGATACCAGAAACGGCACTGTTGAGCATGAACGTCCAAAACAATACGACATTAAACCGATTTGAGAAGCTCGTATGATGGTCGATGTTTAGGCCAACAATCGCTGCGTAATAGAGAGGATGGTCTAGTTTGAATTGGAAAGCGCGGTAATCTTTTCCTTCTACCGACCATTCAAGGGATGCATCGTTACGTAATTTATCAGGAAGCGGTACCGCGGAGTTGGTGAAATCCAAAATACCGTCTTTCTCTCGCAACCAAATGTACGTGTTATGCTCATTTAGACTTAACTCTTTATCTGAACCCAGAATCTCAGGTTGAGAAAACAATGTAATGAACGTGTTATGGGCAAGTTGATAGTCCTGTTCATAAAAGTGATGTTTGACTGAGTACTGAACGATAAGAGCAAAAGAGGCCAACACCACAAATGATGAACCAAAATACATCGCAATGAGCCTTTTTGCCATAGAGTAATCAGAGAGCTTGAGTTTCATTCCGATAAATCATCCAGTTTATACCCCATACCACGGACGGTATGGATAAGTTTCACCTCATAAGGTTTATCTATTTTTGCTCGCAATCTTTTTACTGCCGCATCAATCACATTCGTATCACTATCAAAGTTCATGTCCCAAACCATCGAAGCAATCAGTGAACGAGACAAGACTTCTACCCGTTTTCTTAAAAACAGTTCCAGCAAAGAGAACTCTTTAGCGGTAACGGAAATGGTATCACTTCCGCGTTGCACAATCCGCTTTAACAGATCAATCGATAAATCTGAAACGACGAGCGTGGTTTCTTTGCTTGAGGTACCGCCCTGTTGTCGTAAGACATTTTTTACTCTGGCTAGAAGTTCTACAAAGGCAAAGGGTTTAACAACGTAGTCATTGGCACCCAACTCTAACCCTTTGACTCGGTCTTCTACCTGATCTTTCGCCGACAGCATAATGATCGGAGTGTCCAACTGACTGCTTCTCATCGTTTGTAGAACTTGCCAGCCGTTTAGTTTAGGTAGCATGATATCGAGAATGATAAGGTCATAATGATTACTGGTTGCCATATAAAGGCCATCTACACCATCCGATGAAAGGTCAACAATGTATCCTGACTCGGTAAATCCTTTCTTGAGGTAGCTTCCAGTTTTAGGTTCATCTTCAATAATCAATAACTTCATGTAACACCAGTAAATATTCGTTTATTACGACATATTACCCTATGCGATTATACTCTGGATCATTTATTTGCATTTTGGTATTGACACTGAATAATTGGGAAACAGGCACAACAGCGATAACGCCTTCGTCTTCTCCCGACAAATGCAACTCTTCAAGAAGCCGGTCAATGAGATGAGTAACATGATGTTGACCGATATAAATATCGAGTTGGCAATATGTGCTTAGATAATGATTATCTATCATATTGGCGAACTCACCTCTACCTTGTACCTGAAAGACCGTAAATCGTTTAATGCCCTCGCTTCTCAACAAATCTTCGACAATGGTCGGCTTTGTTGCGTTATTCGGACAGAAAACCAAACCGCCCGAAATTGAGTAATTATTAAACAACATACTGAGTTTCA
>JBCAXU010000082.1:0-18983 GCA_038533895.1 Pseudomonadota bacterium | reverse complement strand
AATGTGCGTTCGGATTAAGCCGAAATAGGTGTTCGGGTCATACCGAAATGTCTGTTCGGAATGCTCCGAAACACGCATTTCCGAACTCACAATGAAATGGCGCTTGAACCATAGACTCACCAACACGAGCAAATAGCGCTTCCATTAATGCTGGCTTTTGCGTGTCATCAAGGCATTGGTTGAGTTGTTGTAGAGTTTTCGCCGCTTGATTTCTAATCTGCTCGACTTCTTCTGAGGCGCCGTCAAAGGCTTCGCCTGCCATCATTTTCTCTAGCTCTGACATATCGAATTCCTACACTTCATATCGATAGCGCTAGCTTAACCTATTGCCGATAAAGAAAAAGAGTAAACAGCCGTGCAAGATTTTCCGGTTTTTAGGTATCAGTAGGAATGAGATGATTAGGCTGACACTAACTCAGCCTTAAGCCGCACTGCCTCGCAGACGAGCAAAGAATGAAGGGTATTTTTGTCGGATATGACGCTGTTCATCGACCATAATTTTAAACGTCGGTCCTTTGCGCAGTTGGATAATTACTTCATCATTGTCAAAGCGCAGCACTGCCCCCTCAATAGCAACTGGGTTGTCACCATGAAGATTAAGCACGCCTTTAATTGTGAGCCCTTTATACATAGAGGTAAAACTATTCAAGACCATTCTTATCCCGCCTTCGGATACCTCGGTCACTTGAAACATCTCATCACCAAACTTGACGTACGGACGCGCCCGCTTCGGATATTTCAGTCGATAGTATTTCCGTTTTTGTTCAAAGTCGCTCATGGTCGTACTCCTCATAACACATGGCTGCCGCATATTCTTAAAGTATAGTCTGTGGCTTCGACAGCGAAATGTCGACCAAATCAATCTATCATACAATGAGTTATATCGACAGCGAGATAGAAGTCTTTAGTGAACTGAGCTATTGCGGGTGGCGAATAGTTAAAAACCGCTCGGGGAGCGGTTTTGTTTTCCGTTTCAGCTATGCGTTTAGCAATTTTAAATTGGTTAGATTTCCGCCAGACTTGTAATGCTTGATCGCAGCAGCTTTCTGCTTCTTTAACTCTTCACTTGGCTTTGCCCACTGTTCTTTAGGTAGCGGCTTTGACCACTCATCAACGCTTTTAGGAAACTTTGCCATGGATATTTTACTGTCCCACTCTGAAACCAAATAAGGTAACTTCCAGAGGCATAAAATATTAAACGCATAGTAGCCAAACATATTGAAATACGAGGCGGTAGGATCCGACATACTCATGGCAAACAAAGGCTTAGGCCCATTTTTAAACTTCTGCTTTATCTTACGACGATTTTCATCAAATGTTCGTCGGTTTTCATCTCCGGCCTTTTGCGCCCAAAACTCAGGTTCTTCTTCCATATAGCAACGGATAATCTCCCACGAACGTTGCCCTTCTTCCATTATCCCTACGGGTCTTTTAAACATCCAGTAATCCTTCCCGGTAGAATCTGGTAAAGCGATTCCAAATGTGACATTTGAAACAATCGCACTGCCGGTAAAGCCTTTGAACATCGACACCCATGAGACGGTTTCTTCCCAAGGAACTATGGTTGGTGTTTTACTTCCTTCCTCGAAGTAACAAACCTCTCGGCGTTGTCGATTAAAACGAATTGGCCTCTGGCGTGCTTTTTTTAGAGAAGAACTTATTATGGTGTACCAACCAATGAATAGGGGAATCAGCAGAATCGTACCGATTACAACCCCTTCATCACGAAGTCCCAACAATAAAGCCTCAAAAAAGCCCCCTAACTTGTCTTGCGTCGCATATGCGCTAGCCAAAAATATCAATGCAACGACTATTACCCCCAACATCACACAAAACATTATTAATTGAACTTGAAAGGCTTTACCGTGATTCGATTGTCCGATGTCCATATAGGCATCGTTGATGTCCACTATTTGATTTGATTCACCTAAGCCACCAGAAATAATTCTTGCAGTAGGCAACGGTTTTGGTGAAAAGAATAGTGCCTCCCCCAGAGGGTAATTGCGTACCTCTCCAGCAAGGGGGCGTTGATCATTTAAGTTAAAATCCTGTTCTACATTTTGTTCTTTTACCACGTTATACGCCTTGTAGTGTTAATTGATTTGTTGTTAGCGGTAATAGATTGCCTTGTTCAATGGTTCTTACTTTTAGCATACTTACCTCACTCAATAGTCCAAGTCGATTTAAACTTGTGGTTTGATACCGCACAATAGCTTTCTCTGTGGAATCAGGGGTGGGAAAATAACGCAATTCTATGCCGATTCCATGGTGGGCATTCGCTTCTGGTTTAAATATTGGCAGTCCGATCTCAAGTGGTTCTCCTTGAGAGCTTAAACAAACCCACTGTTGTCCCACTGCTTCTGTCCAAGGTTGCCAATCATTACGTTGGTGATCCACAAGCCAATAAACCGCAATTTCAATACCTGCATGATCCAGCTCATCAATAGTAATGCCTGGCATTGTCAAAGCGAGCGCATTACCCTCGGGGAGTTGCTGAATTGACATTACGGGTTTAGAGCTAATCTTGGCAAGTTGTTCATTGCTATCTTCTAATGAGTGATTTTTCGGGGAGTCTCCCCATCGACTATCTCTAAACCATTGCATATAGTCGGACAAGCTGAAATAGTTATATCCTGCCGTGACCCCAAGTTGAATTGCAGATACAATCAAGCCAATCATATTAACTCTTAAACCAATAGAAAGAAGACGGCTACTATTGCTAGCCCAAACAACGGCTCTTGCTGACTTTTCTGTATTCAGTACCATCCAACCTACTTGAGTAGCTCGCACAAAGCCAGCTCCGTTTACTAAGGTCATAGTCGTTTCACTTACAACATCGGTACCGTGCTTTGCTATATTCGCAATATCTCCTTTTTTAATTGCAGTTGTAAGTTGGGTAGCCGATTGATATGTTTTGGAAGCAGATGCTAATAATCCAAAAAAATATGCCATACTACCAAGCGTTGCACTCCAGCGTCCTAGAATTGCTCCATACGCTAATTTTGAGTTGACGTGATTTACACGCTGAAGAGCGGCTTTATCGTATCCTTCTCTTAGTCCTTGGGCAAAACCAAAAATAGCACTTAGTGCAGTAGTAGTTTCTTTGATTAATAATGTTTTGTTTATACTAGGTGTAGATGATGAAAACTGCATCTTATATGCATTAACTGCATTGTACACTGCAAAGGCTGAAATAAGAGCGCCCAATCCGTCCCAAACTCTAAGGTTGCTCCAAGCACTAATTCTACTCACTGAGCGATAGTCTGAAGCTATAGCTTTAACATCCAACTTTTGAGCTTCAGTAAGGCCTTTTATATAAAATCCCGCTTTTTCGGGTCCCTCACCAAAAGGGGATATTGCGTTATGGATCCTAATCTCAAGTTCGGAGAGTTTAACCTGATTGGCTTTGTGATTTTCGGTAAGAGCAGTGACATCAGGTTGACCGGAGCGCCCCTTCTTTCTGTGCTCTGCCCAGACTTGGCGTATGGTATTTTTTAAAGAGCTGTTTTCTTTGCGGATTCGAGTTGCTTGCTCAGTAAGATTATTGAACTTTTGCATCTCTTGCTCACTTGCAAAACCAAGGGTGATGTCAGTGTTTTTATAGGCTTGCAATACGCCCAACCATGCTGCTCCCGTATAACTGCGTAACACTTCCGAGGGATTAAACTCCTGCAGTTTATTTGCTTTTTGGAAAAAAGATTCAACTGTATTGGTTAATCCAATAGTGTTTGCCGGAGTGTATGTCGAATCAATAAGTTGAGAGAAACTATTTACACTATCGTGTGCTTGGATAGTTTCATGAACTCTGAACTGCTCATTTATGATGCTATTGAGTTCGGTGCCGACACTATTAAGTTCGGCAAGATTTTTTTTGTATTCAGCAATCAACCTTGCTTCTGATATTTTCTTACTAATGGCTTCTGTCAGTTTGTCGTATTCGTCAACAGAAAGTGTAAATAGCGCGCGATAGGTTGCCACCCAAGGCATCTCTTCTAACTTTTCCGCTACCAGCTGGCTAGCAGCGTCGTTCCAACAAATATCTTGGATACAGCTGTATTCGGCTGCTAAGAGTTCCTCTAGTTGAGTACTGGTACTAGCATCATAATACCAAGCTGCATAGTAGAAACGACTGAACAACTTTATGCGGTCTTGAGAAATGGTGTTAAGTCTTTCATCCCAATAGGCCAATTTTTCTCTCTGTTGTTCGAGAAATTGTTCCATCTCAGTTTGATTTATTACATCTTTAATGCCTTGTTTTCCATGCGAACCATTCCAAATTTTCAACGTTGGGACGCCATGAAGATCGTTGGCAAACTGTTCTTGGATGTCATGAATCAGATCTTGATATGTCTCCATTTTTTCAGACCCAAGAGCTTGCTCCATTAGTCGATATTTCTCTCCAACAGAAGGTCGAGTCCAATCAGAGAATTTGTCATCGTATTCTTTTATCCAAGCCACTACGCTCTCTTTCTGGCTTGGGTTAAGTTCACTACTAAACTTTTCGTTACCGAGCATCGCGGCTAGAGCGTCAACTTTTTCAGGAGAAATCTGCAATTGTGTCTCTATGTAAGAGCCTTCCACATATTTTTGATACTGTGTTTCATCTGATTGCCAATCTTCCAAAGACTTTGCAACTAAGCCTTGATAACTGGCTAGATCTCTTAAAACACCAATATCATCATTGAAGACCAAATAAAGATGATCCTCTTGATACTCAGTAACAACTCCGCTATTTAAAGTGGTGAAATCAGTGGGCTCGAAGATTGGTTTATGTTCCCACTCATAAGGTTGGTATTCTAGGTTGCTGGCTCGTTCATCTGATTTCTCTGAACATTCGGCAACGAGTTCCGAGGCTTGCTTTGGAGTAAGTAGGTTTGTCCCACCATTAATTGCGTCGAAGCTAGATAAGTTCACCTTTTGCATGAAACGTAATCTATCTTTATCTGAACCAATTACCTGAGAGCACTTTTTTGCAGTCCATTGAAGTTCAGAGTAGGAACAGTATATAACACTGGATCTTTTGAAGATTAAGTTTGCTTCTCCAACAGATGTGGTTCGCTCGTCACTGCTTACTTCAGAGTCTTGCCACAGTAGTTTAGTTATTAGTCCCGCTTCTACTCGGTATTCATGAAGAATCCATTGGATATTGTCGTTTACCAGAACATAAATCCAGCCATCACGTAGCAACCGTATACCCAATGGTTTTGAGTATGTTTCAAAAGGTATTTGGGTATGTTCTTTGGCTGACAGTGTTTCGACTAAGCCATACCTAACTGGAACTAGCTGTATTTTACTTTTTTTCAGAGGACAAGTACCCGCAGGGTCTTGAGCATCTTTTGTCTGACCAGTTCTAGCGTCATCATTTGGGGTGCTCATACTTGTTTCTCCTGATTGTTATTCTGCTTTGAATAGGATTGGGCTATATTTGCGGCTTTCTCTACTCGTTGAGACGGGGTTTGCTGTGAGGTGTTAAAAATCAAATTATGTATATCCGGATATACCCTTTCATCCAAAAAATTATCTTCTCCCAGGAATCCTATAATGTTCATGTACATCATGAGATCGCGCTCCGAGGTAAAGCCTTGTTTGTATCCACTCAACGCATACTTCTCTACCCACGCCGAGCTATCTGGATTTCCATCAAGCAACATTGGGAACCATTTTTGAACGTGCTCTTGTAACTTCTGAATAGTGGTATCCCAAGAGATCTTGCCTAATAATGACCACTGCTCATCAGAAATCTTTAGCTTTCCTCTATTAGTGGCTTGAACAGAGCGAGTCGCCGCCTGCCAACCTTTGCGAGTTGGAACCCAAACCTGTGAAATAACGTTCCAAAACTGGGGAGTATGAGTCGAAAAAAAGACCCATGCACACTCAGCATTGGCCATTTTTATATAGACTTGGCTGCCGTACGGGGACTCAGCGATGATCAGGTTTCTGTAGCTGTCACTGATACTTTCAAGGTCATGGCTTGAAGCAAAAAAATAGCCCGCCATCGGTTGATTCACTGCGAAAAACCAATCTATTACCTTCTTCGATGCTTGAACAACATAAGGCGCCACTTCGATGAGCTGGTCGTAAGGCTCGTTCATATAGATGGGCTCCAGGTTGACACCACCCTCTAATGAGTAAAGCTGCACAGCAAGATTCTCAATTTGAGCCCCATCAACGATCAGATACAATTTTTCATCTTTTGCTAAGTCGAACCCTAGACCAGCATCAACAAATGCTTTGTGTAGGTTATCCATCTTTATTTAACTCTTCACACACTTCACATACTGGCTCCGCACTCTTGAGTGCTTCTATCTGTCGGCTCTTCAATAAGGGACTCATAGACTCTTTTGTTGAAGCGACACGACGCTGCTCCAACTCCTCCGGCGCTAATGCATCTTCTAACCCCATCGGCAACACTGGAGCCTTGCCACTGTAACCACTGCCGCTACCTGGGCTGCCGCCTGAGTTAAGGTTAATAACCGAACCAACGACATGAACTCCGCCAGCATCGACTTTGACGAAGCTGCCGCCGGCTTTAATGGTGATGGCGCTACCGGCATCGACAACAATTTTGTGCCCCGCCTTTAGATGAACTTGGTCACCACTGTCGATAGCCGTTTTTTGACCGACCTTTTGCTGTAGCGAGTCACCGATACTCACTGATTTATCGGCAGAAACTTGCTCACGTCTTTCACCGCCAACAGTGAGGTGACTGTTGTTGTTCACCAGGCTGAAATGATCGTTATCGACGACGTGGTGTTTGTCGTGGTGAATCTCGCTGCTCTCATCGTTGTCTATCGCAATGTCGATGTTTTTTTGGGCATGGAGATAGACTCGTTCTTTATCGGCTTGATCTTCAAAGCTGAGTTCATTGAACCCTTGCCCTTGATAGGTTTCACTGCGTATCACGGTTTTGGTTTTATGCTCAGGCAACGCGTACGGCGCAACGTTGTTAGCATGGTAGGTACGGCCAGTGATGATAGGTTGGTCTGGGTCTCCATTTAAAAAGGTAACGATCACTTCATGGCCAATTCGTGGCAGCGCCACCATTCCATATTGGTGCCCTGCCCAGCCTTGCGATACTCTAACCCAACAAGAGCTGTGCTCGTCCGCATTCGAATATCGATCCCAGTGGAAATGAACTTTAACCCGACCATGTTCATCGCAATAAATCTCTTCGCCCTCTGGGCCAACTACCGTAGCGATCATCGGGCCATCGACACGAGGTTTTGTTGTCGGCTCTGCTTGCCAAACCACATCGCTTGGAACAACCGTAAACTGATTGTGATAAGTGGTTGCGCCAACGCCCCCTTCCTCTTCTAGCGATTGAGGCTGGCTTCCAGTATGGCTCGCCGCCACCACCACCCATTCTCGGTTCAAGCTTTGGTCGGTATGCTCTTGCAGCTCAAATTTCGCTCCTGCGATTAGGCCGGGATGATTACTGTGCCCCTGAGCTGTCTTAGCTTCTCTTCTTAAAAAAGCCAATCGAGCTGAAGTTAAAACCTTGCCTGACTCATCGTCTTTAAAACGGCCTGGGGCATCAAAATGCTCATAACGGTCTTCAATCTGATAGGCCATGTCAGTGCCGGTTAGATTTTGAGTAAAACGATAAGCGGGTTTCTTAAAGCTGTAATCTTGCGTCTGGACATGGCTAACTTGCGCGCAAAACCGACTGAGGAATGCATTGATATAAGGAATTTCAATATTGCCGCCGCTCATGGCGTTATAAGGGACAGGCTGTTCTAACTTGATCAAGCTATCGTTCGCGTCAGTAAAGACAACAGTATGCTTATCTTGGTCGTGGATATGATGGTAAACAATCCCCTCTTCTGCCAAGAGTCGCTGAACGAAGTCCAGGTCTGATTCTCGATATTGAACACAGAACTCGCGTTGAGCATGATCGTTCTTAAGGACAAACGCATAGTGCTGGATGTTCATCTCTTGCAGTAAAATAGAGACAATCTCTGGAACGCTCTGATATTGGAAAATACGGCAGTTATGGCGCAAAGAGAGTCTTTCTAGCTCAGGGACGACGGTGACTTGATAGAAAGTATGATAGTGTCCGGTATCACCTTTGGAAAAACGGTAGACTATCCCATTCAACCGTTGGACAACTTGACCATCGCGAACCATCTCAAACTGTATCGATTTATCAACGATCTGCTCAGCAGAGAGAGAGCTCAGACGGCTCGCAAGTTGGAACTGGTAACGAAAGCCGCGACAAGGTTGGTTGTTTTCAGTGTCAGTATTAGAGAGAGAGTCCCAACCCGAATATTCCACCACTCGAACAGTGTCTGGTTCTAATCCTTCGATTTGGATATTGAAGTTGAGCGTTGGCATTAAGGTTTCCTTATGTCTTTGACCGGAGATAGAAACTATCGAACGGCAAAGGAAGCAATCTTAATACCAACTTAAAAACACATTATTTCAATAACTTAAATGGACAGATTGTTCCATTTAAGCAGCTTATTACCCTATTTGAGCAAAGTTTTGCCCAAACGGCTTAAAAGCTCGTCAGCAAGCTTAGAGTCAACCACTAAAAAGCTAAGCTCAAACTGCCATTCCAGATCATTGCGACCGCCAACATTGCAGTAATGCCCAGTGCACTCGCGCCTAGTCGTTCACGGCCTCTAAACGGATGGATACCTTGCTCGCGTTTTGCTTGAACGTAAAAGTAGAGACCAGGTAGATACAACAGTGCAGACAACAGCAAGTAATTCAAACCTGAGGCGTACAGTAGCCAAATCCCATAAATACTCGCTCCTAAACCGACCAACAACAAGCTTCCTCGGTTTTTCTCGGTGATGGCAATCTTCAGCACAAACGCACCAACTAAGAAATAAGGGACCAAAATCATTTCTGAGGCGATGATGAGCAAGGTGTCATAGGTACTGCCGGCGAACATAACGAAAATCAAAGAGATTTGGATCCATACGTTAGTTAAGGTCAGCGGTTTCACCGGACTGCCCGCTTGGTTTAACTCGGCATACTTTTGGGGAAACATTTTCTCTTTAGCGCACAAGTATGGCGCCTCCGACGCTAGTACCGTCCAGCTGAGAAAGGCACCACACACGGAGATAAGTAAGCCGATACTGATGATGTACTGCCCCCAAGGCCCGAGAATTTCTGTTAATACTTTCGCCATGGACGGATTTTGATAGGTTGCCAGTTCAGCCGGTTTGACTACCCCCATCGATAGTAAGGTAACAAATACGTAGATCGCTAAAGCAGTGAGCAAGCCAAGAATGGTAGCTCGGCCAATGTCTTTGCGGTTTCGCGCACGGCTTGACACCACCACCGCGCCTTCAATGCCGATAAACACCCATACTGTAACCAGCATAGTGCTCTTCACTTGCGATAATAAATCAGCCTGCTCACCTAAATGCAAGCCGGTAAAATCAATAGTAAATGTTCCCCAATTGAACGCCAGCAAAGCGCAGAGAATAAAGATGATTAAGGGGACCAGCTTGGCGTAGGTCGTCACCATATTGATTAGCGCCGCCGTTTGCACACCGCGAAGTACCAACGCATGGACTAACCACAGCAAGCAAGACGCACCGATGATCGACACCAGGGTGTTCCCTTGACCGAATATGACTTGGTCAGGTGTATCAAACAACATACCTAAGGTGCTAAATACAATCACCAAATATGAAACGTTGGCTAACATTGCACTTAGCCAGTAACCCCATGCAGAGCAGAACCCAACAAAGTCACCAAATCCCTCTTTAGCGTAACCAAAGACACCGCTATCAACATGCGGACGATGAAACGCGAGCTTTTGAAAAGAGAGCGCCAGGAAGATCATGCCCACTCCAGTGATGGTCCAGCCAATCATCACGGCCGCTGGGCTGGCCACCGAGGCCATATTCTGGGGCAAGCTAAACACGCCCGCGCCAATCATTGAGCCAATAACAATGGCGGTTAACGAGCTTAATCCAAGTTTGTTATCCATTTTGAGTTCCGGAAGCGGGATTTCGACGCGATGATTTTACGCGGGTTTGCTGGCAATAGGCAGACCAGATGTGAGCCATATCGCGCACTTTAGTGACGAATCAACACTTTCATTGTTACCGATCAATCGACGGGCCGAATTAAAAGTCAATTAAGTCAATACAATTGACTATCATAGATGTTTATTTAGACTTTAAAGCACTAAAATGGAATTAAAAACTAACAAAAACCCATAAATAAGATTTATCGCCAACCAAAAATCTTAGTAACCTTAGCGAATAATTATCCCCAACATCAAAGAAGTATGCATATTTATCGCAAAATGCGAACGGTGGGCTACAATAAAATTACACGTTTAAAGGCTACTCCTCTGGCCTTTGCGATATCCATTACTTCCTGTTATCTGGTCGCAATCGCGACCTTTTTTTTGTGTTCTCTGAGCGATTACATTCGTTTAAATAGCAAACATGGAAACTAGGGTCTAGTCAGACAGGGTCATGCCTTTGCACTGTAATTCGCGCGAAAAGTTCTAGGGTTGTAGTTTTGTACTAACGGGCATAAAAAATGCCAGGCTAAAGCCTGGCATTTTGATTTCAAAACGGTTGTTAAACATTACTCTTTCGAGTCGCCTGTCTCTTGGTCAGATTCTGGTGAAGCCTCTGCGGCCGCTTGAGCGCCCTCTTCCTCACCTTCTACTATTTCCGTTTCTTCAATCTCGTCGATACGTTGCAAACCAACAACGTTCTCGTCTTCTGCGGTACGAATCAGAGTGACACCTTGAGTGTTACGACCAACTTGGCTGACCTCTGCAACACGAGTACGAACCAGCGTACCTGCGTCAGTGATCATCATCATCTCGTCGCCTTCTTCGACTTGAACCGCACCGACTACAGGTCCGTTACGCTCGGAGACTTTAATCGATACTACACCCTGAGTTGCACGGCCTTTGATTGGGTACTCTGCAAGCTCGGTACGCTTACCGTAACCGTTTTGCGTTACGGTTAGAATGTCACCCTCATTTGAAGGCACAATCAGCGACACAACTTGGTCGTCGTCTGCTAGCTTCATACCACGAACACCTGCCGCAGTACGGCCCATCGCACGAACTTTATCTTCACTAAAGCGAACCACTTTACCCGCTTGAGAGAACAACATAATGTCACTATCACCATTGGTGATATCCACACCAATCAGTGAATCATCGTCACGCAAGTTAACCGCGATCAGACCGTTTGAGCGTACGTTAGCAAACTGATTCAACGGCGTTTTCTTAACCGTACCGTCACCCGTAGCCATGAAGATAAACTTATCTTCAGAGAACTCATCAACACGGAGGATCGCCGTAATGCGCTCGCCTTCCTCCAATGGAAGAATGTTCACGATTGGCTTACCGCGTGCGGTGCGACTAGCGAGAGGCAATTGATAAACTTTCAGACGGTAAGTCTTACCGCGAGTAGAGAAACACAAGATATTGTCGTGAGTATTCGCAACCAGAAGACGCTCAATGTAGTCTTCGTCTTTCATTCGAGTTGCACTCTTACCTTTACCACCACGGCGCTGAGCTTCGTAATCGCTTAGGATTTGGTACTTGACGTAACCCGCATTTGAAAGGGTGACGACAACATCTTCACGAGCGATCAGCTCTTCCATGTCGATATCGTGGCTAGCGGCGGTGATTTCTGTACGTCGAGCATCACCGAAGTTTTCGCGAACAAGCTCTAACTCTTCAGTGATCACTTCCATCAAGCGCTCGGTGCTTGCTAGGATGTGCATCAGTTCAGCGATTTGGTCAAGTAGCGCTTTATACTCATCCAAGATTTTTTCATGTTCTAGACCGGTCAACTTATGTAGACGTAGATCGAGAATCGCTTGCGCTTGTTGCTCTGTCAGGTAGTACTGACCGTCGCGAATACCGTATTGCTCTTCGAGCCACTCTGGGCGAGCTGCGTCGGTACCAGCACGCTCAAGCATCGCTGCAACATTACCAAGATCCCAACCACGAGCAATAAGACCCGCTTTCGCTTCTGCCGGTGTCGGCGCTCTACGAATCAGTTCGATGATCTCATCAATGTTCGCTAGAGCAAGCGCTAGGCCCTCTAGGATATGAGCACGTTCGCGCGCTTTGCGCAGTTCAAAAATAGTACGACGTGTGACCACTTCACGGCGGTGATCAACGAAGCACTTAAGCATATCTTTAAGATTAAACAGCTGCGGCTGACCATTGTTCAGTGCAACCATGTTGATGCCGAAAGTCGTCTGCAACTGGGTGTTGGCGTAAAGGTTGTTCAACACCACTTCGCCGACTGCATCGCGCTTACATTCGATAACAATGCGCATACCGTCTTTGTCAGACTCGTCACGCAGTGCGCTGATGCCTTCTACTTTCTTATCTTTAACCAGCTCGGCGATCTTCTCGATCAAGCGAGCTTTGTTGACTTGGTAAGGGATCTCTGTGACGACAATAGTCTCGCGACCATTTTTGTCGGTTTCGATATCCGCTTTAGAGCGCATGTAAATCTTACCGCGGCCCGTCTTGTAAGCATCAACGATGCCTTTGCGGCCACTAATCAGCGCAGCTGTTGGGAAGTCTGGACCAGGAATGTGGTCCATTAGCTCATCAATCGTGATCTCTTCATTATTGATGTATGCCAAGCAACCATCGATCACTTCCGTCAAGTTATGCGGTGGAATGTTGGTTGCCATACCTACTGCGATACCAGAAGCACCGTTAACCAATAGGTTAGGAATTTTGGTTGGAAGAACGGCTGGGATCTGCTCTGTACCATCATAGTTAGGTACATAATCAACCGTTTCTTTGTCTAAGTCAGCCAAAAGTTCGTGGGCGATCTTCGCCATGCGAACTTCGGTGTAACGCATTGCCGCCGCTGAGTCACCATCGATCGAACCGAAGTTACCTTGACCGTCGACCAGCATGTAACGAAGTGAAAACGGCTGAGCCATACGTACGATAGTATCGTACACTGCGCTATCACCATGTGGGTGATATTTACCGATTACGTCGCCAACAACACGGGCAGATTTTTTATATGGTTTGTTCCAATCATTACCGAGTACATTCATCGCAAATAATACGCGGCGATGCACTGGCTTTAGGCCATCACGCACATCTGGAAGAGCTCGACCTACGATAACTGACATCGCATAGTCTAGGTACGAACCTCGCAGCTCATCTTCAATGTTTACGGGCGTGATCTCTTTCGCTAGATCGCTCATAGAGCCATTATCCCTCTATTTATAGATCGTATGTACAATACGCTTAAGGTGCAAAAATATAACATAGATTTCAGTAGTTCGGCATCACTTTCCCTCTCCTTTTACAAGGTTGTGAGGTTGGTTGTGAATCAAACGCCGACAATTTGCACACTTGGATGCTAGGCTGCTGATAAATGGCTATATTTTATCCAATTGTGGAAAAAGTGGCTCTGTCTATGGAGTGTTCAACGTTAGCGAGTATAATGCCAAACTCACGCAAGCAGGTTTATTAGTAAGAGTTGTTATGACCCAATCACAAAACGTCGACCCGAAAGAAATCAAAAAGTTTGAAGATATGGCTTCTCGCTGGTGGGATTTAGAAGGCGAGTTCAAGCCTTTGCACCAAATCAACCCGCTACGCTTAAACTATGTGTTGGACAACTGTGATGGTCTGTTTGGCAAGGAAGTCCTCGATGTAGGTTGTGGTGGCGGCATCCTCGCTGAGAGCATGGCAAAACAAGGTGCAGTGGTGACGGGTTTAGATATGGGTAAAGAGCCGCTTGAAGTCGCTCGCCTGCATGCACTAGAAACCGGAACAGAGCTGACTTATATCCAAAGTACCATTGAAGAACACGCGCAGCACAATGCGGGTAAATACGACGTGGTGACTTGTATGGAAATGCTCGAGCATGTCCCTGACCCACTCTCGGTTGTTCGCTCTTGCGCCGCACTCGTTAAACCTGGCGGGCATGTCTTTTTCTCGACCCTCAATCGCAATATCAAGTCTTATCTATTTGCCATTGTTGGTGCAGAGAAGCTGTTAAAAATAGTGCCAGAGGGCACCCACGATCACGACAAGTTCATCAGACCCGCAGAACTGATTAAGATGCTCGACCATACCGATCTCACTGAAACTGGAATCACTGGCCTACACTACAACCCACTTACCGACACTTACAAGCTGGGCCAAAACGTCGACGTCAATTACATAGTCCATACAGTGAAGTTTTAGCTACAATTCTCTCAGAAATGATAAGGGTTTAGCAGAAGGCGGTAGCACAAGCTCACCGCCTTTTTTAGTGATATTTCGGTCAATTTTTGTCGGTTTGATTCCAAAACAACCACCCCAAATATCGCACCCAATTTTGTCTAAAGATCAAGGGATTTTTTTTTGTTTGTGGTTAGTTCTAAACCGATCCCAAAACGGTAATTTTACGCAATCTTACCAGCTCTAATCTCATCGGTTAGTATCCACTTACTGATTTTTTCAATTTTGTTAGTTATCCACAAGTCATCCAAGATCTGTAACTTGAAAACCACCCTCGATAGCACTATCTTGTAATCCGCACCTCAGTGCACCCCTATATATTGTGTTTGTACTACAATATATAGATAGACTTTGATCACAAAGCCGGAACGAATTTTACAAGAATTACACAAAAAAACGGCTTTAATCAGTTTTGTTAGGGAAATGAAGCAGAATGAACCAACAACTTACCGTTACTAAGCGTAACGGACGCAAAGAAAGTATTGATCTCGACAAGATCCATCGCGTGATCACATGGGCTGCCGAAGGCCTAGAAAACGTCTCTGTCTCTCAAGTAGAACTGCGCGCTCACATTCAGTTTTACGACGGCATCACGACGACCGATATTCACGAGACCATCATCAAGTCAGCAGCCGACTTAATCTCAGAAGAGACGCCAGATTACCAATATCTAGCGGCTCGTCTTGCCGTGTTCCATCTACGCAAAAAAGCGTATGGCCAATACGAGCCACCAGCGTTGTATGAGCATGTCTCACGTTTGGTAGATAAGGGCAAGTACGACAAACATATTCTGGAAGACTACAGCAAAGCTGAGCTCGACGAGTTGAACTCGTATATTGATCACCGTCGTGACCTCAACTTCTCTTATGCGGCCGTTAAACAGCTTGAAGGTAAGTACTTTGTTCAAAACCGTGTGAGCGGTGAAATTTATGAAAGTGCTCAGTTCCTATACATTCTTGTTGCAGCGTGTCTGTTCGCGAAATATCCGAAAGAAACGCGCCTTGATTACATCAAGCGTTTCTACGATGCGACGTCAACATTCAAGATTTCTCTACCAACGCCTATTATGTCTGGCGTGCGTACACCTACCCGTCAGTTTAGCTCGTGTGTTCTGATTGAATGTGGCGATAGCCTAGATTCCATCAACGCAACAGCAAGCTCTATCGTTCGTTATGTTTCGCAACGCGCAGGTATTGGTATCAACGCGGGTCGTATTCGTGCTCTAGGCTCTGAGATCCGTGGCGGTGAAGCTTTCCACACTGGTTGTATTCCGTTCTACAAATACTTCCAAACAGCTGTAAAATGTTGTTCTCAAGGCGGTGTGCGTGGTGGTGCTGCGACTGTATTTTACCCCCTATGGCACGGAGAATCTCAGGCTCTGATGGTGCTTAAGAACAACCGTGGTGTGGAAGAGAACCGTGTTCGTCACATGGACTACGGCGTGCAGTTAAACCGCTTGATGTATCAACGTTTGGTTGAAGGTGGCAATATCACCCTATTCTCACCTTCAGACGTGCCTGGCTTGTACGACGCATTCTTCGAAGATCAAGATGAGTTTGAACGCCTGTACGTTAAGTACGAAAATGATCCGTCGATCAAGAAAGAGACAGTAAAAGCTATCGAGATGTTCTCTATCTTGATGCAAGAGCGTGCTTCTACGGGTCGAATCTACATTCAGAACGTCGACCACTGTAATACCCACAGTCCATTCGATTCAAAAGTGGCACCGGTTCGTCAGTCAAACCTATGTTTGGAAATTGCACTGCCAACTAAGCCGCTAACCAACGTTGAAGACGACTCAGGCGAAATCGCGCTCTGTACGCTATCAGCGTTCAACTTAGGTGCGATCAAGTCACTGGATGACTTCGAAGAACTGTCTGATCTGGTTGTTCGTGCACTAGACGCGCTACTTGATTACCAAGATTACCCGCTTCCAGCAGCATACAAGTCTACGATGAACCGTCGTACTCTGGGTGTTGGTGTCATCAACTTCGCCTACTACCTAGCGAAGAATGGTGTGAAGTACTCTGATGGCAGCGCCAATGGCCTGACTCACCGTACGTTCGAAGCGATGCAATACTACCTATTGAAAGCCTCTGTTGCCTTGGCAAAAGAGCAAGGTAAGTGTCCGTCATTCGATGAAACCAACTATGCGAAAGGCCTACTGCCTATCGATACTTACAAAAAAGATATCGACCTCGTTTGTGATGAACCTCTGCACTACGATTGGGACGGTTTGCGTGACGAAATCATGACTCATGGTTTGCGTAACTCTACCCTGACCGCGCTTATGCCATCAGAGACTTCTTCGCAAATCTCGAACGCAACCAACGGTATCGAGCCACCACGTGGTTATGTGTCAGTAAAAGCATCAAAAGACGGTATCCTAAAGCAAGTTGTGCCTGAGTTTACCGAGTACAAAGATAACTACGAGCTATTGTGGAACATCGGTTCGAACGACGGTTACTTGCACCTTGTGGGTATCATGCAGAAGTTCGTCGACCAAGCCATTTCGGCTAACACTAACTACGACCCATCGCGTTTTGAAAGCGGTAAAGTGCCGATGAAGAAACTGCTCCAAGATCTTCTAACGGCGTACAAGTTTGGTGTGAAGACGCTTTACTACCACAACACTCGTGACGGCGCGAGCGATGACCAAAAAGACGCTGTGCAACCTCAAGACGATGATTGTGCAGGCGGCGGTTGTAAGATTTAATCCCACTGTATTTGGGCTTATCTAGACTAAACATATTACTCGCCCCTCATTTATTGAGGGGCTTAAAAGGAATTGAGGCAACATGGCTTACAGTACTTTTAACCGAAAAAAAAATGACCAGCTGAAAGAACCAATGTTCTTAGGTCAATCAGTGAACGTTGCTCGCTACGACCAGCAAAAGTTTGAAATTTTTGAAAAATTGATCGAAAAGCAGCTGTCTTTCTTCTGGCGCCCAGAGGAAGTCGACGTATCTAGTGACCGTATCGACTACAACAAACTGCCCGATCATGAGAAGCACATCTTCATCTCAAACTTGAAGTACCAGACTCTGCTTGATTCAATCCAAGGCCGTAGTCCAAACGTGGCACTGCTACCACTCGTGTCTCTGCCGGAAGTTGAAACTTGGATTGAAACTTGGTCTTTCTCAGAGACCATTCACTCACGCTCATACACTCACATCATCCGTAACATCGTCAATGATCCAGGTGTGGTGTTTGACGACATCGTAGAGAATGAGCACATTCTGAAACGTGCTGATGACATTTCTCGTTACTACGATGAACTTATTCAGCTTACTAACGATTACCATCGCTACGGTGAGGGAACTCACCAAGTCAATGGCGAGCAAATAAAGGTTTCACTTCATGATTTGAAGAAAAAACTTTACCTGTGCTTAATGTCAGTCAACGCGCTTGAAGCGATTCGTTTCTATGTAAGTTTCGCTTGTTCATTTGCTTTTGCAGAACGTGAGTTGATGGAAGGTAACGCCAAAATCATCAAACTGATTGCTCGCGATGAAGCGCTGCACTTAACGGGCACTCAACACATGATCAACTTGCTACGCAATGGTCAAGATGATTTCTCGTTCATGCAGATCGCAGAAGAGTGTAAACAAGAGTGTTTTGAGCTGTTTAAAGCCGCCGCTGAACAAGAGAAAGAATGGGCAGAATACCTGTTTAAAGATGGTTCAATGATTGGCTTGAATAAAGATATTCTGAGCCAGTATGTTGAGTACATCACTAACATCCGTATGCAAGCCGTTGGCCTAGACGCTGCATATCCTGGCGCAACGTCAAACCCAATCCCATGGATTAACGCTTGGTTGTCGTCTGATAATGTGCAAGTTGCCCCTCAGGAGGCTGAGATTTCGTCTTACCTAGTGGGTCAGATCGATAGTGACGTCCGTGCTGATGACTTTAAGGATTTTGAACTGTAATGCCTAGCATCAAAATTAACGGCATCACAACGATCCAATCTCACCCTACCAATACCATTCTAGAGACGCTAGAAAAGGCGGGGTTGGAACCTGAGTACAATTGTCGCGATGGGCACTGTGGAGCCTGTCGTTGCAAGTTGATTTCTGGTGAAGTTGAATACGTTGGTTTTGCTATGGCTTACACTCAAGAGCAAGAGATTTTGCCGTGCATCTGCCGGGCCAAATCAGACATTGAAATCGAAGATGTCACCTATACGCTCAAAGAAAAACGTGCATAGAAATGCAAACACAAAAAAGGCCAGCATGTTGCTGGCCTTTTTTACGCTTGTATATTCGATCCAGATAGAAATTCATCGGCCGTTAACATAGAGACAGATTTATCTGCGATCTCCCTTCCACCATCATCAAACAGTGATAAGCGGTACCCCAAACAGTCCGTTTTCAGCCGTTCTTCTGGCGCGTTCAGCCACATTGATATGAGATCTTGGTGTTGATGACTAAGAGCTTCACCTAATATAACTTTTTGGCTAGCCACTTGATACCAAACCAAAATTTTGGACTGATTTAACATGCTAACCTCCTTGTTCAGTGACAGACGAATCATTATTCTATCGCTTATTACTCGGAATGCACGTAGCAAATCTAAGACAAATCTGTCTTCTATGGAAAATCATCCAGTTAAGCTTTATATGAAATTCGAATATAAATTAAAAAAGCTGAAAGATGTGTAATAAGATGTGGTTTCATTTACTTATTACAGAACGGCAAACTGTGTTAGTTTGACAAAGCTTACCGCCTCTTCTAGTTGAATAGTTATGCACCTATTACAGCTCTTGGCACAA
>JBCAXU010000081.1:0-19087 GCA_038533895.1 Pseudomonadota bacterium | reverse complement strand
CATAGCTGCTCGTTGTACGCTGGAACCAATATAGTCACCGACAGGCACTGCTTGTCCTGATTGTCTGGTTTGTAGCCGCGAGAAGCGGACTCAACTGAATGATTAGGCGTGTTTTTTGAATACCAAGCCAGCAGTATGGGATAAGCGACATGGTGATAACAGACCAAAAATGCGCTTAGTACAAACGTCGTGATTAGAATAACCTCAGTCATGCGTGTTTCTCCGTCGTCAATGACTCATAAGCTTGAATCATGGTGCGAATATCATTGTGTTGCAGGACAAATTGGCGTGGCGACACGGTTGGCAGGACGCTAAGCTTGCCGCTGATCATCGCAGCCAATGCGCTTGGGTTGTCGGCTTCGACCACTGAACCGGTGCAAGGGCAGATGGTTTCTTTGCTGGCGCCGACTTCAGTGGCAATAGTGACAATGTCACACGCTTGAGCTTCCAAAGTCGAAAGTGGGAAACCTTCACTGCGCGAGGGTAGACAGAACAAGTCGAGTGATTGATAAAAACGCACCATTTCAGTTACCAGCCCTAAAAAGGTGACTCGATGTTGGATATTAAGCTCACACGCCAGTGCCTCTAACACTGCACGCTGAGATCCCGAGCCTGCCAAAGCCAAGTGCACATCCTCTGGCAGCATGGCTAGAGCGCGAAGCAGAACATCGTGGCCTTTGACATTTTCTAGTCGGCCCGCGCAGCCAATCAGCGTAATGTCTGTTGCAAGGCCCAAGGTTTGTCTGGCGAGTAACTTTGAACCGGGCTTGAAATTCTCACAATCGACTCCGTTTTTAATCACGGTGACAGGGTGAGAAAAATGCTGATGAATCTGCTGTCGAACCAGTTCTGCATCGGCAACCCATTTGGGGCGAGCGATACGAACAGCAAGAGATTGAATGTGGCGATGACTTGGGTTGCCAAAGTGCCATGCATCATGCTCAGTATGAATACAGGTCTTGACCTGAGCTAACCGAGCCGTACAGCCTGCATATAAAATCGGGCCAATGTGGTGAGTGTGAACCACATCAGGTTTGAGAACGCGAAACAGACGATAGAGCTGAACCAAAGCTTTGACACTGACGCCAGAAGGTTTATCAAGAAACAGGATTTTGTCTCGGTACTGCTCAAGCCTTGGCCACTGTTTCAGAGCTTGGTGCTTGTTGCCCTCAAGACTAATGAGTAAGGTGCGCTGTCGAGACGACGAAAAAGACAGCATATCCAGCGCCAATGATTCAAGCCCGCCTGGGGCTAAATGCTGTACGACATGGACGATCAATTTAGTGGGTAGAGCCATAGCGACGCCTCATAACTGTAATCAAAACTATTGATAAGTCTGCATGGAGCGTGCCATGAATTATTTCATTTAATATCAGTACCTTATGTTGTGTTTGGCGCGATTTTTCATCTTGCTAGTCAATCTGATTTTCAATTGTGTAGCGCGGTTTGATATTGGGAATATGAGTGATAACCGGAGCACCAGTAATGGCTTCAATTTCATCGCGGCGACGTACGGATGAATCAAAGAGTTCAATTAAGGTAGCGACACCTGCGCCCAAGCCAAGCCCTGCAACAATCCCGGCAATAATAAATACCAGCAAGGGTAGGTTGGCGGGCCGACTAGGTGTATAAGGCAAGTCGATGATCTTTACTCGTTTGTTTTGCTCGAACACACCTAGAGAGCCAGTAAGCTGTGCCATTTCATAGCGCTGAATTAACTCATCATAAAGCTGTCGTTTGATCTCAGCATTGCGAACCAAGCGATGCATGGTTTTGGCGTTGTCACCAAATTGATTGGCCTCACGCTCAAGCGTTTCAATCATGGATTGTAAGCTTTTGGTTTCTTCGGTTAACGACTCATAGCGGCTACGAACAATTTGTAAGCTTTGTAATTGAGTGACCAGTAACGGCTGCACATCGCCAATATCGCGCAATTGGTTGCTGGTGGCGATTCCCCATAACTGATCACTACTGATATCGGGTTGGTCACTGCTGAGCAGCAGTTTGCGTTCGTTTTCTAAACGACGAAGCTCGCGCTCTTTACCTTGAACTAGGCTGTGTTGGTCGGTGTACTTGGCTTTAAGTAAGGTTAACTCACTACGAATATCGATGATTTGGTCTTCAATTTTGCCGACCACAGGGTTGGTTTTCGACAATTGCTGGTCGAGTGACCCCAAACTGCGTTCAACCCCCGCCAGTTCCGCTTTCTTCTCAGCATAGCTTTGCTTCAATGAGGCTAAGCGGCCGAGGGCTTGCGACTGCATTTCGGGGGTTACAGAGGCAAATCGGTTTTTGAAATCCGCTAACTCATTTTCCGCGATATCTAACTCTTGGCGGCGTTTATCTATATGAATCGCTAGAAACTCCGATGAATCCTTGATCGACGAACGCTCTGGCGCGAGCAGTTGCTCGATAAAATGTTCGCTGATCGACTCTAGCATCTGCTTCAGCCCATCAGGTCTGGGCGCTGATAACGAGATTTGCAAAAAGTCTTTGCCAGGTTGGGTGATGGTTAAACTGCTGGAGAGCTTATTGATGACATAGTCTTTATCTCCAGGCGACATATCATCGTGAATCAAATTGTGTTCTTTGGCCACCGCGCTCAATACGTGGCGACTTTTTAGCAATGTGCTGAGCGCATTGAGGCGCTCTTTGAGCATGGTGGATACCGCGATGTCTTCTAGGAATGGGTTCATTTTCGCGGTTTCCTGAATCAACATCGAGGTATGCGATACATAAGTTGTTGGCGCCACTTTGCCAATCAATAAGCCGACAAAGGGTAGGATCAGCACAGGTACAACGATCACATAGCGTTGACGCCATGCGGCATTGAGTATCACGATCAAACGCAGTTTCAACTGATTCATAATGACTCCAATAAGCTAGTCAACTGGGTTGAGCGTGCATCCCAACTGTAGGCACTAATGTCTGCTGCGGGGCGAGTATTCCCACTGATAGCGATCTGTTTGAGCGCGGCGGAAAACTCATCCGCATTGTTGACCGCGCTAACGGAATGTCGATAAGGGGTCAGAGCAGGAAATGGAGTACTAATGACTGCGCTACCAGCGGCGAGGTACTCTAGTAACTTAAGTGGGCTGCATGAGGCGATTTGTTCGTTGCTAACAAAAGGAAGCAGGCTCACGTCCCAGTGTTGGCTGTAGCTCGGTAACTGAGCGTGGGGGCGCATACCCAAATAGTGCACGTTACTCAACTTGGGTAGCGGATTGTGATTGAGCTCAATAGGCCCGATGAACACAAAATCCCAGTCGTGGTTGTCGGCGCACACCTGATGGATTAACGAATAGTCCAACCAATTGGAAAGGCTGCCATAAAAGCCCGCGATTTTTCGACTGGCACTTGGGAGATCGCTGGCACGCTGACATGGAGTGCTGAAAAGCTGAGTATCCACGCCATGGGGAAGGTAGTGCCCCTTAGACGACGGAAACTTTGCCAGAAGCGCAGAACTGGCGGCAAAAATCAGATCGGCCTGTTGCGCGAGTTTGTTCTCATGTTGCTGAACAATCGAGTGATCAACACCTGCAAGAGCGGAGAAGTCATCACCGCAATAGTAGACCACCGCAGATTCACCTAAGTGACCACAAAGATCTGCCGCGGTCGGCAGTGAAGTCCATAAAATGGGATCATTGAGGCCCAAACGCTCAATCATGGGCTTAAGCTGCAGGCACATTATCCATTTGGCGAATGAACGCGCTAACCTTGAACGCGGCGCCGGCAGGGTTTTGATGTTGGTGATGGTGATGTTGTGCGGGGGAATTTTGCTCGAACGATAACCGCTTTTACCGCGACCAAGTAACTTAAGCGCTGCGCGGTGGAGATCATGACGATTGAGCTTAGGCTGTCTTAATCCAATTGAGTTGACCCATAGAACCTTGCGTTGCTTGGCTAAGCGGGTGATCAAGTGTTGAGTACTCGAAGGCAGACCGCCAAAGTCTTCACCAAAAACAATCAAATCACGCATGGGAGTCTCCTTGGTCGAGATGTCGGATCACACGGGCGGGATTGCCAGCCGCGACGACAAAGGGCGGAAGACTTTTAGTCACCACACTTCCAGTGCCGACTATGGTGCCTTGGCCGATAGTAACATTGGGACAAACTGTCACATTGGTCCCCAGCCATACATCACGCTCTAACACGATTTGGCCGACATCTTCATTATTGTCGCCAAATCCTTGGGCGCGCTGTTTGGCGTCTAACGCGTGACCTGAGTAGCCAAACACGAAAGCTCGGCCAGCGATTCTTACGTTGTCGCTAATCACTACACGCGTGCCGACTGCGATTGTACTTTGCCAACCGATATCGACGTTGCTACCAATGATCAATTGCGGATTGCCTGATTGTGGCCGGCCGCTAAACGTGGTTTGGCCTGATATACGGCAGTGATTGCCAAGTGAAATCGATAACGGGCCAGAAACAAAGGGAACGCCGCCAAACAGATATAAACCCTTGCCGCAGTCTTGAGTTCGTCCTTTAAATGCTGGCGTGTATATCACCAGCCGAGCAATTGTGCTTACGAGCGAGGTGATGGTTTTATAGCTCACATAGATAAGCTTGTTGATTGGCGCCGGGGTAGGGAGATCACTGGCGCGTACCGTTTTCAAAATGAGAAACAATTTGCGATAAGCCTGTTTGTCGTGATGTTGCAGCCAAACCTTAAATTGATTGATCTGTTGAGCCAACATAGGTGCACTCCGAAAAAGAACCGTAACTGCTCTGTTTCACGGAATGTGCCAAAATATAAAGTCAATAAATTCAATTATTTACACTTTCTAGTTGCTGGGTTTCTCAATATGAGAATAGTTTTGAGTAATACGAGAGATAGCAATACACAGTGAAGCAAGAATGTAGATGGGCCAGGTAAAGCCTTGGGTGAGGAAGGTACCAGACACTATGGTACCGATAATACCCGCATACACTGCGAGTGCTGTAGCGCACAGATAAGGGGATACCTGATGAGCATGCTGGGAGAGAATACTGAGACTTTCGCGGCTAGTTTTGACCAGAGACGCGATGATCGCGATAAACACCAGCAGCCCCAAAAAACCAGTTTCAGCGAGCACACCAAACCAAGTGCTGTGCACGGCGTGGTTTAATCCGTCCCAGTGAGGACTGTAGAAAAAGTAGTTGGCGTAAAAATTATTCAGACCGACGCCGGTTAACGGGTTGTCGATCGCCATTTTAAATGCGGCCTCCCAAGCGTAAAGTCGTCCCATTGCTGAGGCGTCAATCCCTTCTTCTGCTGCTCCCCCGGATTGGCGATCAGAGATACCCGCTACCGCAAACAGTACCGCTAACCCGATGACACCGATCAAAATCAATAACGATTTAGAGCGGATTAAACGCAAACCAAAGATGCCAAATACCGCCACTGAGCCAAGCAACCCACCGCGACTTTGCGTCGCTATCACTGCAGACATCGCCAGCACAAGGCCAATAACGCCGAGAACGCGAGAGAAACCAATGTTTTTGGTGGTGGCAAAACTAATCGCAAAAGCGAGTGGGAACATTAATACCAATGAAAGATCGTTAGGATCGCCTAACACCGAGCCAAGCGCGCGGCCAATCGTTACTCGAGTTCCCTCGACCAAACCAATGCCTGCTGCGGAGTTATACAGAGCAACCACCGCAATGAGAGATCCGGCGAGAATAATCAAAGTAGCAATGCGTCTCACGGCCATTTGACTGTCGACCAGCCACGCGATGGCGAGAGTCATCACAATGATCTTCCAGTAAATGTTTTTAAAATAGGTGATGGCAAGGCCTGGGTTAGAGGAGAGCACCGCACCAATGACCACTAATCCCCAAAATAGCGCCAACCAGGTTAAACTTGGGTGCCAAAATGGGGTTAATTGGCGACTTATCAGTACATGCCATAAAAGGGCTGACAGTGCGCCCAACGAGAGCAATAGCGGGATTTTGAGCGAATACAGCGCTGGAATGGCTTCATGGATACGAAAGAACGAAAACAGCACAAATAGACTGACCAACCAAAAAGTCTGGTTGAGAACAAACAGTGCGCCAAGTGGGGCGAAACAGAGCACGATCACTAACGCCGGATGAGGCAGCCAATACCATAGTGCGGCAACAGAGAAAGAGAGCAGCCCCATCCACATCGTGGCTTTAGTGTGTGCGCGGGCAATCATGACGCTTTACCCAATGAGCCGTGTAGCTCAACAATCAATGAACGGACACGTTCGACACGGATTAACGCCACTCGTGCTGCATAGGCGAGCAGCGCACAGAGTTCTAACCCTAGCATTAACACCGACCATTGCGGCGTAAGCGAATACTGACTGGTGACGATAAATAGACAAGTCAGTAACAGTAGCCCAGTAAGGCGAACCACCGGATAGTTGAGTGGAGCCAGTGCTTGGCTTTGATAGAGCACCAATACAAATCGACTTATTTGGCCAGTCATTAACGCCAGCAAGACCGCATAGGTGCCGTAGCTTTGGGCGGCAAAGCAGACACCGAAAGCCAATGTGGTTGAGAACAGATTGATGAGCAGCAGCTGATTGGTTTTGCGCTGATACAAGAGACCAAAGTTAACCAGTTCGACCATTTCCTTGAAAATCATCATGATTATGGTGACGCCAATAAAGGGAATCGCGGCCTGATAGGCGTGTGGCATTACCCAAGCGATAAACAACTGACTCAACCAGCAAATGACTAACGCCAAAGTGCACAGCAGCACCGCACCTTGAGTAGTGGTGTTGGCCACATAGTCTCGTCCCCTCTTTTCCATCGCCTCAAAACGTTTAGGCATCCACCACATATGAAAAGGCTGTAGCGCGATGCCCACCGCAAGCGCAAATTTAGCGGCGATAGCATACAGCCCTAACGTCGCCAAGTCGGTTATCCCAGCAATAATCCAGCGCTCTGCTCCGCTAAGACCAAAAGCTACGACCCCAGATAACATTAACGGCGCCGAGTAGTAGAGATAATGTTGGCACTGCTTGAATTTTGGCAGGCGGTAGTGAAAACCGAGGTAGTGATGGAGGAATAAAAATTGGCCGAAGGTGCACAACACATTGACGGCAAAGATAGTCGTCACATCCGGGCGGATAAAGAGTACCAGCAGCAGTAAAGCAACTTGCGCACTGACAGTCGCCATACAGAGTTTGAAAAACAGTTGCGCTTGATTGTGTAGCCTCAGCCAGGCGAGGCCGATAGCGAGCGGCGCTTCAAAGCACAGCACCAGCGCCATCAACAGCCCTTGTTTTGGTTCTACCGGGAGCGAGGACGGTGCGAATAGTTGATAAGCAAAGTAAAGGCCGGCGCTCAGCAGCAAAGAAAGGGTCAATGACAAACTGTATAACTCAGCTGCCTTTTCTCTGCGCTGTTCTTCGCCATCAAGGGTACCAATGAATCGGTACAAGTTCTCATGCATGGAGAGACCGACCAGTAAACTCAAAAACACGGTGGTGATACCGAGGAGTTCCAATTGCCCGATCTGCTCCGGAGTGAGGAAATGAGTCATCAGCGGTAAGGTGATAAGGGAGACGCCCTTAACCAGCACCAAGCTAACGGCGTATAGGCTGATGTGTTTTAACTGCGTGATGCCCATATCTCCTCCCGTTACGATTGCACACTTTGTGCAATCAGCGTTTTATTGGCGTTTAGCACGTTGACGATAGGTGCGTAGCACGCTTCAGCACGATATTGGTTAGCGACCAAAATCGCATTCGATTGACAGCGCTGCATGACCTCGCTGTCATTGCAGGCATAGAGTAGGGCGTTAGCCAAGCTATCTGCATCGTTAGGTTGATACTTAATGCAATCTTGATTGTGGGTAAGTCTCTTATCCCAATACGACCCATCTTGCGGAACGATGACGCACATACCCGCCGCCAGTGCTTCTAAAATAGAAAGACCGAAAGGCTCGCTGTGACTGGTTGAAACAAAAATGCTGGCTTCACTACGTAATTGATCCAGGTTGTCCGGGTCTTCCCACCACTGGATTTGAGGATATTCGACTGGCGCATGACTGATCGGTAGGCAGGTTTGTTGTGGACGGATGTAGCAAACGGTGAAAGGCATTGGCTGATGATGATGACAAAGCATGGCCGCGTCGAGGAGCAGATCTAACCCTTTCCATTTCAACAAGGAAGCGGCCCAAAAACAGATAGGCAGTAAAGATTGGCATCGGGTTGGCCAGCGAGATGCTGGAATGCCGTTTTCAAAGCTCTGATAGTGAGGCGCTGATAGGTAGCTCTCTGCCAGAGCTTCGGTGTCATCAAGCGAAGTCACCGAGCCTAAGTAGCACTCAAGCGCGCAACGAATACTCGAGCGCGCTGAGTCAAGATAAAACACGTGAGCGGCTTGGGTTAAACAGTAACCTATAGAGCGTGATAAACCGACGTTGCCATGAACGAACTGCACCACCTCTGTCCCCAATAATTTTCCGACTAGGTAGAGCGGCATATCTATCCCTGGGCCAGAGGCGCCAATACATCTCACCACATTGTTAAACAGCAATACCCTCAAAAGGCAAAGGGCGAAATAGCATTGATTTAACCAGTAGGCGACACCATGATGACGATGGATGAGCCATCGCACAGGCCTGACATACTGGCAAGTGACATTGTGCTGTTGGTAAAACGCAGTTTGTTGCCAGAACGCCTTGTCGACAGTGATCACCAAGTATTGATGGTTACTTGCGTCTGTGCAGTTAAGCGCATCACTGGTGGCCACTTTTGAGCCACCTTTGAATGGAATAGGGTCGAAGATCACTGTGATAGGTGGTTTAGCCATGTTCCGCCCCCATAGTCATACGACGAGAAAGATAGGTTTTGATCGGTGAAAAAGTACTCAACATCGAACGAGGTTTTGATGGCCTGGCGAGTAGGCTTTGGTAAACGGCTTCAATGCGTTCGCAGCTAATGGAGAGGTCATGTTGAGCTTTGATGTGGCGATAAGCGTTGCTGGCATACTTTTCACACAGAGCACGATTGTTAACCAATATGCGCATCGCTTTAGCCAGAGGATTAACCCCTTTGTTCGGGTAGAGGATCCCTGTTTCACCGTGTTGAATGAACTCAGGGATCCCGCCCTCAAACGGAGCAATAATCGGCACTTTGGCTAATGCTGCTTCGGCAATCACCAGCCCAAACGCTTCACTGCGTGCGGCGCTGATAAAGCCATCACAACCTTTAAGCCAGCTGATGACTTGGGCCTGCTCACCCGCAAAGTAAATCCGGCCTGCGAGTTGTAGGTATTCAGCTTGGCGCTCAAGCGTTTGGCGAAGTGGTCCATCACCAATCACCACCAGACTAACATTTCGGTATTCAAACGCGATGTGTCTCATCGCAGTGAGAATGCGGTCAACTCCTTTGCGGTGAATGAGCGAACCCACAGTAGCAAAAACGAAGTCCTGCTCTGGGATGCCAAGTTGCGCTTTCACGTCGATGCGAGGTTGTGCTTCTAAAGCGTCGGTGTCAATGCCATTGTGAATGACCGACATTTTACCGGCAGGGAAACCATCTTCTAGCATAGGTTTGGCAACGTGATGGCTGACGGCGATAACATGAGGTGATAAATGCATACCCAGAGTGAGTCGGTCGCGAGCAGGGTATGGGCAGTGCAGTTGGGTCACCGCGGGCACGTCGCATAGCTTGGCCGCTGCAATCATCCACTGACAAGGTGCACCGCTATTAATGTGTACCAAATCAATCTGATTTTGCTCAATCAAAGCGCGGCCAGTTGCGAGCAAATCGTACCAGGCCGATACGTTAAGCTTTGGCGCTTTCCAGCCAAGTAGGATGGGAAAGTCATCGAGTTTGTGAGCAACACCAATCTCTGCCAGTACCGAGACCAACTCGCGGTTGTTAGTCCAAACCACAGGTTGGTACTGATGACGGGAAACGTACTGAATCAAATCCAGTAAGCATTTTTCACTGCCGCGGATCCAGTTATCTCCATAATGAACGAAAAGAATGCGTTTGGTCATGCTGTGCCTCTCTAGCCGATGGCGGGTAGTGGTTTGGATATGCTAGAGATAACGCAAGCAGGGTGCCAACTTGGGAGGTTGTTTAACTATTTGTTTATATTGGTTTTTGTATGGAGAGTAAAAGTGACAGCGACTATTTCTCAATTTGACAATCACATTGAGAACGGTGAGGAAAGTAGGTATCGAGCAGTTTAGGCAACACCGATTGGGGGGAGTAATGGGTGAGAATGGTGGCTCTGGCGTTGCGTTGCAGCGCGATCTGCTCAGCGGGCCCAAGGGTAAGATAATGGTTTAAATCGTGGTGAATCTGTTCAAGCGTGTCGCCAATGAAGCCGTTAACCTGATGCTGAATCAAATGAGCGAGGTTTCCGACATCTAAACTGATCACCGGGATGCCTCTAGCCATCGCCTCGAGCGCGGTAAGGGGCAAGCCTTCGTAGCGCGAACAGATGATCAAAACGCCCACTCTCGGCCAAACTCCTGCCATATCAGTCTGATGACCATGAAAGCGTACGTTGTGAATATTTTGTCTTGAGAGCGTCTCCTGCATAGGGCCAGATCCATAGATATCGAAGTTTAACGTGGGGTTAAGCTGCGCAAGTTGTAGCAATCGATCAGGGGCTTTTTCATGACTGAGCCGGCCAACAAAAGCGATTTGAGTGCCTTGAGCCTGTGTTTGCTCGGGGACAGCGACAAAATTATTAAACAGTTTGGTTTTACTCGGGATCTTGGCGGCTATTTGATGACTCACTACAATTGAACAGCACGAAATCCACGCACTGTAGCGATCAATGAAATCATAAAGCCAAACCTTACCTTGAGGCGTTTCACCCGCATGATACGTGCTGATTTGTCGTACGCCAGTGAGTAGCCGTACCAGTTTTCCAACTAAACTGGCTTTGTAGCCATGACAATGCAGCAACGCCGGTTTGCTGTGGTGTACTTTTCTGACCAACTGCTTGAGATAGTGTCGCTCAGTATCCAAATACTCTACGCTTATGTGCGCTTGTTGCAGCTTATCCTCTAACAAGCTTGGTGTGGGATAGCGGCGCAAAAGTAACACTGTCACGTCTATATGCAGCGATTTTAGCCCCACCGCCAGCTCAAGCAGATGGGTTTCGATTCCGCCAAAAATCAGGCTGTCTATTAGTAGCCAAACTGAGTCAGACGAGTTGCTGCTCATCTTCCGCTTCCCAGGCTTGTTTTTTCCGATACACAGTTGAAGGGCTGAGCTCAAGCAATACCGCAGCGTTGAGTACATTGCCATCGCAGTAATCGATAGCCTGTTGGATCGCCTCACGTTCAATTTGCCACATTGGTTTTATGGTGACGTTGCCTTGTTGGTTGCTATCCGTGGTAGTGCCTCTTGTCGCGGGGTTCTCAGTGTCGGGGTTTGGCTCAGATATCGTAGCGGTAGGCGCTACTGAGCTGCTGGGGGCCACGGCAGATTTGGCTGTTTTGTTGTTGGTGACTTGCTGCGGTAGATGTTCCAACCGCAAATGTGTGTCGTCGTTAAGCACAATAATATTGCGAATGATATTTTGTAGCTGTCGAACGTTACCAGGCCAGTTATATCGCTTAAGTGTCGACTCCGCATCACGATGAACCGCAGAGAAGCGTTTGCCATCTTCTTTGGCGTACACTTTTAAGAAATGCGTCGCTAACGTAACAATGTCATTGCCGCGCTCACGTAGCGGCGGCATTTCAATTGGCACCACGTGGACGCGGTAATAGAGATCTTCACGAAAGCGACCCGCTTCAACTTCGACTAAGGGATCGCGGTTGGTGGCGCAGATTATTCGCACATCGACTTTCAGCTCTTTATTGGCGCCAAGCGGAGTAAAGGTGCCAGTTTGCAAGAAACGCAACAGCTTCTTCTGCATTTCAAGTTCCATTTCACACAGCTCATCAAGAAAAAGTGTGCCACCACTGGCCATTGATGCGGCACCCTTGCGGTCGGTCGTCGCGCCAGTAAATGCGCCTTTAACGTGGCCAAAGATCTCGCTCTCCATCAGATCTTTGGGTATCGCACCGCAGTTAATCGCGATAAACGGCTTGTCGCTGCTTTTGCTTTCGCGATGAATGGCCTCTGCGCAGACTTCTTTACCCGTGCCACTCTCTCCAACGATGAATACGCTAGCTGAGGTCGGGGCGACGGCATCGATAATCTTGTATACCCCTTGCATCGGTAAACTCGAACCGATAAAACCGTGGAAGCGATTACGGTCGAACTTTGATTCGATGTTTTCAACCAAGCTCTCTAGTTTCACTTGTTGTAAATGCAGTGCGATGGAGGTTTTTAGCCGATCCGCATTGATAGGCTTTTCGAGGAAGTCTTTAGCGCCTTTTTGCACTAGGTTGACTGCGAGATCCACCGAGCCATGAGCGGTGGCAATGACCACAGAGGTCGGGACTTGGTTTTCGTTGATCCAATCTAGGATCTGTTCGCCGTCCATGTCGGGAAGCTTTAAATCAAGAATCACCAGTTGAGGAATATTACGTTCAATAAACGCGATCGCCTCGCGACCAGTTTCTACGTGAAATAAGTCATAAGGCTCGTCTTTCACATACTGCTTGTACAAAATGGCCAATGAAGTTGAATCTTCAATCAATAATACTTTTGCTTTCATGACAAACGTCCTCTGTCTGAGCTTTTTATAGTTGTGATGGCTCGCTAAATCCTTGTTGCTTGCGTAATTCTAGTGCTTCAAGTGAGCGGGACGCGGTTTGCTCTAGCTCTTGTTTTAACTGATAGGCTTGCGTTTCTTTGCCCTCTAAGCACAAGTGTTCTATTTTGCGGGCGAGTAGCGATAACGAACGATTACCAAGCGCCAACGAAGAGCTGCCTAAGGTGTGTGCCTCGAACTCCAGTGTCTCTTTGTCTTGGGCATCGATGGCGTCGGCTATTTTCTCCAACCGTTGCTGCGATTCTTGTAAATAGTGGTCGATCAGCATCGGCATGATGTCTGCGCTGGTATCTTCTATCATCTGTTGAAGTATGGTCTCATCGACTAAATCCATGCCCACTCCTTCTGTCGGTTGATGAGCTTGTCCCTGATTTTCATTGTACGAGATAAGTTGCTTATTTGGTGCTTCTATTTGGTCGAAGTCTGGCTCCGTGGACGAGCACTGTTCATTTAAGAATAGATTAATTTTTTCAACTAGTTGTGATAGTCTCAAAGGTTTGGACAAATAATCATTCATTCCAGAAGCGAGAAACTTCTCTCTATCTCCAGCAAGCGAGTGAGCAGTCAGGGCTATGATGGGTAGGTTGGCGGTGTCTGAGTCTTCAAGGGCTCGAATTGCTTCGGTCGCTTTCATGCCGTCCATTTGGGGCATAGAGATGTCCATAAATATCAGGTCATATTGATAGCTCTGCACCATTTCCAGCACTTCCAGTCCGTTTTGGGCGATGTCGATTTCTAACCCCAAGCGTTTGAACATTTCCTGAATCACCAACTGATTGGCGCGATTGTCTTCGGCGACCAAAACTCGTGCATCTGCACACAACAAATGTTGCGCATCTGCCGCGGCAGGGGTGGCTTTTAAGTCGTCGCACAAGGGCAAACAAATATGAAAAGAGAAGGTGCTGCCTACGTGGGGCTGGCTAACCACAGTGATATCACCATCCATTAAGTGGCAGAGTCGGCGACAAATGGCTAAGCCTAAGCCAGAGCCCTCTTTTGAGCGCGAGTAGGTTTGGTCAACCATAGTAAATTCGTCAAACAGGTACTCTAGCGCGTTTCTATCAATACCGATTCCAGTGTCTTGAATATCAAATTGAAGCCGTGCCTTATCGTGGTTCAACGGCTCGCTAGTGATTTTGATAGTGACGCTACCTTCATGGGTAAACTTAAAGGCATTGCCGAGTAAATTGAGTAAGATTTGCTTGACGCGATTTTGGTCACCCCGCACTTTGCTCGGTACATTGCCTTCGAAGTAGCAATGAAGGATGAGATTTTGACTCACTGCTGCGGGAGAGAAAGAGTCAACGACACTCTCGACACAGTGGCGAAAGTCGAACGGTTTGTCTTCAAGAATGAGGGTGTTGGATTCCATGCGAGTGAAGTCGAGGATGTCGTTGATTACCGACAGCAAAAAGTGGCCCGATTCAGTGGCGGTTGAGACCAGCTTTCGCTGCTCGGTGCTGAGCTCGGTCTCCTCAAGAATATTGAGAATCCCTAACACCCCATTCATTGGGTTACGAATTTCGTGAGACATCGATGCGAGAAAGCGACTTTTGGAGTCGTTGGCTTGCTCGGCTCCTTGTCGAGCTTGCATTAGTTGGTGGTAGTCTTTTTCAAGCTTGGCCGACATCTCGTTAAACGCTTTCGAGACTTGTCCAAGCTCATCGTTACTGTGCTGTTTTATTTGAAACCCCGGCCCTTGCTCGCCGAGGGTTTTTACCGCGCTGGTGAGACGCGTTAGGCTTCGGGTTAAGTAGGTGCCAAGAACAAAAGACACCAATGCCACTAACACTACCTCAATTGTGGCGATGCCGATAATGGCTTTTTGCGCCTCGGCCAACATGGTTTTAATTTGCGAGGTTTTAAATCCCATATCGATGCGCGCAAAATTTGTGTCATTGCTAGTGATGTTGGTTGTAAGGTCAAATATGCCATCGTTCACTGAATTTAAATTGACGTCTGAGACGAACGTTTTATTCAATAAAATAGGATCGCCAGCGGCGGCCATCTCTTTGCCATTGCGAACCACTCTTACATAGGCCACATCTTCGAGGGTCATAAATTCATTAACCAGATCTTCAAGTGTCGCAAGATCGGTCGAAAGAACGGCATCTTTGGCAGCATGGTTGAACATAACAGCGCTGGATTGAACCCGTTGCAGCAGCTGTTTCTCATTCGACTCGGACATAAAACTCATCGCGCTGAAAACCAGCACAATCAAAACACCGATTTCAATCAGTGCAATGCCGAGTATGGTTTTCGTGCGAAGCGTCATGGCGTCCTCCTACGGGGTGAGTATGCGAATGTCTAGCTGGCGAACATCATCCCAGTCTTGATCCTGAGCGGGTTGAAAGCCTTTGATTTTAAGCTGCTCAAGGAGCGATTGACCTTGCGCGCTGCGCTCGAGTTCGCTTAAAGCCTTAGCCAGCAGTTCTACCTGCTGCTGGCTAAGGCGAGGGTGGTAGGCGATGGCGTGTGGCGTATAGCCTTGAGTTGTATGCAGAACGGTGAGCTGAGATTTAACCACCTCAGGCAGCGCGTTGAAAGTACGCATGACTCCGCCGCCTGCTGGATAAAATCCTTTCGCTACAGACAGGTAGACTGAATCGTGCGAAGAAACATAGTCTGATTCAAAACTGACTCCCGCTTTGTTTAAATCGCTCTGATTCAAAATGGTTGCAGCAAATGCGGCGGGCGAGGGAAAAGCAAGAGTCTGATTATTCAACCATTGGAGGGACTCGACGGAGTTTCCACGCTGCGTCACTAAGATGCCTTTGATCTGCTTATCTCTCGCTTTGGCCATGGCTCGATAGCCAGGTGAGCGACTGAATACGGTATAGTGGTACGGGTTCATGTACGCAATGTCGTAGTCCCCATTTGCCAGACGCTGTTCAAACGTGGGAATGTCGGCGGCGGTTTGGAATTCAATATTTAGCCCCGAGACTTGGCTCAAGTGCGACATGATCGGTCCCCACTGCTGAGCAAGTCGACTGGCCGATTGCTGAGGCACCACACCAAACACCAGAGATTGTGCTATCGCGCTAGGCAGGAATACCAGATAGAGACAACCGATAACTATAGCTTTCATGATCCCCCCTATGCGGACTGAGCGAGAAACTCATTAGTGAGAATCTTTTGTGCCCAAGATGCGCGCCATGACTTGGGAATAAAACGCAAGCGATTGAGCTCTCTTACCATTTCTTCTGCTAGCGTCGCTTGCTGCTGCAAATTGAGTACAGAACCAAGTAACGATATACGCTCACTGGTTAACATCTCTATCGCTTTCTCAAGCTGTCCACAAGACGTTTTGCCTCCCATCACAACGAGAGCGGTCTGATCACAGGCACTGGCTACAACCTGAGCGGGAATATTGCTGCGATTAACTTGCAGTATCGGTGAGGTATCACAAATAACCCGGTCAAATTGAGTCAGCCAACTCGTCACGATTTGGCTTAATTGACTCGGGTCTTTGTAGGCAAGTAGTGCGGGCTGATTGCTGGGTACGGTGAGTCCGGTGAAAAGTTGGTGAGTAACGGTATGCTCAATCAGGTGGCCGACCTGTTTTTGATGAGAGCCATCATTTGGGGTGATATCAATCGACTCAAATGCCGGGTGAAAGGTGTTGAGATCAACCACTAAGGTTTTGTGACCAGCCAACAGGTAGCGTTCGGCAAGGGCGGAGACAATTGACGTGACGCCGTCACCTGAATGACAGGCGGTGATACACAGGGATCGACATTGATTCATCTCTGCTGCGAGATAGATCTGCTCAATTTCAGTGTGAGTCGCTGGAATCGTCATTATAGCGCTCCTATCAATACGATCGTGGTGGTTAGGCGCAAGATGTCTTCTAAGCTGGTGCGCGCTTTTTCTAAGAAACTGTCATTGCGATCGGGTACATAGATGGTGTCGCCCGCTCTTAGCACCGGCAGTTGATAGATGTTGGCGGTTTTACTGAACGAGACCAAATCAAATGTGCGAGCTTGCCCTTGGCAACATGACATGTTGACGATGGAGATCTTCTCGAGATAGGCGCGCTCTGATGGGCCTCCCGCCTCAGCCAAGAGATCAAGTACAGTCATGTTGTCATCGAACACGTAGCGGCCAGGGCTGTTGACAGCGCCGAGGACTCTCACGGTCGATTCTTTGGAGCGATCGAGCCAGATCTTGTCTTTCTCAGGAACATAGATGGTGTCACCCATAGTCACTTTGGGCAGTAAGCTCTCATCGCCTGTTTCGAAATAGAGTGATAGGTTGAGCTTGCTCACTTTTGCATATGCTTTGTCTCGGTGAGTAATGCGAATATTATGAATGTCGGCGTCTTTAGTCGGGCCATCGGCAGCGGACAGAATGTCCAAGAAGTGCATGTCTTCAGTAAAACGATATCGACCGGGCGCGTTCACCTGACCAAAGACGTAGATTGACGCGTCTGAGCTTTGGCGCACCCATTGCGATTTGTTGTCTGACGGATCTTGCGGTAAATCATGCACACGAATGATAGCTCCCGCACTAACGGGTGGTAACTCTGAACTCGGCGCGCCTGAGAGAATAAAGGTATCTAGGTTAAAACTGTGGACTTGGTTACCTGCGGTCACCACTTCGATTTTCGAGGTGTCGGCTCTTAACGTCGGCCCGCCAACATGTGCCAACAGATCCATCAGATCCATTTCATCTGACCATTCCACACGCCCCGGACGTACCACTTCGCCAATAATGCTGACCGCACGGTCTGGTGAGATCTTTAACCAAGATTTCTCATTCATATCGGTTTTTTCGGGAACGAAAATGGCGTCACCAGCGGCGATAGCGGGCGGGCCTTGGCGTGTTAAGCCTTCGGTAAACGCGGTTAGGTCAAACTTAACGATTTGTCCGCTGGCTTTGATAATTCGGATTTGACGCGACTCTGCGTAACGTGTTGGGCCGCCTGCGTTGGCGAGAATATCCATGAATGACGCGTTCTTCTTACCTTCATAGGCTCCGGGGCTAGCCACTTCGCCCATGATGTAAACCACGTTCGCGCCCGCTTTGATTTCGTCTTCTTGTTTGGGCACAAATATAGTTGTACCTGGTGTCAATGTTGGTAGCAGAGAGACATCGCCACTGTCTAGGTAGGTTTTTAGGTTGAAAAGCTCGGGCTGATTATTAGAGATGATGCGAATCTGCTCCACTGACGCGTAACGTGTCACACCACCGGCGCGCATGATCACATCCACCAGATCGCTGTTTGACTTATAGCTAAATGAACCTGGCGCGTTCACCTCTCCAAATACTTTAATTGCGGTTCGGCCATCACCGCTGTCGCCGGCATCGGCTAATTTACTGGCATCGAACTCTTGTTCAATGTTGCCCACTAGGGGTGAAGCAGGAACGAAAATGGTGTCAAGGGAACGTAGGTTAGGCAGTAGGCTTTCATCACCGGTGTCAAGAAATGCTTTGTAGTTGAACGTGATTTTCTCTCTACCACGTTTGATAAATAAGTTGTTGAGCTGTGCACCAGAGCGTAGGCCACCCGCAGCGTGAATCGCCATTTGGATATCGGCGCTTTTCGCTAGCGTATACTCTCCGGGCGCACTCACATAGCCTTGCACCGACACCAGAATCTGTTGCTCGGCAATGTACACAGACGCAGAGGATAGGTCGCGATACACATTAGCTAATGACTCTTTCACCGCCGTTTCGAGTTGCTGCTCGCTGTAGCCTGCCACATACAGGGCACCAATTTCGGGTAGGGTGATTCTGCCGCGTTTGTCGACCTGAAAGCCTTTGTTCAAGCTCGATTCACCGGGCAAATTCACTTGGACTAAATCACCAATCTGAACCCGTTCTTCACTGGCGACTGCCAAAGATGATGCCAGTAATAGCGCGACGAGAAAGTTAATCAATTTCATAATAGCCTCCTTGCATTTGAGGCTCTTGGCCTTCACTGGTATCGAGCACTTCAATGCTGACGCGGCGATTGGTTAAGCGGGTGCCTTCAGAGTCGCCTTCATACAGCGGAACAGAATCTCCGACTGACAAGGTCTCGATACGGTTGGGCGCGAGGCCAAAAATGGTCAGGTAACGTTTGACCTGCTTGGCGCGGCCCATGGCTAAGTCGGTGTTGTAGGGGGCGGTACCGACCGAGTCTGCATGTCCGGTTACCGCGAGGTTTAAGCTTGGGTTGTCCGCTAGAATATTTGCCGCTCGGGCTAATTGACCCATATACTTGGGATTAACTTCGGTTGAGTTAAACGCAAATTGGTTGTCGACATTCAATAGGCTGTAAAGCTGGTCGATAACGGCCAGGCGCTGCTGAAATGCATTTTCGTCCATTGGCGGGGCACATTTGGCCTGAGAGGTCACGTAATCAAGCTGTAACTCGAGCTCGTTCAAACGCTTGCGTTGAATGACAAGGTCGTTGGCGGCATCGAGCAGTAAACCACCTTCAAGTTCT
>JBCAXU010000080.1:0-19113 GCA_038533895.1 Pseudomonadota bacterium | reverse complement strand
TGAACTGGTCCTTGACGCAGAAACGCCAATCACGGCACTCAATGCGCTGAAAAACCAGTGTCACGTTTGGCTTGAAACTACACTCGATATCGACTTCGCGATTGACCCTAAAGACCGAGACCTGATTGAAGTCAAGCCGCTCCCTGTGGTAGCGAAAGTGCTGCATGAAATCGAGCGTGCTGGGTTTGCCATGGTCAAGGCTGATGTTGAGAAAGGGTATTTACGTGGGGGTAGCTTCTCTTCTAAATCGGGCTGCTATCAAGAAATTGAGTTTCGTAACAAAGGTTTTATCAGTGCCAAAGAGATTGAGCTTTCTTTCATCCTTGATGGCGACATCGTGCACTGCTTAGCAGAGGTTGACCGTTCTCTCAGCGTGCGTGGCGATCAATATTTGTCGTTATCACTACCACGTCAGGCATCCGATGCCGAGGTTGCTTCGGCGGTGCAGCGTATTTTGTCGGTCTAATACCAAACAGCATAAATATCTGGTCATTCTTGCTGGTTAAAATCGCTGATAGCTTCGTTATAGATTTTGTAGGTAGGTCAACTAGCTAGCTGCAATCTATGCCTTGCTCTCAACGATTTTTCCTGCGCAATTATCTGATCACCTATTTATCCCGTTTGGTATAATTTGGCCGTTTGAATGGGTCATATCAAAGCCGATAGCATTGAGCTATCGGCTTTTTTGTAGGTTATGAGTCGCTAAGGCTACCTATGCAGCGCTTAAGTGAGTGGTAATGTACGGTTGCCAAGCCTCTTGATAGAGAGATTTTGATTGTAGGCGCATGGTGCGCAGCTGCGCTGTTTCGAACTCGTTCAATGGTCGATGTTCAAGCGCCGCTTGACGCTCAATCTTTTGCACGCGCTCGTAGATGTCATGTTCTGGACCACTTTTGACTTTAGCGATCGCTTGCAGATGAAGCTGCACTTCAGCAATAAGGCCAGTCTTTGGTAATTGCACCAACAGGTTTAAGTCACGGTAGCCGGATTCGGCAGGCTTTTTGAAGCGGTTCTTGACTTTGACTACCGTGGTTTCACGGTTGAGCACCTCGTAAGCCGACATCAGACTTTCAATATCGTTAGCCACAAGCGTCGCGCGGGCGAGGTCAGTAATACGTTCGACTTGACCGTCGAGTTCGAGAGCGATTTTTTCTTTGGCACGCTGGGACGATTTGACGCCGGCAAAGTGAGCGTCGGTTGATGTGAGTAGTGCGGTACTAGAGCACAGAGTTTCTAGCTCAGCTTGGGCTTGGTGAGCCTTACTGTAAAGGATGTCGAAGTCAGTGTAAGGTTGCAGCGGTGTGGTGTCGATGGACTGGATACCATACAGCCCACTCAGGTTATGTTTGAAGGCTTTCGAGCAGACTTCGTTTTGATTGGTGCCGCGGTTTTCCTCATTCGCAGGCGATACGGGTATAGCGGCAAACGCGGGTGCTCGGCTGAGCATCAGAAGCATTAATGCCGTAGTACGCAAGAACAAACTCATGCACTCTCCTTAGATGGTTAGGCTGGGCGAAAGGGTGACGTAAAAGGTGTCCACTAGCGCTAATCATCTCTAATCATTAGGTGGGGGCAGAGTCAGCAATCCCAATCCTAATAACCCGATATAGTTGAAAAGTTTGAGCCATTTCTCGTTTTCATTGGTTAGAGTCATGAGGCGAGATTTGGTTCCTTAGTTATCAGTGATAATTAATATAGCCGCCAAAAATGAACCTAATCTGAATGACGTTGGAGAGAGGGATACCAACGCAAAACACTTTCCGCTAATCTATAGCGCTATCCGTCAGTTTTCAGAGAAGCGTAATGAAAGATCCAGAGTTTTGGCACGGTAAATGGGCCTCCAATCAAATTGGTTTTCACCTACCAGACGTAAACCCACTGCTGATTGAATATTGGCCACACACGCAACCAAACTATGAAGATAAAGTGTTTGTTCCTTTATGTGGTAAGTCAGAAGACTTAGTCTGGCTGGCCAGTAAGCATGGTGATGTACAAGGCGTTGAACTGAGTAATATCGCGGTGAGAGCTTTTTTTTCTGAGCACTTTTATACCCCGATGGTGATGCCGATAAATGGTCAACATGAGCTGTTTCAGTTTGACGAGCTGTCTATTTATACTGGTGATTTCTTTACCGCGCCAATCAAACCTGTTGATATTGTGTATGACCGAGCGTCAATGATAGCGCTCCCTGCAGAAATGCGCGTCGAGTATGTACAGAGAATTCAGTCGCTGCTTAACCCGGGTGGGCGAGTGCTGCTGGTATCACTCGATTATGATCAAAGTGAGATGGCAGGGCCACCGTTTGCGGTTTCAGAGCAAGAGATTCGCGAGTTGTACGCGGAGTATACGGTGACCAAGTTACATCGCGACGAAGCAGGTCCTGATCATCCTAAAATTGCTCAAAAGGGATTATCACGTTTTGCTGAAGAAGTGTATCTGATAGAAAAATGAGCATTTCCAAACGAAACAAAAAGGCTTGGTCGTTGACCAAGCCTTTACTCATGATGGTTTGCAAAGATCAGTAAATAACTTTGACCGCTGCGGCGCTCGTCACTGCATCTTCTACTGCTTGCTCAACGGTATCGCGGCGTGTGATGGCAACGCCTAGGCGTCGACGTCCATCAATATCAGGCTTACCAAAAAGACGCAGTTGTGTGTTGGCTACAGAGAGTGCCTGACCGATGCCCTCAAATTGAATATTGTTGGAGCAGCCTTGCCCAAGGATAACAGCAGAGGCGCTTGGACCATGTTGAGTAATGTGATTAATCGGCAGTCCTGTAAAGGCGCGAACATGCAGTGCGAACTCTGAGTTGTCTTGCGACATTAAGGTGACTAGGCCGGTATCATGTGGACGAGGGGAGACCTCGTTAAAGATCACTTGGTCGCCTTTCACAAACAGTTCTACGCCAAAGATGCCATAGCCGCCCAGCGCGTTAACCACTTGCTGCGCCGCTTGCTGTGCCGCTTTGAGTGCGATTTCAGACATCGCTTGAGGCTGCCAAGATTCACGATAATCGCCGTCTTCTTGGCGATGGCCAATCGGCGCACAGAAATGCACGCCATCCACAGCGCGCACGGTCAGCAAGGTGATTTCGTAGTCGAAATCGATAAAGCCTTCGACGATCACTCGACCTTCGCCTGTGCGTCCGCCTTGCTGTGCATATTGCCAAGCTTGCTCCACATCTTGTGCGGATTTGATGATGCTCTGACCTTTACCAGAGGAGCTCATCACTGGCTTACAAACACAAGGCAGACCCACCGCTTCCACAGCAGCACTGAACTCTTGATAAGTATCGGCGAAGCGGTAAGGAGATGTGTTCAGCCCAAGCTGCTCTGCTGCGAGGCGACGAATACCTTCACGGTTCATGGTTAACTTGGTAGCTTTTGCACTCGGCACCACATTTAAACCTTGCGCTTCCAACTCAACTAACTTATCCGTCGCGATCGCCTCAATCTCTGGGACGACGTAGTGTGGCTTCTCTTGTTCGATGATCGCCTGTAGCGCCTCTCCGTCGAGCATATCTAAGGTGTAACTGCGATGGGCAACTTGCATCGCGGGTGCGTTTTCGTAGCGATCACAAGCGATGACCTCTAAACCCAAACGCTGACATTCGATGGCGACCTCTTTGCCTAGCTCACCTGAACCCAATAATAAAACTCGTGTTGCACCTTGTGCTGTTGCTGTCCCGAACATAGTTAACCTTAGTAAGCGAAAGGAGATAAAACTGCGATGCATAATACGGATTATCCAGAAAAAAGCAAACGTTTGCTTTTTGATCTGGCGAGAGGGGGATGTAGAAGAATTTAATGAAATTAAATGCGTATTCTAAAGGCCAGTAGCCCTCTTGTAACCTGAGGAAATAGGTTGTCCAGGTCTCATATTTAGCATCTTGTCAGCAGTGAAGTGGTGTGTGAGGCGATGCAAATCACGAATTGACTCAAATTTGTCGCTATAATCGTGGCAGCAAATACCAAGACAACTTGAAGACCGTCGTATCAATGCAGTTCGACCCGAATAACTCGATCAAAATTCCGATAGAAACTCTCACCGTTGGCATGTTTGTCACCGCGCTCGAGGACAGTGAGCGCGTTAACCTAGCTAATGCAGGACGTGTACCTTCCAAATCAGCAGTGCAACAATTGGTCAAAAATGGCATTAAGTATGCTTGGGTAGATAAGGATTTATCGGTCAAAGGTGTGGTGTTTAAGCCCGTGCAGCAAGTCAGTAAGCCTGTTGTAGACAGCGCGCCAACTGCGCCACTGAAGAAGCAGAAAATTAGCCGTTACGCGCAGCAGAAAAAAGCCGAGAGTATTATCAAGCAGGCCAAGGGGTTGGCACACAAGCTACTCAGTCAAACTTTTGATGGCAAGCCAATGGATATTGGTGAGCTTGATGCTGTCGCCGATGACCTCATTGAATCTGTATTACTAGACTCTGATGCGATGCAGTGCGTGTCGGCGCTGAGGAACAAGGATGAGTATCTGCTCGAACATTCCGTCAATGTTGCCACACTGTTGGTCACCTTTGGTAAACACCTTAATTTGCCCAAAGAGACACTCAAGCAGATGGCGATTGGCGGCATTATCCACGACGTGGGTAAAACCAAAGTAGATGACAAAGTGTTGCACAAACCTGCTCGATTAACCGCGGAAGAGTTTGAGCACATGAAGCTCCATCAAGTGTTCGCCAAAGAGATCATCAAGCCGATTCGAGGTTTGAGTGACATCAGTCGGGATGTGTGCTTAATGCATCACGAAAAGCTGGATGGAACCGGCTATCCAAATGGCCTCAAAGCAGAGCAAATTCCGCTGCATGGACGTATGAGCTGTATTGTCGATATCTATGATGCGCTAACGGCTGACCGCTGCTACAAGCAAGGTATGAGCTCTGCAGAAGCGTTTAAAATTTTACTCAGCTTAACTCCCCACCATCTCGACAAAGAGTTGGTATACAAGTTTATTAACTGCATCGGCATTTTTCCGGTGGGTGCTCTGGTGGAGTTAAGCGATGGCAGGGTGGGCATTGTTTGGACATCGAACGGCAAAGATCCGCTTAAACCTCAAGTGAAGTGTTTCTACTCACGTAAGTTTCGTCGCTTTATTGATGTGGCGTTTGTCGACTTAAAAAATGCCGCTGTCAGTATCAGCAAAGGCATTGCTCCGACTCAGTTTGAAGTAGACGCCAAGCCGTTTTTTGCAGCATAGCTACTAAAATATAAACTCTCGATAAAGAAAAAGGCGCATATTTGCGCCTTTTTGCTGGGTGTCGATCAAATCTCTAGGTAGGACATCGGAATGTCTGGGTTGATCGCTTCCAGGGTCGATTGGGTGTTGGCGAGATGACTAATGGTACCCTCGCTAACCTCAACCAATGCTGCTGATTCTATGTCGCTGAGTTGCTGTCTATCGAGTAGCAACTGGATCAGAGCAACTTGTAACGGCGGTAAGCTTGGGTTGAAGGCGGCATTCTCGGCATACGCGCCTTGATACACCTTGCCATTGGCCATTTTCAACGCCACACCACTTAGATTGTGGGTGTATGGTGCATGGCTGCGGTTTAAGGCAGCAATCGCAAGTTGAACTAGCGGGTCTTGGTCATCACTGGTTTTACCGTGATCCACATTGACCATTAGCCCAGACTTGATACCAAGATCTGCTGGGCCAAACGATTCTGGAAGATACTCTTGCAACTGCTTGCTGTCACGCTGAGGTAATTGGATTTCCAATTTGTCTGCCGTTGAAAGCTCATTCATAAACTGTCGGCAGTGACCGCAAGGACTGAAGTTAATGGTAATGTCTGCCACACCTTGTTCGCCTTTCATCCAAGCGTGGCTGATCGCCGATTGCTCAGCGTGGACAGTTTGGCCCAACTGAACGCCCGAAAACTCCACATTGGCGCCAAAGTAAAGTCGTCCCGACAGGCCACGTACAATGGCGCCAACATAGAAATTTGACAGCGGAGCGTAGGAGTATGCAGCAGCAAACGGCAACAATGCCACGCGCAGCTCGTCGTCTTTCAATCCTGAAATCGCAAGTAATTGCTCGAATTGCTCTGGAGATAGGGTCGCGTCAAAATCGTCAGCGAGTACGATAGGGGATAAAAAGTCAGCGACATTTTTCGGCACATCGGCTAGCGCCTGCTCAATTCGGCTTCTCATAGTGAATCCTTTAATCAATACGTTGATATCTTGAGTTTAATCGTTTTTGTCCGCTTGAAACTCCGATACTGGTATTTCATTTTATGTAAAGGAGAAATTAAAGAAGCGATCTGTGTCACATAGTTTGGTGTAACTAATATTAGTGTTACATAATTAGAGTGAGCTCACACATGATAACGATTGCAGTCGCAAGTCTCGGCCGAGGCTCAATGAGAGAGCCAAACTGCAATGGCGAAGAAAGAGGGCGCTAAAATAGAAGTAATCACACCACATACCACCAGTGCTAGTGAGCTAAACGCCGCGTCTTGGGCATTCTTTTCCGCGCATGTTGCCGTACCCAGTGCGTGAGATACGGTTCCCATCGTCAGCCCCCGAGCGATAGGGTGAGTAATATTCAACAGATTATAGATAGGGTAAGCCATAATCGCACCGAAAAGACCCACAATGAGTACCAAAATCGCTGCAATTGCGGGCTCACCGCCCAAATGACTTGAGACTTCCATCGCAATGGGGGTGGTCACCGATTTACCAAGTAAGCTGGCGATCAGCGCCATATCGGCCTGCATATAGACAGCGATTAAACTCGCGCTGAGCATCGACATGATGCTGCCGACACCACAGGCGAGCATGATGATTCGCCAGTTGGCACTGATTTGTGGCAGCTGTTCATAAAGAGGGTAAGCCAGCGCCACCACAGCGGGTTGCAGCAGATAGTTGAGCCAATCATTATCGGCATAGTAGCGCTCGAACGGGACTTTCAGATAGGTGAGTAACGGAATAATCACCGCAAGACTAATCAACAGAGGGTTCATGAACGGGCTTTTGAACTGTTGGCACAGCCAGCGTGCTGTGAAAAATACCGCGATAGTGACAAAAATCCACATTATTTTTGTCCCCCTTTCAGCATGCGATCCAACATTAAGCCAAGCAGAACCAGAACAATTAACGTCCCCCCCACCGCGCTCATGAGAATAGGCCAAGCATTGGCCAGCAGCATGTCAAAATGTTCCATTAATCCAACACTGATTGGAACAAACAGTAGCACCATATAGCGGATAAACAGAGAAGCGCTCGGGCGCACCCAGTCTGAACGCACTAAGCCAGTAGCCATCAAGCTAAACAGAATCAGCATGCCGATGATGCTGCCAGGAATAGAGGTATTGATTAATTGTTGAATATTGATGCCAGCGATAAGGCATAACAGAATCAGTGCCATCGATACGACGTACTGAAGCACGGTTTTTAGCATAATCTATCGTCGTCCAACTTCTCGCCCTTAAACACGTTAAGGGCTTAATGGTATAACTCACTTCCAACCGCCGAGTTATTATTCATTAGTGGCAGGATGGATACTTTGTAGGGTGCAGGACTTAAGACAGTTTAGGATACTCGCTTTTGCACATATTGGTAGATGGATTTTAAAATAGCCATCTTTCCAGCGTCACTCACATGTTCGTGAACTAAGTTTTCCAAATTTAACATGTACTCTTCAATACGACTTTCGAAGTAGTCACGGCAGTGGTTCGCCCAGCGTTGTTGCTCCGACTCATCCAGTGTCCACGGGAAGTGACGCGCTCGATATCTAAACAGGAGCGGTGCAATCCGCTCATCATTAAAGGTGATATCCAGGGCGGCGAGATTGTTTGGATCAGTATCGCGAATGATGTTCATTGCCGCTTTGTCGGCGGGAGAGAAAAAGCCTTTGTATAGCTGACTATCGACATCATCGTCTTGTCCATAGTCGCGCTCAGTGCTAAACACACCGATCAGCTTTTCACGTACTTGCGGGTGCTGGCGTAGGGTGGCTAGGTTGGCCAAGCACTGTTCTCTATCGATGCCGATCTTGGCGGCATTGTATGCCGTTAGCGTTTTGGCAGGCGCGAGAATCGGGCACTTGTTAAGGTGCACCAGTTTCACCGGAACCGGCAGTTCATCGGCTCCGAGTTCGGTATGCTTGGTGTACAAACGCTCGGTGAGGGCGTCAACATCTAGGTCGAGCAGTACTTGCGGATCTTTGGCTAAATCAACACAGATGACCGCATTTTGATTGGTTGGGTGCCACGCGACAGGCACTATCCAACTGGTGTAGTGACACTCACGTCCGAGCATGCCGGAGACATGCATCAAGGGGGTCATGTTGACGATGTCAATCAGCTCATTGAGCTTTCGCTTGTGACGCATGCTCAGAAAATAATCGAACAACTTAGGTTGCGCCGCTTTCACTTTCTTCGCCATCTCGATAGTGGCAATCACATCCGCCATCGCATCGTGTGCGTTCGCGTGTTCGATACCATTGGCAACGGACAGGTGTTCGAGTTTAAAACTGATGAAACCCTCGTCATTTTCGGGCCAGTTGATTCCTTCAGGACGCAGGGCATAACAGGCGCGCATCACATCGAGCAAATCCCAGCGAGAGTTGCCGTTTTGCCAGCTCCATGCATAGGGATCGATAAAATTACGATAGCAGGTGTAACGGGTGACTTCATCATCAAAGCGGATGCTGTTGTAGCCCAAACTAATGGTATTGGGGGTGGCTAATTGCTCGTGGATTTTGCCAATAAACTCAGGTTCAATCAGCCCTTTCGCTTCGGCGGTTTGTGGCGTGATACCCGTGATGAGCGCAGCCTCGGGCGAAGGCAAATAATCACTCGGTGGCTGACAATAGATAACAAGAGGTTCGCCGATGATGTTGAAGTCCATGTCGGTGCGTACGCCTGCAAACTGGCAAGGACGATCTTTGGCGGGACTGATCCCCCACGTTTCGTAATCGAAGAAGAAAAACGTAGGTTGTTGCTCTTGTTGCATTATTTAGGTATCCGGGGTTGAGATTGACAGCGGTATTAGACCATTGCAGCTCAAACATGGCAAACCACTTAGGCGGGTTGATGGTTATTTGACAAAAATAGCCACACAGACTCAGCGCTTTGGTGGCCCAATATTGTCTAGATTATTGATAGCGACTCAGGGTTTGACGCATAGCAACGCTATCGACGATGTCGACTGCTTTTGCTGCTGGATCAAACAGGCGATACTGCATCGCTTTGGCAACGTCGGCCGCTTCGATGGGGATGAATTTAGCGAGCGGACCAAGCATGAGAGGCTTCAACACTGAGGTCATGGTTTGCACCACGATCTCATCGCGGCGAGGCTGTTCACGCAGCCCTTTTAGTGGACCGGGGCGAGCAAACACGATTTTTTCGAAACCAAGGCGTTCTATCGCCAGCTCCATGCGTCCTTTGCAACGCAGGTAATGCGACAGTGAGCGTGCGGATGCGCCATAACTAGAGACCACAGCCAGACGTTTCACCCCAAGCAGTTTCATTTCTTGGGCAACGTCACACACCAGCTCAAAGTCCACTTTCTCAAGCGCTTGTTTTGACCCGGCTTGTTTTAGCGTGGTGCCTAGGCAGATAAACCCGTACTCGGGGCGAGGATCGTCTTCTTGCCATTGCTGCACTTGCAGTTGTGGGTGCTGGATGACATTGAGTTTTGAGTGGAAAAAGGGCAGCTCGCGTCGACTCAAGGCATAGATGCGGGTGACCGGGTTTTGATCAAGCAACTGCTTAATGAGTTCATTTCCGATGAGGCCAGTACAACCAGCGGCAATAACGCAAAATTCTCTTGAAGTCGTCAAGGGCGTGTCCTTACGGGAAATCATCCAAAGATAGCGCGCCGTTTAGTCATGCAAGGCGCAGAGCAAACTCGATGTTCGCAATGTGACAAGAGAATAGCAGAGGTCAGGATGTAGGACGTTGAGAAAGCTCAAATTAAGTACAATGAAGTGGCGACTGCAGACCTCGCAGGGTGGCGAGGTCTGTTCCTCGACTAGGTTAATGAGAGTGGAACTTTTTTTTGCTCTCGTTGTTGTGGTTTATTCTGTTTTTGCTTTTGTGATTTTTGATTGGCAAACATACAACCTCCTTGCACGAATCAAATGGGGAGAAAACAATCTTACGATCAAAGTGAATGCACGGTTTGTGCCGTTATATACGTTCTCCCTCAACTAAATATACGAACAAATCGGCACATATTTCAATTCTGGACGCAATTTGATAGGCAAATTGAATCAAACGCTGAGAAAGTGACTCATGATAACAGGTGTTAAGTCGCTGATTTCACGTTACACTCGAGCAAAAGGATGTCATAGACAGGAGGAATCATGAATATTGAGTTGAGTACGCTGGCTCCGACCCAGATTTATCACTTGATGACGCAAACCATTATCCCGCGCCCGATTGCTTGGGTGCTCACTGACTCAGAGCAAGGGAACTATAATCTAGCGCCGTTTTCCTATTTTACTCCGATTGCCAGCAATCCTCCTTTATTGATGTTTTCGGTGGGGAAAAAGCCCTCTGGCGAAGTAAAAGATACTACGCGAAACGTGCTCGAAACCGGCCGTTTAGTGGTGCATATTGCTCAGCAATCGATGGCCGAGTCGGTGACGCAGACCGCGGCAACGCTCGACCATGGTGAATCTGAAGTTGAGGCCGCTGGACTTGAGCTTGTCGATTTTGAGGGTTTTGAACTGCCCCGCGTTAAAGACTGCCCCATTGCTTTTGGCTGCAAGCTGCACGAAGTAAAGGAGATTGGGGCGACGCCACAAAGTCTTATCTTCGCCGAAATTGAAACCGTCTATCTTGACGATGCGGTGTTGGGCGATCGAAGTGACCGCTTGGTGGTTGAAGCCTTAAAAGTGAACCCACTCTCTCGTCTGGGGGGCAGTCAATACGCCACTTTAGACCAAGTTTTCTCTGTCGCACGGCCAAAATAAATGATGCTACCACAACACTTCTCCGATGCCATTTGGCATCAAATCAACAATAAAACCAAACCAGCAGGTGCGCTAGGGCAACTTGAACACGTTGCTCACCAACTTGCACTGATTCAAAGTATTGAAAAAAGTGACGCCGTCACTAAAATTGAACTAAACCATCCCACTGCCATTGTTTTTGCAGGGGATCATGGTATCGCTGAGCAAGGGATAAGTATTGCTCCGAGTGCGGTGACTCAACAAATGGTGTTGAACTTTCTTGCCGGAGGCGCGGCGATTAACTGCTTTTGTCGCGCTAATCAGGTTCAGTTAAAAGTGGTCGATTGCGGGATTTTGCTCCCTGTCGAACAGTCACATCCGGATTTGATTGTTCAGCGCTTAGGCGATAGAACCGCAGACCTCTCACTATCGGCAGCGATGACCGACCAGCAGGTTGAACAGGGCATTGAACTCGGTCGTGAACTGGTGAAACGTATCATTGCTGAGGGTTCAAATCTGGTGATGTTTGGTGAAATGGGCATTGGCAATACCAGTAGCGCCTCGGCCTTGCTTGCTGCGCTATCGAATAGAACCGAGAGCGAATGCGTTGGCCGAGGAACGGGCATCAGCGATGAGCAGTTGGCTCTCAAAACTGAACTGATTGCTAAAGCGGTGGCTCGTTGCCAAGGGCTGTCTGCCAAGCAAGTGTTAGCAGAAGTCGGCGGGTTCGAAATTGTGCAGATGGTGGGCGGATTCATTGCCGCCGGTGAGACCAATACGCCAGTGATCGTCGATGGCTTTATCGCCACTGCGGCGGCATATGTGGCAACATTGATTGAGCCAAGCTGTCGCGATGTGATGTTATTTGCTCATCAATCTCACGAAGCCGGGCACAAATACTTACTCGAAGCTTTGCAAGCAGAGCCGTTACTCGATCTTTCGCTGCGTTTGGGCGAGGGGACTGGGGCGGTATTAGCCGTGCCGCTGATTCGCTGCGCGGCAGAGTTCTACAATAATATGGCTAGCTTTGAACAAGCTGGTGTCACCGTTGATTGACGCGCCATATGAAATATCAGATTGAATTATTTCTGCTGGCATTGAGTTTTTTCTCGCGCATTCCAGTTCCTGCATCGACGCCTTACAGCGTAGAGCGTATGAATCAAGCGGGGCGTTACTTTGCATTGGTGGGAATGTTGCTTGGTCTGTTATGCGCACTGGTCTTTTACGCCGCTTCGCTGCTGTTACCGCTCAACATTGCGCTGTTTGTGATGATGGTTTGGAGCTTGTTGCTCACAGGGGCATTTCATGAAGATGGCTTGACCGATATGGCAGACGGTATCGGTGGGGGGATGAGCGTAGAAAAGCGACTGAGTATCATGAAAGACAGTCGCATTGGCACCTACGGAGCCAGCGCACTGATCATGGCGCTGCTAGGTAAATTTCTGTTACTGAATGAGTTGGCGGCTGAGCCACAATTTTGGCTGCTGATCGTGATTGGCTATACCTTAAGCCGTGCTGTGGCCGCATCACTCATTTATGATATGCCTTATGTCAGCGATAGCGATGCCAGTAAAAGCAAACCGCTGGCCGAGCGTCAGTCGACACAGGAACTGGCTATTTTGCTGTTGAGCGGGTTATTACCGTGCTTACTGCTGCCACTGTCGACATCTTTAGTCATCGTCGGGGTGTTGGTGTTGTTTCGCTACGGCTTTAAGCACTGGCTGTTGAAGCGTATTGGCGGCTTTACTGGGGACTGCCTTGGCGCTGCCCAGCAACTGGCTGAGCTGCTTATCTATTTGCTACTGATTGCCCTTGGAACCCATTCACTATGAGTATTCATCTTATTTTAGGCGGTGCGCGCTCGGGTAAATCAAGCCGCGCAGAAGCCGAGGTGCAGCAACTGAGTCAGGGACGTAGCAAACACTATGTTGCGACCGCAATGGCTTTTGATCCTGAAATGGAGAAACGAATTGAGCGTCATCAGCAATCCCGAGATTCCGAGTGGATTGAGCACGAGTGCCCGAGATATCTGGTCGAAACCATTGCCCAATTTGGCTCGCAGGATGTGGTCTTAGTTGACTGCCTGACGCTGTGGCTCAACAACATCATCTACTCCCAAGGCGAGTCGCTTGATGCCACTGAAATTGAGGTTGAAGTTGCCAAGTTAGTCGAGGCTTTACAAGCGAGCACTGCTCGTTTTGTATTGGTATCGAACGAAGTCGGCATGGGCGTCGTGCCGCTGGGCGAAGTGTCTCGTGTTTTTGTGGATCATGCAGGTTGGATGAATCAAGCAGTAGCCAGAGTGGCAGATAAAGTCACTTTGGTCAGTGCAGGCCTACCTTTGATGCTAAAAGGGGGCTAAGGTGAAAACGTGGAATGTCTATTTGCTGCGTCACGGTAAAACCGTTGGTGAACCGGCTTTGTATGGTCACAGCGACGTCGAGGTGGCTGCTGAGACTCAAGCTAAAATCGCTCAAGCGCTCCAGGCAGAGGCACTCCACTACCAGCGAATTCAAACCTCACCATTGAGTCGCTGCGTTCAACTGGCGCAGAGGTTACATCATGCCCAGCCGCATATTCCGCTTGATGTTGTGTCCGGTTGGCAAGAGATGGCGTTTGGCAAGTTTGATGGAGTGCCTTTTGCGCAGTTGCAGCAAGAGTGGCCCCAGTTGGAGGCGTTTTGGCAAGCGCCTGCCAGCGCCACCTTACCTCAAGCCGAAAGCCTTGAAAGTTTCTATCAGCGAGTCAGTGAGCACTGGCAAGCGCTGATAGAGCAAAATGAACAAGATACCTTGATCGTCTGCCACGGCGGGACGATCAGAATGATACTGGCCCACGTATTAAAGTTGGACTGGCAGAACCCATTGCTGTATTCATCGTTAGCCATCGGCCATCAAAGTATCACCCATATTCAAATCAGTTTGGCTGATCAGCACTACTTTCGGGTGTGCTGTATAGCCAAACCACTCGCTATATAGCAAAGGACAGATTATGACCGCACCGAGTTGGGACTTATCCATCGCTTACTTAGACCTTAGCGATGAGAGGATTGAGCAAGATATCGATTTGATTAAACAGTGCATTCAAGCACTGGGTGTTCACGTGGACAATCGTGATACGCCGTCTGTCACCCAAAATGCGATTCAAACCCGCGAGGCGGCGGGTAAATTGCTCGCGACCATCAACACCTTTGCCCAGTGTCATGCATCGATTAATGCCGCTGATGGTCAAGCGAAAGCACTCATTGGTCGAGTGGCAAAGCTGCAATCTGAGCTATCTCAAGCGTTTGCTCCTTATGAAAACACACTGTCAGTGGCACCAGAGAGCTTTATTCAAGATGTGCTTAACCACCCGAGTGGCGATGTCGCGGGTCAAGCGTTTCAGATCGAGTGTCTGCGTAAACTAGCGCCAACCAAGCTGTCCGTTGCAGAAGAGCAGTTGCTCACGGCAATGAAGGTGGACGGGCGCGATGCGTGGAGCCGTTTATACGACAACATCACCGGCTCGCTTAAGGTGGAATTGGGTGATGACAAGCAAACCAAGTTAGGCCTTTCGCAAGCCGCGAGTCTGCTTTATGGCACTGATTTTGATAAGCAAGAGGGCGTTTGGCGCGGTATTCAGCAAGCGATGCTCACGCACCAAGAGTCGTTTGCCGCGATCCTCAATGCTCTGGCCGGTTGGCGTTTGACGGAGTATCAGAAACGCTCCAAGTTGAGCGATGTCCATTATCTAGATCCAAGTTTGCATCAGAGCCGGATAGAAAGCGCCACCTTAGAGACCATGATGTTAGTGGCAAAGTCCAATCGCGCCATTGGCCAAAAAGCGGGCCAGTTGATGGCACGGGTGCATGGCTTGGATACGATGAAGCCCTGGAACCATCTGGCTGGTATGCCAAGCTTGAATGATAGTGAGCCGAAGGTGTACTCATTTGATGAAGCGATCGACATCATCAAATCCGCCTTTGCACAAGTCGACCCCGAGATGGCGCAGTTTGTCGAACTCATGGTAGAGAATGGTTGGATTGATGCCAATCCGAGCGAAAACAGGCGACTAGGTGCCTACTGCACCAAATTTGCTGCAACGCGTACACCCTTAGTGTTTATGACTTGGGGGGGCAGCCGCTCCAACTTACTGACGTTGGCGCATGAACTAGGCCATGCGTTTCACAATTGGATTATGCGTGACATGCCCTTGTGTCAAACCCGCTACCCAATGACCTTAGCCGAAACGGCGTCGATATTTGCAGAAAATGTGGTTCGCGATTACCTATTGGAACACGCCGCGAGTCGTGAAGAAAAACTGGAGATGCTGTGGGAAGAACTCTCAAGCTGCTATGCGCTGATGATCAATATTCCAGTGCGCTTTGAATTTGAGCAACGTTTCTATCAGCAGCGCAGCGAGGGAGAACTGGCACCTAAGCAGTTGTGTCAGCTCATGACGGAGACTTGGCAAGAGTGGTATGGTGAGTCCATGCCTGAGGCCGACCCCTATTTTTGGGCCAGCAAACTGCACTTCTCAATCTCAGAAGTCAGTTTTTACAACTACCCATACTTGTTTGGCTATTTGTTCAGCATTGGTGTCTATGCTCAGCGTGAAAGCAAAGGGGAGCAGTTTTACTCAGACTATGTTCAACTATTGCGCGATACAGGCACCATGATGGCCGAAGAGGTGGTGAGTAAGCACTTGGAAATGGATCTGACTCAGCCGGAGTTTTGGCAGCAAAGTATTCAACATGTAAAAGCGAAAATTGATCAGTTTGAAATGTTGCTAGATCAAGAATAATTAACGCGAAATCATGATATTATCCATTAGCCGAGCATTTGCTCGGCTAATTTGTACAGTGAGCTTCGCCACAGTCATTGGTGGCACATTGATAAATTACGATGAGGCACACGTTTCGTGTTAATAAGTGAGATCCCCTCTACATAATTTGTCGGAACAATTCATTAACATACCCGCTGTGCAATAAAGGAGTAGCGCATGACGAAAACCCTCTTTCGCCAATCTTTTCTTTTTGACAGCCTAGATTTAGAACAAGAAATGACGCCCGGTCAAATGACTGTTGCTGGCGGAGCTGTCTTTACTCTACACCAACGTGGTGTACTTGAAGTGGTCCCAGAGCATCTTTCAGAAGAGAGCAAACACATTATCATTTCTTGCGGTATCCATGGCGATGAGACCGCCCCGATGGAGATCGTCGATAGAATCATCAATGACATCCAGTCGGGTTTTCAACCGATTAAGCACCGTTTGCTGTTTATTAACGCTCACCCAGAAGCGACCAATGCACACACTCGCTTTATCGAGACCAACCTTAACCGTCTGTTCGATGATAAAGCGTACCCAGAGACGAAAGAGCTGGCCATTGCTCAAAACCTTAAGCAGATCGTCAGTGATTTTTATCAAGACACTCCACAGCATCTGCGTTGGCATCTCGATTTGCACTGTGCGATTCGTCTCTCTAAACATTATTCGTTTGTTGTCAGCCCGAAAGTGAGACACCCAGTCCGCAGTCAAGAGCTGATGGAGTTTGTGGCCAGCGCCCATTTAGAAGCGGTGATGTTTTCCAATGCGCCATCCAGTACCTTTAGCTGGTTCAGCGCCGAGAATTTTGCCGCACAGGCTTTGACGATTGAACTGGGTCGAGTGGCGAAAATCGGTGAAAACGACCTAGATAAGCTCGTCGCGTTTGATCTCGCACTACGCGATCTTGTCGCTGATAGTCAAGCCGAGCATTTACCGAAAAAGCCGACCATGTACCGCGTTAGTCGCACCATAGTGCGTATCCACGATGACTTTGACTTCTTGTTTGATGATGATGTGCAAAACTTCACTGCCTTCAAACACGGCGAAGTATTTGGTCACGATGGCGACAAGCCGTTAATGGCGAAGAACGAGGGTGAAGCGATTGTTTTCCCCAACCGTCATGTTGAAGTGGGGCAGCGTGCTGCGTTGATGGTTTGCCCTGTGAAAACACGTTATGAAGACGGGCAAGTGGTTTACGATTAAGATTCTCACTGAATGACTTTCTATTTTAGTGGCTTAACGGTATCGTTAAGCCACTTTTCTATTGTACAGACTCCCTTATTCGATGGCCTTTACCCAATTACTGCACCGTAGACATCAACGCTGGACACGCGTTGCACTGTTTTTTTGTTTGCTGTTGCTGGTGACGAGTAGTGTGTACTTGATGGTGGGCGAGATATTTATCTCTCCGTTTCAAGCGCTCAGTGGGTTACAAGAGCAATTGATCGTGCAGCTACGTTTGCCTCGCTTGTTGGCCGCGATGGCGGTTGGAGCGGCACTCGCCGTATCCGGGGCGGTGCTGCAAGTGCTGCTTGGCAATGTTCTGGCAGAGCCTGGGGTTATCGGCATTTCCGGCGGCGCCAGCGTGATGATGGTCATGGTGCTGTTCTTTATTCCTGCCTTTGCGACTCCGGTCGGTTTTATGCTCGCCGCTGTGCTCGGTTCATTACTGTTTACTCTGCTGTTGGTATCGATCGCCAAAAACATGCGTCTAACGACCACCAAGTTACTGTTGGTCGGGGTAGCGCTTGGCATCCTTTCTGGCGCTGTGGTCACTTGGGCATTTTATTTCAGCGATGATCTGAGTCTGCGTCAGTTGATGTACTGGCTGATGGGCAGTATCGGCGCGGCGAGTTGGTATCATCATCTACTTACTCTGGCGCTTATTCCGGTGTTGCTGTGGTTATGTGGTCGCGGTGCTCTGTTGGATAGATTGATGATGGGTGAGTTACACGCCAAGCAACTAGGTATTGATGTTGACAAGGTCCGATGGCAGCTGATTTTGTCGGTCTCTATTTTGGTTGGTGGAGCGGTAGCGCTCGGCGGTGTGATTGGCTTTGTTGGGCTGGTGGTTCCTCACTTGTTGCGATTGGCATTTGGCGCTGAGAATCGCTACTTATTGCCGATGTCGGCGCTGGCAGGCGCAACTTTAGTGGTAATGGCTGATTTAGTCGCGCGCACCGCCCTAAACTCTGCCGAATTGCCGCTGGGTGTGGTGACCACCTCCATTGGTGCGCCGGTATTTATCTGGATGTTGGTGAGTAATCATGATTCGCGTTAACAGTTTCAGCGTCGGATCGCGTTTGCTGCCGCTCTCGTTTGAGATGGCTGCGGGAGAGATCATTCATGTGATAGGTCCGAATGGCAGTGGCAAAAGTACCCTGTTGTCGGCACTGTCTGGCTTGACGCCTTTTGCAGGTGAAGCATCGATCGGCACGTTGGATGTAGCATCAAGTTCGGTCGAATCGCTGGCTCAATATCGCGCTTTTCTGAGTCAGAATGATAGACCCGCGTTTAATCTCGATGTGGTGCACTATCTTTCTTTGTCGTTACCTTCATGGCTAAGGGGAGAACGCGGCGAGATAGAGAAGGTGGTGGCGGAGCTGGCGGAGCTGCTAGATATCGCGGACAAGTTGCATCGGTCCATTCATCACCTTTCGGGCGGTGAGTGGCAACGCGTTAGGCTTTGCGCTATCTGTTTGCAAGTTTGGCCAACCCTTAACCCACAAGCACAGTTATTGGTTCTGGATGAACCTGCTGCTCCACTTGATATCGGCCAAGAGAGCTTGCTCTATCAACTCATCGACCGCGTCGCCAGCATGGGGATCGCGGTATTGATGTCAAATCACGACCTCAATCGGACCCTAAAACACGCTGACAAAGTGTTGTTGCTCGATAAAGGCGTGTTGCAGCATTACGGCTCAACGGAACAGGTCCTCAATCCTGAATATCTCTCTACGGTGTTCAACACTCAAGTGTCTAAAGTACGCGTTAATCAATCTTCAATACTGCTGTTTGATTAGAGCGGCGACAGCCAGCAAGTTCCCTTACCACGAGTAATCATGGTGCGTGATGCACTTAAATTGATCAGCTTAGTCTGTGTTCGCGAATGCTAAATTTTTAAGTCCATATAAATCAATAGCTTATAAATTTCTCAAGTTTGGCACGCTATTGGCAAAGATATAAGGGATACATTCTCGTTCTTGTTAGGCGGATTTGGTCTTGGTAAGTATCTATTAGGTGGGTAGCTTGCCAATGATTGATGAAACCATGTTTATGTTTTGACTATGGCAGCTTACGCCACCTAAGGGTAACCGAAGGTGGCGTCTTTTTATCTAAAAATTAGATTAATACCAAACAGCATAAATATCTGGTCATTCTTGCTGGTTAAAATCGCTG
>JBCAXU010000079.1:0-19169 GCA_038533895.1 Pseudomonadota bacterium | reverse complement strand
ACAACAAGTTACCTCACTCAACTTTAGAAGTAAGTAAGATCTGTCTTGGCACCATGACCTTTGGTGAACAAAACACAGAGCAACAAGCCTTCAGTCAACTCGACTATGCTCTTGAACGTGGTGTCAATTTCATCGACACCGCAGAGATGTATCCAGTTCCACCTAAAGCACAAACCCAAGGCCTCACTGAGCAGTACATTGGTAACTGGCTGACCAAATCGGGGAAGCGCGAAAAAGTGGTACTCGCGACCAAAGTCGCCGGCCCACGCAATGTGCCCTATATTCGTGACAACATGAGTCTAGATCGACGCAATATTCATTTGGCAATCGATGACAGCTTAAAACGACTGCAAACTGACTATGTCGACCTATACCAACTGCACTGGCCACAGCGTCAAACTAACTGCTTTGGTCAGCTCAATTATCCGTACCCAGATGAACAGCAAGAGGTAACATTGATTGAGACGCTAGAGGCCCTATCGGATCTTATTAAGGCCGGAAAGGTTCGTTATATCGGTGTCTCCAATGAAACACCTTGGGGTGTGATGTCACTGTTACGCCTGGCCGAGAAACACGACCTGCCGCGCATTGTCTCGATTCAAAACCCTTACAACTTGCTCAATCGCAGCTTTGAAGTTGGGCTGTCAGAAATCAGTCATTATGAAGGGGTACAACTGCTTGCTTATTCACCGCTGGCATTTGGCTGCCTAAGTGGTAAATATCTGAATGGAGCGCGACCGGATGGCGCTAGATGTTCACTGTTCGAACGCTTTGTGCGCTACTTTACGCCTCAAGGTGAGCAAGCGACTCAAGCTTATGTCCAGTTGGCTCAAGAGCATGGACTGGACCCTGCTCAAATGGCGTTAGCGTTTGTGAATCAGCGTCCGTTTGTCGCCGCCAACATTATTGGGGCGACAAATTTGGATCAGCTCAAAGCGAATATTGATAGTTTAGATGTCGTATTAACCGATGAGTTGCTTCAAGGTATTCAAGAGATTGGGACGACGTACTCCAATCCTTGTCCATAATCTTTCGTTATACAAATAGCGGGGCAGGTGAAGCGACCTGCCCCTCTCGATTACGTCGGTATTCGCGCACTTAATACTCGACGTAAATGACGCACGCGACGCTCAGCTTTGACGCTGTCAGGCTCTGAAGTCCCCATAGGACGGCCATCTTGTTCAAGACCAATGTCTCTTAGTAAGTGGGTGTTGTGCCATGGAATGTGATACCCACTGCGGCGCACTTTACGTTGCCATTCGCGGCTTTCTCGGCGCAAGTCAGCTTTAACGAGTAGTGTGGCGAGTTTTAAATATACAGAATGACTCATGAGTGTTCTCCAGTTAAGTCTAGGCTGGAAAAGACAACGAATCTAAAGGTTTATATAAGACATCATTTATTCGCTGCTTTTCCGCAGCCAATAAAAAATGATTGGGTACGGACTAATTACATGTGTTTTTTTAGCTTACGATCAGACATGGCGGTCGCGGCGGTAATAGTCGCCGAAGCCATGATGCAACGATCATCAGAAGCGCAAACAGTGGTTTGAACGGTGGAATGGTTCATTGTGCGCCTCCTAGCTAATGTAATTAATCCAAAGTTGAGTAGATATGAGCCTGAGCCCATGGTTAAATTCTAACCGCAGTAGCGAGCAATTCAACCGCTTTGTCGCGAAATAACGTAAAACAACGAGATCCTCTTTGAACATCGCGTTCACTGCAATAGAAATAAGATATTCATCCTGGTTATAAGTTATTCTCAGTGAATTGTGTTTGAAAATAAAAAGCCACGACTGAAAGTTGTGGCTTTTTTAGCTGATAAAACAGTAAATTACACAGGGATGTCTGAAATCAGATTGTGCTTGTTTAACAAACGATACATAGTTGCACGCGATACACCCAGTTCTTTGGCTGCCATCGAAACTTGACCAGAGTGCGACTCAAGTACCAGAAGCAGCGCGTCCCGTTCACTGCGCTCACGAATGCTCTTTAAACTGCGTCGATTGTCGCTGCGTTTAGGTAAATCTAAATGACACTCATCGAGCATAACGGTATCTGACATTAATACCACGCGCTTAATCTGGTTCATCAGCTCACGAACGTTACCTGGCCAGTGATAGCGTGTCAGCGCTCGGCTGGCTTCTTCAGTAAAGCTGCGCGCCTGTGCGTTGTACTCCTTAGAGTACTCTTGCAAAAAGTGTCGGGCCAGAATGGCCACATCACCAGCACGTTCTTTCAGGCTTGGGACACTAATACGCAGTACATTGATGTAGTGGTATAACTCCTCATTGAAGTCGCCGTCAATGAGCGCTTTTTCAATATCCGCAGAGTTCGCCGCCAACACTCGAACATCCACCTCTTTGCGTCCATTTACGGTATCGACCATTCCCTCTTGCAGGAAACGCAGCAAGTTGTACTGCTGCGACCTCGGTAAGGTCAAAATATCGTTAAGTAAAATGGTGCCACCATCGGCTTTCTCAAGGATGGATGGTTCACTGTGATCTTCACGGTTAATGCCAAACAGATCGCTTTCTATCCGCCGTTCAGACATGGCGCGGCAGTTAACCGAAATAAACTCTTTATTCGCTCGAGCAGAGGTACGATGGACGGCGCGCGCCACCGTCTCTTTACCGGTACCACTTTCTCCGTAAATCAGAATACTGACATCGGTTGGACCAATACGCTTGATTTGGTCGCGTAGACGCTTGACCGGTATGGAGTCTCCAATCAGCCCCATATCACTCTGATTGCCGTAATGTGGCCACACTTTCTTCTCAAGCTTGAGCATACCTAGCTGATGGCCGATAGTGCTAAGTAGCTGGGCATCTGGGATAGGTGCGGTAAAAAAGTCGATACAGAAGTTCACGATAAACTGACAAATAGTATCCGAGCTCAGTTGCGACTCTCGGATAAAAGCGAGCCAACGCACTTGTTTGTGCTTGCTCACTAAATTAGCAATACCGTTAAGGCTAAATTCATCGTGGCTTAAATCGACAATACCGATACAGGGCCCGGTTTCAGTAAAAAGGGCATCGGCTTTACGTAAATCGCCACATTGAGTACATCGCCAACCGACTTGTTCAAGTACAGACAACCATGGTTCGTAGGTTCCCCCTACGACAACCAAAGAACCGGGAACGGAATCCATTCGGAATTGACTACCCATGAAGCTTGTTCCTTATTATTGATAATATAAATAGTTCCCACAGAAAGGCACGATCTCCGTGATGTGGTTACCTTATAGAGACTAAGCCGAAGAGTCTGTCTCAATAATAAGACTAGTGACGTAAATGCCTTTTTTCCAACTATTGGGGGAAAGACGACAAAACTTTTTGCGGCGGATATCGCAGTTTAAAAACGATACCAAACAGGATTCGATATCCTTATTTCAGCACAAGTCACTAAATGCGGTTTAGCAACTACGTTGGGGGGTTATTGTCGACATAAAAAAAGCCATCCGAAGATGGCTATTTTCTATACCAATTTGTTGGTGTCAGCTTACGCTTGTGGACGCATCGCAGGGAATAGGATTACGTCACGAATGGTGTGGGTGTTGGTAAACAACATCGCTAGACGGTCGATACCAATACCTTGACCTGCTGTTGGCGGTAAGCCGTGCTCAAGTGCTGTGATGTAGTCAGCATCGTAGTACATGGCTTCATCATCACCTGCGTCTTTCGCGTCGACCTGCGCTTTAAAGCGTGCGTCTTGGTCTTCTGCATCGTTAAGCTCTGAGAAGCCGTTTGCTACTTCACGACCACCGATGAAGAACTCGAAACGATCAGTGAAGAATGGGTTGTCATCACTACGACGCGCCAACGGCGAGATGTCTGCTGGATAGCCAGTGATGAAGGTTGGTTGAATCAGTTGTGGTTCAGCCGTTTCACCGAAGATCTCTTCCAATAACTGGCCACAGGTCCAGAATGGTTCCACTTCAACGTGTACTGATTTCGCAATAGAAACCATAAGTTCACGATTAGTTAGGTCTTCTTCTGTTAGCGCTTGAATTTGAGCATGATCTGGGTTGTAGTGTTTGATCGCTTCAAACATGCTCATACGAGCGTACTTACCACCAAACTCAACGGTTTCCTCACCGTAAGGCATAGAGGTTGAACCTAACACGTCCATCGCTACCGTGCTCAGCATCTCTTCAGTCAGATCCATCAGATCTTTGTAGTCTGCATACGCTTGGTAGAACTCCATCATAGTGAATTCTGGATTATGGCGTGGTGATAGACCTTCATTACGGAAGTTACGGTTGATCTCGAACACGCGATCAAAGCCACCGACAACAAGACGTTTTAGGTAAAGCTCTGGTGCAACACGCAGGTACATGTCGATGTCGAGCGCATTGTGATGGGTGATAAATGGACGAGCCGTTGCACCACCAGGAATCACGTGCATCATCGGCGTTTCTACTTCGAGGTAGCCTTTTGAGCTCATGAAGTTACGAATTGAAGACACCAGCTTAGAGCGAATGATAAAGGCCTGACGTGAATCTTCATTCACGATCAGATCTACATAACGCTGACGGTAACGCATCTCTTGGTCGGTCAGACCGTGGAACTTCTCAGGAAGAGGACGCAGCGCTTTGGTCAGCAACTCATACTCTTCCATGTTCACGTAAAGGTCGCCCTTGCCTGATTTATGCAGCGCACCTTTCACACCGATGATGTCACCGATATCAAGACCTTGATATTTCTCTTTCAGCTGCTTTTGTACCTCTTTCGCAGCGTAGGCTTGAATTCGGCCAGACGTTTCTTGAATAACAAGGAAAGGGCCACGCTTGGCCATAATACGACCCGCGATCGCTACAACGTGGTTAAGCGCTTCTAGCTCTTCCTTGGTCTTTTCACCGAACTCTTTTTGCAGGTCGCCCGCTAATGCGTCACGACGGAAGTCGTTTGGGTGGCCGTTTGCTTTGCAGCTCTTGCGAATTTCGTCTAGTTTCGCGCGACGCTCTGCAATGAGCTTGTTTTCTTCAGGCGAAATGCCTTCTTGTGCGTTGTCGTTTTGAACAGCATCAGTCATTTTCGATGTATCCTGTTTCGATTTGAGTGTCGGTGAAAAGCTTAAAGACCTGACTTCAGGCTAGCTTCAATAAATTTGTCTAAGTCGCCGTCAAGCACCGCTTGCGTATTGCGGTTTTCAACGCCGGTACGTAAGTCTTTGATTCGTGAGTCGTCCAGCACGTAAGAGCGGATCTGGCTTCCCCAACCAATATCAGATTTGGCATCTTCGTTGGCCTGCTTCTCGGCATTCTGTTTTTGAATCTCAAGTTCAAACAGCTTGGCACGCAGCTGCTTCATCGCTTGGTCTTTGTTCTTATGCTGAGAGCGATCATTCTGACATTGCACCACAGTATTAGTTGGCACGTGAGTAATACGTACCGCAGATTCCGTGGTGTTGACGTGCTGACCACCAGCGCCAGATGCACGGTATACGTCGATACGTAAGTCAGACGGGTTAATGTCGATCTGAATATTGTCATCAATCTCTGGGTAGATAAACGCAGAAGCAAACGAGGTATGACGACGACCACTTGAATCAAATGGTGACTTACGTACTAAACGATGCACGCCAGTCTCGGTACGTAACCAGCCGTAAGCGTACTCGCCAGAGATCTTAACCGTTGCACCTTTAAGACCAGCGACTTCGCCCTCAGACACTTCAATCACCTCGGTCTTAAAGCCTTTCGCTTCAGCCCAGCGCAAATACATACGCAGCATCATTGAGGTCCAGTCTTGGGCTTCTGTACCACCAGAACCTGACTGCAAATCGATGTAGCAATCTGAAGCGTCGTGATCGCCAGAGAACATACGACGGAACTCAAGTTGTTCCAGTTTCGCTTCGAGTTCTGCCAGCTCAGGTTCAATCTCGTCAAAGGTTTCTTGATCTTCTTCTTCAACAGCAAGTTCAAGTAGGCCTTCTACATCTTCTACACCTCGATCTAGCTGATCAATAGTTTCCACAACCGCTTCCAACGAAGAACGCTCTTTACCTAGCGCTTGAGCACGCTCAGGTTCGTTCCATACATCCGGTTGTTCAAGTTCTGCGTTAACTTCTTCTAGACGCTCTTGTTTGGCGTCATAGTCAAAGATACCCCCTCAGGACATTAGTGCGCTCAGACACGTCCTTTAGGCGATTTTTAATAGGATTGATTTCAAACATGTTTGCTCAACATTTATGAGTAGAATTTAACCGAAGAATTGTACTGAAAAGTGTGACGAAGATACAGGGATTTTTATTGACGACGTAAAACTCGAGTAACAAAAAATCCCCTGTCACGCCTTACGTAACAGGGGATTGTTCTAAGCATTGAACAACAGATTATGCGTTGTCTTGCGCTAGCTCAGGTTGTTCAACTTTGCCGACAAAGAACATGGCAACAATCGCAACTGCGGTTGGCAGTAACCAGCCCATACCGATATCAAACAGTGGCAGCATCGATAGCGCAGAGACGTCTACGCCCGCCACTTTTGCCGCATCAATAAGCGCAAAGAGCAATGACACTAAGATCACCACGCGATAAGCCGCTTGAGGGTTTGGCATTTTGTTGCGCAGGAATGTCAGCGCGACCAAAGCAATAGCCACAGGATAAAGCGCGAATAGTACCGGAACAGAAAGCGCGATAAGCTGTGATAGACCAACATTAGCCACGACCGCACAAGCAACACCGTTGATCACAACCCAAGCTTTGTACGACAGCGGTGTCAGCGAGCTAAAGTAGTCAGAACAGGCTGAAATCAAACCAATCGCCGTCGTGAGACACGCCAGTAACACAATCACTGACAACACAATTTGTCCATATGGGCCGAACAGCGACTGAACATAAAGGCTCAACACCACACCACCGTTATCGGCACCAGCGGCCACTGCAGCGCTCGTCGCACCTAGGTAGAATAGCGAAATGTAAACAAAGGCCAGACCTGCAGCCGCAATACACGCAGCGCTAATCAAGTACTTAGCCGTGGCTTTTTGCTCGGTAATACCTTTTTGGCGTAGTGCATCAACAATCAATACCCCAAACATCAGTGAGCCGAAGGTATCCATTGTGTTGTAGCCTTCGAGGAAGCCTTTTTGCAGTGGATGGGTCAAATACTCACCTTGAGCCGCGATCATTTCGCCTTGAGGATCGATGAACACTGCGGCTGCAAGTACGACAAGACCGATAAATAGTAATGGCGTCAATACCTTACCAATAACATCAATCAGCTTGCCTTGCGACCACGCGAAGAACATTGCCACAGCAAAGAACAAAATAGAGAAGACAGTAAGATGAGATTGAACGGCATCAATAAAGAATGGCTTCACCGCCATCTCGTAGGCAACCAAGCCAGTACGAGGTGCAGCAAAAGCGGGACCAATAATGATAAATATCAGCACCGCCATGAGCATGCCCGCGCGTTTAGGCAGATCTTTGGTCAAGTGCTCCCAAGAGCCTCCAGCCACAGCAATAGCAACGATGGTGACGAGAGGAAGACCTACCGCTGTGATCAAGAAACCTGTCATCGCAGGAAAGAGATTGTCACCCGCTAACTGACCAGCGAGTGGTGGGAAAATGATGTTGCCTGCACCCAAAAAGAATGCGAAAAGCATAAAGCCTACCGCAATAATATCTGTTAGTTTTAAAGTCTGATTCACTGTCGACCCTTATACTTATGTTTGATTGATGTTGTGTTGCATGAGTGTTGCGACATGGCGCACACTCTTAAAATTAGGCGCGCATAATGACGAAATCCTCATCAAGTCGCAACCCAAAGGCCAAAAACACCATATAAATTTATAAATCAAACCGATATGCAGCACAAATAACTATACTAAAAAGAATATCCAGTTCATAACACCTTGCTGTTCATCTCACAAACTCACAACAGACAGCACATTTAACCAAACAAAGAGTTAACAACAGATCAATTAACTCAATATTTAAACGATCACCGACAAACGTAGCAGATGAAAAAGACCAAAGACTTTCAGTTTAAACAATTTAGCATTTCAGGCGGCTACACAGGCATGCCTGTCAGTACCGATGGAGTGATGCTCGGCGCATGGGCTAAACTCGGTCAATGTTCACAGGTACTCGATATCGGCACGGGGACCGGTCTGCTCAGCCTGATGATTGCACAGCGCTACCCCTTACTGGACATCGATGCTATTGATATCGACCAACACGCGCTCAGCGCTGCGAAGCAAAATTTCGCGGCTTCGCCTTGGACAGAGCGGCTTCAGCTTTTGGATGGCGACGTTCTCACCTACGCTTTCAACCAAAGCTATTGCGCGATTATCTGCAACCCGCCCTACTTCAATAGTGGCGAAAAGGCGCAAAATCAAACTCGAGCCATCGCGAGGCATTCCGACCAACTCAATCATCAGGATCTACTCACTCGCTGCTGGCACCTGCTCAAACACAATGGAAAAGCGAGTTTTGTCTTGTCCCTTGTGGAAGGTGGTCACTTTATTCAACTGGCCCTAGACATGGGCTGGCACTTAAGCCGTCGCTGCGAAGTCAAACCTAGCGAGAATAAACCCGTCAATCGGCTGTTATTTGAACTGAGTAAACAACCAACCACAGTCGAGAACAACTTGATACAAATTTCAGACAAACAAGGTTACAGCGCAGATTTTGTGCAACTGACTCAAGCGTTTTATCTTAAGATGTAAAAAATAAGGTGTGATCCTTATCACCGAACACTCTATAATACGTCCCCTTATTTACTGCTCACCCCAACAGGCTTGTGGAGACATCATAGTGATCAAAAATTTTGCCGACTTAGAGTTAGACCCTAACCTACTCCTCGCGATAGAAGAAATGGGGTTTAGCCGCCCGACGCAAGTTCAGGCGCAGGCAATCCCACAAGCGCTGGAAGGTCGAGATATCTTGGCATCAGCACCAACCGGGACCGGAAAAACCGCAGCGTTTGTTCTGCCAGCATTGCAGTTTTTGCAAGATTTTCCGCGCCGTAAACCTGGGCCTGCTCGGGTGCTTATTCTCACGCCAACACGTGAACTTGCCATGCAAGTGGCCGATCAAGCACGCGCACTGGCCAAGCATACTAAACTGAACATCTTCACCATTACTGGCGGTGTTCAATACCAAGAGCACGCAGATATCTTAGCCACTACCCAAGACATCGTAGTGGCAACGCCAGGGCGTTTGATGGAGTACATTGAAGCAGAACGTTTTGATTGCCGCGCCATCGAATGGCTAATTCTGGATGAGGCGGACCGCATGCTGGACATGGGCTTTGGCCCAACGGTGGATCGTCTCTCGTCTGAGTGTCGCTGGCGCAAACAGACGCTGTTATTCTCGGCCACACTGGAAGGTAAAGGCGTAGAAGGGTTCACGGCCGATCTTCTTAATCAGCCTGCCGAAATCGATGCAGAACCTTCTCGTCGGGAGCGTAAGAAAATTGCCCAGTGGTACCATCGTGCCGACGATATGAACCACAAGCTAGAGCTATTAAAAAAGATCCTTACTGATCAGGCCGAGCGCTCTATCGTATTTCTCAAAACCCGTGAGCGTTTGGCTGAGCTACGCGCAGAGCTAGAAAAAGCCCAGATCCCTTGCTCGTGGATTCAAGGCGAAATGCCACAAGATCGTCGTAACAACGCCATCAACCGCTTCCGAGACGGCACAGTCAACGTGCTGCTGGCAACCGATGTCGCTGCACGCGGGATCGATCTTCCGGATGTGAGTCATGTGATCAATTACGACATGCCACGCAGCGCCGATGTATATTTACATCGTATCGGACGTACAGCGCGAGCCGGCAAAAAAGGTAACGCGATTTCTTTAGTCGAAGCGCACGATCAACCTATGATGGATAGAGTGGCACGCTATACTAAGGAAGAAGTGAAAGAACGCTTTATCAAAGAACTTCGTCCGAAGCACAAAAAGCCAGTATTTAAGAAGAAGAAAAAAGACGACAAGAAGAAGACCACCGCTAAGGGTAAGAAGAAAACTTCAGCGAAAAAGAACAAATAGCGAGTTTCGAGTTTCGAGTTTCGAGTTTCGAGTTTCGAGTTTCGAGTTTCGAGTTTCGAGTTTCGAGTTTCGATACAAGTATTTAAGGGTTGGTACATGGTATCAACCCTTTTATTTTTATGTCAGCCCGTATATGGAATGACAGCTTAACCGCCGCTCGAAGGACAAAGTCCGCTCTCGACTCTAAAAAAATACCGCCCATACTGGCGGTATTTTCATAACTAAATCTTCAGCAAACTCACCTCAAACACAGATAATACTCAAAATAGTTGGAGCTGTAGCAAGGCAACGAACGAATCCGCCCTAATTAAGTCACCAATAGTATCTTCAAAGCGTTTGAGGCTAGAACAAGGCGACAAGTAAACTCAACCTTGGGAGCGTAGTACGCTACGTGACTAAGGTGAGTTTACGCCGTCAACGAAGTTATCGCCTCAAAGGCGAAGAAGATTAGTGTTCGCGAGTTGCGCGGAACTCTACATCTGGAAAACGTTCTTTCGACAGATTCAAGTTGACCATAGTAGGGGCGATGTAGGTTAGGTTATCCCCCCCATCCAACGCTAGGTTGGTTTGGTTCTTGCGCTGGAACTCATCCAGTTTCTTACCATCTTCACACTCGACCCAGCGGGCGGTAGCGACATTGACGCTTTCATAGATGGCTTCTACGTTATATTCCGCTTTCAGACGCGCAACAACCACGTCAAACTGCAGCACACCGACAGCGCCAACAATCAGATCATTGTTTTGTAGTGGGCGGAACACCTGTACAGCCCCCTCTTCTGAAAGCTGAACTAAGCCTTTGAGCAGTTGCTTCTGTTTCAGTGGGTCTCGTAGACGAATACGACGGAACAGTTCAGGTGCAAAGTTAGGAATACCTGAGAACTTCAACGCTTCACCTTGGGTAAAGGTGTCACCAATTTGGATCGTTCCATGGTTATGCAGACCAATGATGTCACCGGCGTAAGCATTTTCCGCGCGAGAGCGGTCACCAGCCATAAAGGTCACTGCGTCAGAAATGTTGATCTGCTTACCTAAGCGCACATGATTCATCTTCATGCCTTGCTTATAAGTGCCCGATACAATACGCATAAAGGCAATGCGATCGCGGTGTTTTGGATCCATATTAGCCTGGATCTTAAATACAAAACCAGAGAAGTTCTCTTCATCCGCCGCCACTTCACGTTCGTTAGCTTGGCGTGGCATTGGCGCTGGCGCCCACTCGGTCAATCCATCAAGCATATGGTCAACACCAAAGTTACCCAATGCAGTACCAAAATAGACGGGCGTCAGCTCACCGGCCAAGAATAGCTCTTGATCAAACTCTGGGCACGCACCAATCACCAGTTCGAGCTCTTCACGCAGTTGTTCGGCCAGTTCAGCCCCTACCGCGTCATCAAGCTCTGGATTATCCAAACCTTTAATAATGCGTGAGTCTTGAATCGTGTGGCCTTGACCTGTGTTGTAAAGGATCGTCTCATCACGATGAATGTGGTACACACCTTTAAACTCTTTACCACAACCAATTGGCCACGAGATAGGTGCGCAAGACATGTTCAACTCGCTTTCCACCTCATCCAGCAGCTCCATTGGATCACGAATGTCTCGGTCGAGTTTGTTCATAAAGGTGACGATTGGCGTATCACGAAGACGAGTAACTTCCATTAGCTTACGCGTCCTGTCTTCGACACCTTTCGCAGCATCAATCACCATCAGACATGAGTCTACCGCGGTCAGTGTCCGGTAAGTATCTTCCGAGAAGTCTTCGTGTCCTGGGGTATCCAGTAGGTTCACCAAACACTCGTTGTACGGAAACTGCATCACCGAGGTCGTCACCGAAATACCACGCTCTTTTTCCATTTCCATCCAGTCAGACTTGGCGTGTTGCGCTGAACCTCGACCTTTTACCGTTCCCGCCGTCTGGATCGCACGTCCGAACAGTAATACTTTTTCAGTAATCGTCGTTTTACCCGCATCAGGGTGCGAGATAATAGCGAAAGTACGACGTTTAGACACTTCGCTAACAAAGGGAGTATTTGACATCAAAGGGGCTTCTTCTGTCTTTGGGCTAGAGAAGACGAGCGCTTTACGCTAGCTCTAGCGATTCGGTTCAAATTTGCGCGGTATTTTCGCTTATATTCTCCTCAGGGGCAACTTCATCCATCAGATTGGCCGAAAAAGGTCAGTTTTTTAGTTACAGATTAATTTATCAATAAAAATGGACTATAACTAAAGAAGTAGAGGGAGCTATTCGAAACGATGAAACAAAGCAAAAAAGTCAACTCATTAGCTTTTCGGCAAGCGAAAACGGTATTTCTAGTTTCGGTGATTCTAGGGCTCTGTTTTAGCCTGTACCATATTTTGGTGGACCTTCATCAGGAACAGAAGCGCATCCAAGAACATTATCAGTTTAAGCTGCTGCAGAATTACTCCAATGCTAGCCAAGCCGCTTACCACCTCAACCAACTACTTGCTGAGCAGGTGGCGTCAACCCTGATGATGGATAAAGCAATTTACAAAGTTGAAATCGTTGATGATTTTGGTGATACGCTCACCGCTAAACAGCGCAGTATTTCGACTCAAGGTAATATCATTGAAGCGCTCTCATCGTATTTAACACCAACGACTCCCACTTTCACTACGGAACTGCATCAGCCCAACTCTCATGTTGTGGTGGGCAACTTAACTTTTTCCGTCAACGGCGCGCATATCGCACAAAACTTCATTAGTCGCACCAGTCGTATTTTGCTGTTCGATTTGTTACGCAATATCATTCTTACCACCATATTGCTGTTGTTCTTCTACCGAAAATTGTCTAAGCCTCTGGTCACTCTGATCGATTGGGTGCGCTCATTGCAAGGCCCTAGCAAAGACGTTCCCCCACCGACTCAATACCGAGACGATGAGCTGGGGCAATTGGCTAAAACCTTTCATACTTTGTGGCAAGAGCGCGAAGCCGCAGAGATCAAACTGAACCAATTGGCATATTACGACTCGTTGACAGGTCTAGCCAACCGCAGTCTATTGCTGCAACTGCTGGGTAAAGCTATCGAAGACACTCGCATAAACCATCAGAGTGGCGCACTGTTTTATCTCGACCTTGATCGCTTTAAAACCATCAATGATTCACTTGGTCACACCATTGGCGACAATCTGATCAAGGCCATTTCCATGCGCATCGAAGCGTGGATAAAAACCGACTTCACCGCCGCTCGGATAGGCGGCGACGAGTTCGCTCTATTACTGCCTAATGTCGATGCTGACAAAGCACAAGAACTGGCCAAACAATTACTGGCGTTGATTTCCAATCCCTACTCTATCGATGATCATCAGCTCTACTGTACGGTGAGTGTCGGTATTGCCCTGTTCCCTTCTGCGGGCATCACCAATATTGATGTGCTGCGTCAAGCAGACACAGCGCTTTACCGCGCAAAAGTCGCCGGGCGCAATAAATATATGTTCTATGAACCCGAAATGCAGGCGCAAGTGGAGTCGTTCTTGGAGATAGAGAAAGGACTTCATGAAGCGCTTAATAAAGGCCAATTAGAGCTCTACTATCAACCACAGGTCGATTCACACCACCGCATCATCGGCGTAGAAGCATTGATTCGTTGGAACCATCCAAGCAAAGGGGTGCTTCCTCCGGGAGTCTTTATGCCGATCGCCGAGGAAACGGGGCAAATATTGCAAATAGGTAACTGGATCATTGAGCAAGCTTGCTATCAATATGCGAATTGGCAAAAAGAAGGAGTGTTACCAGAGAGTTTTCGTCGACTTGCCATCAACATCAGCCCGTTGCAGTTCTCACAAAGTTCTTTTGTGGAGCATATTGTCGACTCTTTGGCGCAAGCAGGTATTGATGGGCACGATATTGAACTGGAGATCACCGAGAATCTGCTGCTAGAGAATGTCGACGCTGCAGTAGAAAAAATGGCCGAGTTGAAACAGCATAAGTTGAAAACATCGATTGATGACTTTGGTACCGGGTACTCGTCGCTGCGCTACCTTAAACACTTATCTGTTGATGTACTCAAGATTGATCGCTCGTTTGTGACACAACTGCATATGGATGAGAGCGATCAGGCAATTGTCGATACCATTATCATGACCGCGCAGCGTCTTAACCTTGAGGTCATCGCGGAGGGGGTCGAAGACGCCAACGAACTACAAGCACTCAAGCAATTGGGATGTGAGCAGTTCCAAGGCTACCTATTTGACAAGCCCCTACCAGCGTCAGAGCTAGTCGAGCGCTTTAAACAGAACTTCTACGATATCCCCGCTCCTACCATAGTGAAAGCAGCGCAAAAATAATGGCTCAGTAAAAAAACAGATAGCTCATGATGATCGCATCTTCTTTGCCGTTCACAGTCGGGTAGTAATTTCGGCGGCGATCCACTTCATTGAAACCTACAGCTTGGTAAAGATGATATGCCGCAACGTTACTTTCTCTCACTTCAAGCCAAGCACTCTCAGCTTGAGATTGTTCACAGAGATCTAAAAATCCATTGATCAGTTGCTTACCCAAACCTTGCCCCTGCAGAGCGGGATCAACGACAATATTGAGTAACGTGACTTCACCAACAATATTTTGCGCGTAGAAATAACCGAGCACTCTATCGTTGTCGATTAGTACGCGATGGCAAGCGCCGCGTGAGTCTAAATCACGAATCATACTCTCAGCCCAAGGGTGAGTGTGAGCCTGAGTTTCAATCGCCCATACCTGCTCGAGATGAACAGCCGCTAGAGGAAGAATTTTCATTTTTGGTAAGAACAAATTTGCTGCCACAAAGCGCGGCGATGCTGCTGATTTCCGTCGATCAGCTCAAGAGCTGGTGAGGTTAACACGTTAGCATTGAACTCAGTGTCGGCGTCACAGCCAGCAAACCATACCCATTCAAGCTGATGGCGAGTTAGACTCGACAGTTGTGCAGGGAGGATATGCCGAGCATCAGACAAGTTGAGCTTAATGCTGCCCAAAACGCGTTCGAATAACTTGGCTTCTGCGCCGCTAGGGCACTGTGGCGCCACTAGTAACAAACGACAGTCTGGTTCTAGAGACAAACCGGGGGCTTGATAACCAGCCAATCTCGGCGGGTGTTGCAGTTGATAGTAATCAATTCCCATTTCATGGAGAAACTGTAGCGATTGTGATTGCATACCATTTGCCGTTAGTGAGAAGGCTTCGATACTAGCATAAAAGCCAAGTAGAGTAGAAAATAAAACCGCCACCCAAAGGTGGCGGTTGTATGCTGGTTAGCAGCTTTCTTTCACTGCCTGAGCGATTTTCAGCGCGGAAGCTTGAACCAGTTCGGCTTCTTCACCTTCCACCATCACGCGGATCAAAGGTTCAGTGCCCGACTTACGCAATAGCACCCTGCCCTTGTCGCTAAGTTCACTTTCCACCTCGGCCACAGCGACTTTAACGGCTTCAGCCTCAAGTGGGTCTGAGTCACCAGAGAAGCGCACATTCTCCAGCACTTGAGGGTAGAGCGTCATGCCTTGTGACAATTCGTTGAGCGATAGTTTACTGCCCACAACCGATGCCAACACCTGCAGCGCGGCCACAATCGCATCACCAGTGGTCACTTTATCTAATAGGATCACGTGCCCTGAGTTTTCAGCGCCTATTTTCCAATCATTTTCGAGTAATTTTTCCATGACGTAACGGTCGCCGACGGCGGCACGTACAAAAGGAATGCCTAGCTGCTTCAGGCCGTTTTCCATACCGAGGTTGGTCATCAGCGTTCCGACCACGCCCCCTTTCAACTCACCTCGACGCAGTGCATCACGGGCAATGATGTACGCAATTTGGTCACCATCTACTTTGTTACCCAGATGATCAACCATAATTATACGGTCACCGTCACCATCAAAGGCTAAACCAAGCGTCGCTTGCTCCTCGACCACCCGCTGTTGCAGAGCGCGAACATCGGTCGCCCCCACTTGATCATTGATGTTGGTACCACTTGGTTCAACGCCCATTGCGATAACATCAGCGCCTAGCTCACTAAAGACCGCAGGAGCAATGTGATAAGTTGCGCCATGGGCACAATCCACCACAATTTTCATTCCCGCTAAGCTCAGCTCTGATGGGAAAGTACTTTTACAAAATTCAATATAGCGGCCCGCGGCATCATTCAGTCGACTCGCCTTACCCAGTAGCGCAGACTCAACACACTCGATATCCTTGTCGAGCTCAGCTTCAATGGCTAGCTCAATGTCGTCTGGTAACTTGGTTCCCTCTGATGAGAAGAACTTAATGCCGTTATCATAATAAGGATTGTGCGAGGCTGATATGACAATACCCGCTTCAGCGCGGAAGGTTTGTGTCAGGTAGGCGACGGCAGGCGTTGGCATAGGTCCAGTAAATGTTGCTTTTAGTCCTGCTGCAGCAAGGCCTGCTTCTAAGGCGGACTCCAACATGTAACCCGAGATGCGTGTGTCTTTGCCAATAATGACTTTCTTTGTGCCTTGCTTAGCTAATACTCTCCCAGCAGCCCAACCCAGCTTGAGTACAAAATCTGGTGTAATAGGGTATTGCCCCACTTTTCCTCGTACACCATCTGTACCGAAATAACGTCTTTTCGTCGACATAGTGATTCCTTTATCTTTTTCTTATCTCAACAGTAGTTACGCACCATTGAGACCACTTTCATGGCATCTAGCGTTTGTTCAACATCGTGAACACGAATAATTTGCGCCCCTTTCATTGCAGCAATGGTCGCGCAGCTTACACTGGCTGCGACACACTCTGCTGGCGTTTTATCTAATAATTTGAAAATCATGGATTTACGAGACATACCCGCCAAAATCGGCAGTCCAAACTGATGGAACTGCTCTAGGTTGGCCAGCATCTGGTAGTTATGCTCTATGGTTTTACCAAAGCCAAACCCCGGATCAAGAATCAGCTTGTCACGACCAATGCCGGCCGCCTCACACTCAGCCATTCGCTGGGTAAGAAACGCCCCCACCTCATGAATCAAGTCATCATAGTGTGGGTTAGCCTGCATCGTTCTAGGTTGACCTTGCATATGCATTAAGCAGATCGGCAATCCAGACTCAGCCGCCACTTGCAAAGCGCCAGGCTCTTGCAACGCTCGAACATCATTAATGATATCAGCGCCAGCCTCGGCGGCTTGACGCATCACCTCTGCTTTACTGGTATCTACCGAAATCCACACATCCGACTCACGTCGAATCGCTTCGATCACCGGGATCACGCGCTGCAACTCTTGCTCGAGTTCCACAGCCGGAGCGCCCGGTCGGGTCGACTCTCCACCAATATCAATGATCGCTACACCTGCATCGATCATATTCTTCGCTTGGCGTAGAGCATCATCCAAACGGTTGAACTTCCCGCCATCAGAGAAGGAGTCGGGCGTAACGTTGAGGATTCCCATCACTTGGGGCTGGGAGAGATCAAGGGTTTTATTGTTGGCTTTAATTTTCATCTTAAACACAAAAACCCCGAGAGATCTCGGGGTTTGATTATTTTCAGCTATTACTCAGAGTCTTTTTTCTCTGTCGGCTCGATGCTAGCGTCCTCTTGAGCGGTGTCACTTTGCTGCTCACTCGTCGCTTCATCAGGTTTAGCTTCGCTTTTCGCTTCAGACTTATTGCTTGGGTTGTCGCCCCAGCCTGCTGGTTCACGAATGTCCGCCTTACGCTCCATCAGATCATCAATCTGACCCGCATCGATGGTTTCGTATTTCATCAGCGCATCTTTCATCGCGTGCATGATATCCATGTTGTCTTCAAGGATCTGTTTTGCACGCTCATAGTTGCGGTCAATGATACTGCGAACTTCATCGTCAATCAGTTTAGCCGTATCATCGGACATATGCTTAGTTTGGGTAACGCTGCGGCCCAAGAACACTTCGCCTTCATCTTCGGCATAGAGAAGTGGCCCCAGTTTTTCAGAGAAACCCCACTGAGTCACCATCTTGCGCGCGATATCTGTCGCACGTTCGATGTCGTTTGACGCACCCGTTGATACTTTATCAGCACCATAAATCAGCTCTTCTGCCAGACGACCACCATATAAGCTGGAAATCATCGACTCTAGATGCTGTCGAGACATACTGACGCGATCTTGCTCAGGTAGATACATAGTCACACCAAGAGCACGGCCACGTGGGATGATCGATACTTTGTATACTGGATCGTGTTCAGGAACCAGACGACCAACAATCGCGTGACCCGCTTCATGATAAGCCGTGGATTCTTTAGTCTCTTCCGACATAACCATAGAGCGACGTTCAGCCCCCATCATGATCTTGTCTTTCGCCAGTTCAAACTCAACCATTGAAACGTTACGCTTGTTACCACGCGCAGCAAATAGCGCCGCTTCGTTAACAAGGTTCGCAAGGTCTGCACCAGAGAAGCCCGGTGTACCACGTGCGATTAGCGATGGTTCTACGTCTCCGGCTAGCGGCACTTTACGCATGTGAACTTTAAGGATCTGCTCACGACCACGCACATCTGGTAGACCAACCACAACCTGACGGTCGAAGCGACCAGGACGAAGAAGCGCTGGGTCAAGAACGTCTGGGCGGTTAGTCGCAGCGATAACGATAATGCCTTCGTTGCCTTCGAAACCATCCATTTCAACCAGCATTTGGTTAAGTGTTTGCTCACGTTCATCGTGACCACCACCTACACCGGCACCACGTTGACGGCCCACCGCATCGATTTCGTCGATAAAGATAATACAAGGCGCGGCCTTTTTCGCTTGTTCAAACATGTCACGTACACGAGATGCACCGACACCAACGAACATTTCTACGAAGTCAGAACCAGAGATAGTAAAGAATGGGACCTTTGCTTCGCCAGCGATAGCTTTAGCCAATAGGGTCTTACCTGTACCAGGAGGGCCGACCATCAGCACACCTGTTGGGATTTTACCACCCAACTTTTGGAAGCGGCTTGGGTCACGCAGGTAATCGACCAGCTCTTTCACGTCTTCTTTGGCTTCGTCACAGCCAGCGACGTCGGCAAAAGTGGTTTTAATTTGCTCTTCGCTCATCATGCGAGCTTTGCTCTTACCAAAAGACATTGCGCCTTTACCGCCGCCGCCTTGCATTTGACGCATGAAGAAAATCCATACACCAATCAGTAAGATCATTGGGAACCAAGAGATAAAGATGGTACCGAGTAGGCTCTGCTCTTCTGGCGGCGTACCTTGTACC
>JBCAXU010000078.1:0-19464 GCA_038533895.1 Pseudomonadota bacterium | reverse complement strand
TATAATGCTGAAAACCGGAGCGTCTGCCAACGCTCCGGTTTTTTTGTGTCCGAAGAACAGTGAACTCGTCTGCCAACGATTTCACTACGCACTCTGAGATGACACATATACTTATGAATCAAGGAATTACACAATGCGTATCGAACAAGAACTTAAGTTAGGTTTTAAAGATGTACTGTTTCGCCCGAAACGTTCTACCCTTAAGAGCCGTTCTCAAGTAAATTTAACCCGCGATTTTACATTCAAGCACAGTGGCCGTCAATGGTCTGGTGTACCTGTAATTGCGGCGAACATGGATTCGGTTGGTAGCTTCGCAATGGCGAAGGCACTAGCAGAGCATGGTGTAATGACCGCTGTTCACAAACACTACACAGTAGAAGACTGGGCAGAGTTTGCGAAAACAGCAGACAAAACAACACTAAACAACGTAATGGTGTCTACTGGTACGTCTGATGAAGACTTCCAAAAAACCAAAGACATCATGGCGATCTCTGATGAGTTTATCTTCATCTGTATCGATATCGCTAACGGTTACTCAGAGCATCTAGTCGAGTACGTACAACGTGTACGTGCTGCATTCCCAGACAAAGTTATCTCTGCAGGTAACGTAGTGACTGGCGATATGTGTGAAGAGCTAATCCTAGCGGGCGCAGACATCGTGAAAGTGGGTATTGGCCCAGGTTCTGTATGTACTACACGTGTTAAAACAGGTGTTGGTTACCCTCAACTTTCTGCAATCATCGAGTGTGGTGACGCTGCACACGGCCTTGGCGGCATGATCATCGGTGACGGTGGCTGTTCATGTGCGGGTGACGTTGCAAAAGCATTCGGCGGCGGCGCTGACTTCGTAATGCTAGGCGGTATGCTAGCAGGTCACGAAGAGTCAGGCGGCGAAGTGATCGAGCAAGACGGCAAGAAGTTCATGAAGTTCTACGGTATGTCGTCGAAGAGCGCGATGGACAAACACTCTGGTGGTGTTGCTGGCTACCGCGCCGCTGAAGGTAAAACTGTACTTCTACCATTCCGTGGCAGCGTTCACGGTACTATCCAAGACATCCTTGGCGGTGTTCGCTCAACATGTACTTATGTAGGTGCAGCAAAGCTTAAAGAGCTAACCAAGCGTACTACGTTCATCCGCGTACAAGAGCAAGAAAACAACGTGTTCGGTAAAGAGAAGTAATCTGATACCTCGGAAGAATCGAACTATTAAGAGCCGCATTTAGCGGCTCTTTTTTTGTCTTAAATTAGGTATGTGGCGACAAGCTAGGGGATAAAGTTGTCGATAGTTATTTCCAATTATATGATCGTGTGTGATGTGAGTGGATGTAGTGGATCTTCCATCCTACGAAACCTACAGTACTTGATCTGCGCAACTAGTATAACTCACTGATTCGCTTATACTGTTAACTAGTGTTTCATTGGACTTGAACTTTATGTCAGCTGCAGAACAATCTTCGAAAAAACTCAGTATTTATATCATCAGCGCCGTGTTTGCCATTTGGCTGTATACTTTGTGGGCCGATCGTGTTGCGCCGATCACTAGTGATGCAAGCGTGCATACCTATTTAGTGAGAGTGGCACCAGAAGTGTCGGGCAACATTGTAGAGGTAGGCGTTAAAGACAACCAAATTGTCGAAGCAGGGCAATTGCTGTTTAGCATTGATCCGCGAAACTATGAATTAGCGCTTGCCTCAGCTCAGGCTAATTTAGCCTTGGCCGGACAAAACATCGGCTCCAACACGGCTGCGGTTGAGGTGGCTCAAGCTCGGGTAGTGGATGCACTGGCCGCAAGAAATAACGCCCGCGAGCAGGCGAATCGCACTCAAGAACTGGCTGCGCGAGGGGTTCTAAGCCAAGCTGATCTAGACAACGCTATTGAGGCAAAACAGCGTGCTCAGGCTGGCCTTGAAGCCGCTCAAGCGTCTTTGGTTCAAGCAGAGCAGAATCTTGGTCCGACTGGCAGCAGTAACCCACAGATACGTGCTGCCATGGCGAGCCTCGAGAAAGCACAACTTGATCTGCAAAAGACCAAAGTCTATGCCCCATCACATGGTGTTATCACTAATATGCAGCTCACTACCGGTCAAAGTGCCTCAGCAGGGGCACCGCTAATGACTTTTATCGATCCGCGTAGTGTTTGGATTTCGGCTTTGGCACGTGAAAACTCGCTTGAGTTTGTTAAGCCCGGTCAAACGGTGAAAATTGTTTTAGATGCGTTACCGGGGCGAGTATTGAGTGGCAAAGTGGAGAGCATAGGTTGGGGGACTGGAGGCAGTAATGACATCGATCCGGCGACTGGTTTTTTAAACGCGGGTTCGAGCTCGTTTACCCCGCAGCGTTATCCGGTCAATATCGTGTTTGATAGTACCGACGATTTGCATAACGTTCGTTTTGGTTCACAGGCAACGGTGGCCTTTTATACAGAGCAAAGCGCTCTGGGTGAGTGGTTAGCTGGTATTTGGATGCGAGTATTGAGTATCTGGACTTATGTTTCGTAGCGCGGCCAATCCTGTTATTCGTTTGGTGTTTGCACCAACCTTGCTGTTGTTCTACTTATTAGCGCAAGGGAATCCTGTACCGTTTTTAGCGCCAATGTTTGTGGTGATCTTCCTCACCATAATGCCGTCAAGGCCACCACTGTCGATGATGCTCAAGCTAATGGTAGTGATGCTGGGCGTCAGTGTTGGGGTCATTGGTCTGGGGGACGTACTCGTTGATTCCCCAACCGGTTTTGGTCTCTTTTGTTGGTTGGTCTTATTTTGGAGCTTCTACCGCAGCCACAAAGACCCAAAGGATATGCTCGCCACCTTTGCTTTGCTGTTTGTCATCATTACTTGCGTATTGAATCTGCAGTTTGGTTATTCAATCACTAACTTGCCAGTCATTATGTTTGAGGTGTTTTTAACCGCTCTGCTGGTCACCTATGCTAGCTTTTTGCTGTTTCCAGGTGATGAAAAAGAGATCCTGCCAGACGAGCAAGACATGGCTGGCGCGGAGTTACACTTGGGTGTGATTGGCTTTAAAGCGACGGCGCTACTGTTGGTTTTATATGCGTTAATCGGTTATGGAAGCTCACAAACCCTGTTAATTGCGATTACCATCGGCAGCATGATCAAGATTCCTGTATCGAGAGACCAACGCGTATTTCGCAACAACCGGTTAATTGCGACCACCGTGGGGATCTTAATGACCATTCCGATCATGCTGCTCAATACAGTCGGATTGCCAATGTGGACTTTGCTTGGTGTGACTTGCTTTCTAGGGTTACAGCTTGCTTGCTACGCTGTTCGCCGTGGGTGTCGTTTGAGTATCTATCAATTGCTGTTCACCAATTTTATCGTGTTGGTTAACCAGATCCTGTCTTATCAGGGCGAGGCCCCTTTGTCTGCGGAGTTGATGCGGTTGGTGTCGATTAGTGTAGCGATTGTTATTGCCACCTTGTTATTGAACCTGTTGTCTGTTGAGCCTAAAGTGATTCAATCACCCAAGTCGTGATAGCACTGCAGTACAGTTTTGCTGGTTAATCAAAGGTAACTGTGATGGAAAACCTGCTGTGACAGCAGTAGTCTGAATACCAGAGTCGCGCGTGTTCACCGATATGACGCGTATCAATTTAGGAGAAGCAAGGATGATGTACAACGTAAAAGGGTCGTGCCAGTGTGGCAATGTCAGTTATAGCTTAAAACAACCACCTAAGATGGTGATTGCTTGTCACTGTATTGAGTGTCAGAAGCTCTCTACTGCGCCTTACAGTGTTACCGCGATTATCGCGAGTGAGGATATTGAGTTCAAAGGAGAACTCGCAGAGTGGCAGCGTATGGCAGAGAGTGGAAACAAGAACTACGCTAAGTTTTGCCCAGGTTGCGGTAACCGTGTCTACCATTTCAACCCTGATGACCAGTCTACGATTAAACTCAAGTTGAAAGCCGCTAGCCCTCAAGATCGCCATGTGTTTGAACCTACGGTCCATGTCTGGACCAGCGAGAAACAAGACTGGGTGCAAATACCCTCTGATGTAAAAGTATTTGAAAAACAGCCGTAACCGATGAGGTCTGTTTGCGTCCACTTTATTTGGACGCAAACACGTTGAATTTAGCGTACATCTATTCAAGGCTCATCTGCCTTTTCTTCCTAGTTACCCGTCTTCAGGTTTAGTCACCGTCTGAAAAGCCATATCACACAGATAAATAGCCATACTCGTTTAGCGATCACCATCTTCCAGTTAGATTGATTGGATTAAAATACAATCAATAGAAGTCTAATCTTTTTGCCTGCTCGTCTATAACAGCAAAAAGTTTAGTGTGGAAATGACTTTGTTTTCCATAGGTTTATATTTTGTAAATAATCAGTTTGCCATTTTAGATTTCCAAGCCTTGTTAACTATTCCGAACTGCAGCGTATTGGTTATAAGTGTATGTAATTGAACGTTTTATTGGTTAGGTGGACGTGTTGGCCACTTTCGTCAAGTTAACAATTGTCGTGGATTAAAATGTTTGTACTGTATGCTGTTTTTTATGCTTAGCTTCCATTGTTGCACGTAAAAAATGAAAAAATAGTTTGAGTTCGAATGGAAATTTTGGCATTTTATATTTAACTAATCGTTCAATTAAAAAAATGAGGACGCCAAAAATGCCCAAAGTGGGGATGCCAAGTATTCGTAAACCACAGTTGGTTAATGCCACCATGTCGGTGATTGATCGTGTTGGATTGCATGCAGCGAGTATCGCTTTGATCGCCAAAGAAGCGGGGGTGTCTACTGGGATCATCAACCACTATTTTGGCGGCAAGCATGGCCTGCTGGAAGAGACAATGCGCGAGATCTTGCGTCAATTGTCGCAGACGGTCACAACCAAGCTACAGGCACTGCCAAAGGATGCGCACCAACAGCGCATCAATGCGATTGTTGATGGCAACTTTGTTGGCTTTCAGGCCGAAAACAAGGTGGCGAAAACTTGGCTGGCGTTTTGGTCTTATTCAGTACACGACCCAGAACTCAAGCGTTTGCAAAGGGTGAATGAAAAGCGCTTGCTGTCTCACCTAAAAATTGAACTGAAAGCGCTTTTCGACAACGAACAGGCGGAAACCATAGCCAACGGAATTGCCGCACTCATCGATGGTATTTGGCTACGTGGAACGCTCAATCCACAAGGTATAGACGCTGAAAAGGCGCGACTCATTATCAACGATTACTTGAATAAGCAGCTCACGTTCTATTCTCAAAAATAAGTAAAGTCAGACACATGAATATGAAATCACAATTTATTGATGGGCAGCTATGTCATGCCACATCGGATGAAAGCTTTATCACCTACAACCCTGCCACGGGCGAGGCGCTGGCGACGATTGAACAAGCCAGCCACGAAGATTTGGCTCGAACAATCGAAGCCGCCAAGAAAGGCTTTGCTGTTTGGTCTGCGATGACACCCGTCGAACGCAGCCGAATTTTGCTTAAAGCGGTTGCACTGCTTCGTGAGCGCAATGACGAGTTGGCCGCGCTAGAGGTTGCCGATACGGGTAAACCAATCCAAGAAGCATTGGCGGTGGATGTCGCAACGGGCGCTGATGTCATTGAATACTACGCAGGGCTTGTTCCAGCGATGCAAGGAGAGCAGCAGCCACTTGGCGAAAACCAGTTCTTCTACACCCGCCGTGAACCTTTGGGTATCTGCGCTGGTATTGGTGCATGGAATTATCCAATCCAGATTGCGATGTGGAAGTCGGCCCCGGCACTGGCGGCGGGCAACGCGATGATCTTCAAACCTTCAGAAGAAACGCCTTTAACGGCACTAAAACTGGCTGAAATCTATCGTGAAGCCGGCGTACCTGATGGCGTGTTTAATGTGTTGCAAGGGGATCACCGAGTAGGACAAATGCTCACCGCCCACCCTGAGATCGCGAAAGTATCGTTCACTGGTGAGTCGGGTACGGGTAAGCAGGTGATGGCCGATAGTGCCAAAACACTCAAGCAGGTCACGATGGAGCTGGGTGGCAAATCACCGATGATCGTCTTTGAAGATGCAAAACTGGATGACGCGGTATCAGCGGCGATGGTTGCCAACTTCTATACCCAAGGTGAGGTGTGTACCCACGGCACTCGCGTGTTTGTGCACGAGTCGATTTACGACCAGTTTGTTGCTCAATTGAAGCAGCGCACTGAAAAACTGATTGTCGGCGAGCCTATGGACCCAGAGACACAAATCGGCGCACTGATCTCGAAACAGCATTTAGGCAAAGTGTTGTCGGCGATTGAGGAGGCGAAGCAGAGTGGCGCGACGCTATTGGCCGGCGGTTACCAAGTAACTGACAAGGGGTTAGCCGAAGGTAACTTTGTCGCACCTACGGTGTTCATCGACTGTGAAGATGAGATGCCTCATGTACAAAGTGAAATCTTTGGCCCTGTGATGTCTGTGCTTAAGTTTAGTGACGAATCCGAGGTGATTGCTCGAGCCAATAATACCGACTACGGACTGGCAGCGGGGCTATTTACTCAAGATTTAAGCCGCGCTCATCGAGTGATTCATCAAATGCAAGCGGGGATTTGCTGGGTTAACACTTGGGGTGACTCACCAGCTGAAATGCCGGTTGGTGGCTACAAGCATTCAGGCATCGGCCGAGAAAACGGGCCAGAAACCTTGCGCAGCTACACCCAGACTAAAAGCGTACTTATCGAACTAGGCGGCTTCGAAAGCCCTTACGCTTAATCCAAACCTTGGAGAGACACAAATGCAACAACACTACGATTACATTATCGTCGGTGCGGGCTCAGCCGGCTGTGTTTTGGCCGACCGTTTAACCGAAAGCGGTCAGCATCAGGTACTGCTCGTTGAAGCGGGTGGCACAGACAAAAGCATATTTATCCAAATGCCAACGGCACTCTCTTACCCAATGAATAGCGACCGTTACGCATGGCAGTTTGAAACGACTCAAGAGCAAGGGCTTGATGGTCGCCAACTTCACTGTCCGCGCGGCAAAGTGCTGGGTGGAAGCTCTTCGATCAACGGAATGGTCTATGTACGTGGTCACGCTTGTGACTTTGATGAGTGGGAACAACACGGTGCATCGGGCTGGAACTATCAAGCTTGTCTGCCGTACTTTAAGCGTGCGGAGTCGTGGATTGGTGGCGAAGATGATTACCGTGGCGGTGAAGGCCCACTGGGGACCTGTGCCGGTAACGACATGCAGCTTAACCCCTTGTATCGTGCATTCATTGATGCAGGGATAGAAGCCGGATACCCAGAGACTGAAGACTACAACGGTTATCAGCAAGAAGGCTTTGGCCAGATGCATATGACCGTGGACAAAGGCGTGCGAGCTTCCACATCTAACGCTTACTTAAGGCGCGCGCTAAAGCGTGACAACCTTACCCTAATCAAAGGTGTGGTGGCGCGCAAAATCTTGATTCAAGACAACCGAGCCGTGGGTCTTGAGTTCGAAAAATCAGGCAAGATTCACCAGATCAGCGCCAACCAAGAGGTGATCTCTTGCGCCGGTTCGATTGGCTCGCCACAGCTACTACAGTTGTCGGGTGTTGGCCCAAAACAGGTGCTTGAGCAAGCGGGTGTTGAAGTAAAACACGACCTACCAGGCGTTGGGCAAAATCTCCAGGATCATCTAGAGGTTTACTTCCAATATCACTGTAAAGAGCCCATCAGTTTGAACAGCAAACTGGGCTTAGTCAGCAAAGCGAAAATTGGTACCGAGTGGATCTTGACGCGCAAAGGGCTAGGGGCGACCAACCACTTTGAGTCGTGTGCCTTTATTCGCTCACGCGAAGGGCTTAAGTGGCCGAATATCCAGTACCACTTCCTACCTGCAGCTATGCGCTACGATGGCCAAGCGGCATTTGATGGTCATGGTTTCCAAGTACATGTTGGGCCAAACAAACCAGAAAGTCGCGGCAGTGTAGAAATTACCAGTGCCGATCCTCACGTTCATCCTCGCATCGAGTTCAACTACATCTCGACTGAGCAGGACAAGCAAGACTGGCGTGACTGCATCCGTTTAACGCGTGAGATTTTGCAGCAGCCGGCGTTAGATAAGTATCGAGGTGAAGAAATTCAGCCAGGCATGGAAGTTCAATCCGATGCCGATATCGACACTTGGGTCAAACACAACGTTGAGAGTGCTTACCACCCATCGTGCACCTGCAAAATGGGCGCAGACAACGACCCAATGGCGGTATTAGATGAGACGTGTCGTGTGCGTGGTATCGAAGCATTGCGTGTGGTGGATTCATCCGTATTCCCAACCATTCCTAATGGCAACCTCAATGCGCCGACGATCATGGTGGCCGAGCGTGCCGCCGATATGATTTTGGGTAAACAGCTGCTCAAACAAAACTATCAACCGGTTTGGTTAGCCCCCGAGTGGCAAAACAAACAACGAATTAAAACTCCAAAAAGGGCTGTTGAAACAGCCAAGTAACTAGTCAGCAATCATTACAAGGAAATCACTATGTCTATGATGACAAAAACAATGACTACCCTCGCGATCAGTACGTTCGCTTTTAATGCTTACGCCAATCAATGTGAGACAGTGCGTTTCGCTGATGTTGGTTGGACCGATATTACCGCGACAACGGCAGTCACCAGCGAGCTGCTAAAAGGCATGGGCTACACCACCAAAACCGATCTGCTTTCAGTGCCAGTGACTTACTCGTCAATGGCGAACGGTGATATCGATATCTTCCTTGGCAACTGGATGCCAACGATGGAGGGAGATATCGCTAAATACCGTGAAGCAGGCACAGTTGAAACTGTGCGCGCAAACCTAGAAGGCGCTAAATACACCCTCGCTGTGCCTAAATACGTGTACGACGCTGGAGTGAAAGACTTCGCTGACCTAGCCAAACACGCAGATAAGTTCAAAGACCGAATCTACGGTATTGAACCAGGCAACGATGGTAACCGCCTGATCCAATCGATGATCGACAGCGATGCGTTTGGCCTTAAAGACTTTAACCTAGTTGAGTCGAGCGAAGCTGGCATGGTGTCACAGGTATCCCGTGCCGTGCGTCGTAACCAGTGGATTGTTTACTTAGGTTGGGCACCACACCCGATGAACAGCAATGTAGAGATGGAATATCTTGCTGGTGGTGATGACTTCTTTGGCCCTAACTACGGCGGCGCCAATGTTTACACCAACGTGCGTCAGGGTTACGTAAACCAGTGTCAAAACGTGGGTCAGTTGCTGAAAAATCTTGAGTTTAGCCTCGAGATGGAAAACCAGTTGATGGAAGCGATCCTCAACCAAAATGTAAAACCTGCGAAAGCGGCACAGCAATGGTTAAAAGAGAATCCACAGCAAGTGGAAACTTGGCTGGAAGGCGTGAAAACGCTTGATGGTGGTGACGCAGCCACAGCCGTAAATAACTACATTAAATCAAACGCGTAATCTCATTGAGGAGGAGCGGATCTTTGGCTCCTCCTATCTAAAAAAGGTCTTATTGTGAATTTTATTACAAACAACAAAATCCCTGTGGGTGAATCGATGGAAACGGTTGTCGATTGGTTAACGCTCAACGGCGCTGGCTTTTTCGATGCGGTCTCTATCTTTCTAGAAACTGTGATTATGTTTGTTGTCGATGTGTTCAAATGGATGCCGCCAGCTGCGCCGATCATACTGACCGCGGCGATTGCATGGTATCTGCATAGAAGCATTCCTTTGGTGTTGTTCATCGTGGGTGCATTGTTAACAATTCTTAATCTCGGTTATTGGCAAGAGATGCTGGAAACCTTTGTTCTCGTGTTTGCAGCGACAACGATTTCCGTATTAATTGGCGTGCCGCTTGGAATTATGGCTGCGCACCGTTCATGGCTATATGCCTTATTAAGACCGATTCTTGATTTGATGCAAACCGTGCCAACGTTTGTGTACCTGATCCCAACCTTAGTTCTGTTTGGCTTGGGGATTGTACCGGGTCTGATTTCGACCATTATCTTTGCCATTGCAGCGCCAATTCGTCTGACCTACCTTGGCATGACTAAGGTACCAGAAGAGTTGATTGAAGCAGGTAAAGCCTTTGGTGCAAGTCGCAGAAAACTGCTGTTTAAAGTCGAGTTACCAGCGGCGATGCCGAGCATTATGGCTGGCGTGACGCAGTGCATTATGCTGTCGCTGTCTATGGTAGTCATTGCTGCGCTGGTCGGTGCTGATGGTTTGGGTAAACCGGTGGTTCGAGCGTTGAACACGGTGAACATTTCGCAAGGTTTCGAAGCTGGATTGGCGATTGTATTGGTCGCGATCATTCTAGACCGACTGTGTAAAACACCTAACCAGAAAGAGGCTTAATCATGGATGCAATTACTATCAAAAACCTTGATGTGGTGTTTGGTGACAAACAACAACAGGCGCTAGACCTACTTGACCAAGGAAAAACACGTCAAGAAATCATTGATCAAACTGGCCAAGTGGTCGGTGTTGATAATGTCTCAATGACGGTCAAAGAGGGCGAGATTTGTGTGTTGATGGGCCTGTCAGGCTCTGGTAAGTCGAGCTTGCTACGCGCAGTGAATGGTTTAAATACCATCTCCCGTGGCTGCTTAGAGATTAAAGATGGCGAACAAAGCGTAGATTTGGCCAATTGCGATGAGCAAACACTGCGCCATCTGCGTACTCACCGTGTGTCAATGGTATTTCAGAAGTTCGCGTTGATGCCGTGGTTGACGGTGCTCGACAACGTGGCATTTGGCCTAGAAATGCAAGGTATGGCAAAAGCAGAGCGCCGCGCTAAAGCATGCGAACAACTTGAAATGGTCGGCTTGTCGGAATGGGAAAGCAAATACCCCCATGAGCTATCGGGGGGAATGCAGCAACGTGTTGGCTTAGCGCGTGCCTTTGCCATGGACACGGATATTCTGCTGATGGACGAGCCTTTTTCTGCGCTCGATCCGCTAATCCGCGCTCAACTGCAAGACGAACTCTTGTTGCTGCAGAAAAAACTCAACAAGACGATTTTGTTTGTCAGTCATGACTTAGATGAAGCACTCAAAATTGGTAATAACATTGCCATCATGGAGTCAGGCAAACTGATCCAACATGGCAAGCCAGAGCAAATCGTACTGGCGCCGGAAACCGAATACGTGAAAGACTTTGTCGCGCACACTAACCCTCTCAATGTGCTAAAAGGGCGCTCACTGATGCAACTGCGCGAAAAACTGGTCAACCAAGATGACCGTTGGCAGATTTGCTCCCGTGATGATCTGTGGGTGGAGCAACAGGCAGGCGGCTTAGTATTGGTTAACTCAGATAAAACTCTGCTGGATTGGAACGATCAGCAGGTCAAAATGCGCGATATTGATCATACCAATGTGATTCAAGCTAGCCCAGACATCGGTATGCGTGAGGCGATTGAACTAAAACAGCGCAGCAATCAGCCGATTGTGTTGGTCGAAGACAACCAACTTGTTGGGGTATTGACCGATCACGAGCTGTATGACGCATTACTTGGTAACTTTAAAGAGCGCCAAGTGGCTTAGTTCTTTGACTTAAGTAATAAAAAGCAAAAAACCCAGCGATATGCTGGGTTTTGTCATTATTATCTATTGATGATGGCTATTAGCTGCGTTGCATCGCACACGCGTAGGCGGTGGTGAAGGCTTGTTCTTGATACTGTTTTAGCCCAGTCTCTTTGAAAGCGATACCAAGAGGGTTTTTTTTCAAGCTCTCTTTGATGGTGTTTGGAGAAACGACTTCGACGTTCAATCCATCAATCAGTTGAATGGCCGCTTCTAGTTTAAAACCAACCGCACCACCGGCAAATTTTCCTTTAGTTTGGCGCTGACGGATCACCACTTTTTCAATTTTGTAATCTTCGACGAGCTTGGCAAAGTCGAACTGGAATTTGCGTACTTCTTGCGTGTCGTTTGCATTGCCAATCGTTAGTTTTGCTACGCGACAGTCAGGTAAGTGAACCACATTATCTTCATGAGAGAGAAGACAAATAATTGCGTCATTCGCTTTAAGTTCTACGCCACAGATTTTCATGTTTAACCCTATCTATTGTTGAGCTGACATTATAGCGGTCAATGCTGACAATGGATACAGTGTGATGCGGCGGCAGCAGTGAGTTATTCGCTGACGAAATGCGTATAATTTGAGTTAAGTTGCTAAACTCTGTGAATAATGGCAGAACATAAGCGACGCCCAAAATGACAGCTTTTTATAAGGATATGCCAAGCTATGAAAAACCTCTTGCTGCTATTGGTGCTACTCGTGATTGCAGGATGCAGCACTTCGTTCGTGTACAATCATATCGATTGGCTGGCGGTGGAATATGTCGAAGACTACGTTGAGCTAGATGAAAGCCAAGAGCAACTAGTGAGTGATAAAGTCGCGCAGTTGACGGCTTGGCATCGCCAACATGAGATCCCCAGTTATGTCGCTTACTTAGATGAGTTGTTAGCGGTTCAGCCCAGTGCTTTTACGCTCGAGCAAATGCGCTATCACGAAGATAAGATACGCACTTACACTAAGCGCTTGGCGGATCAGGTTGCGCCTGAGATAGCCCTATTGGCAAGCCAGCTCTCTGATCAGCAAGCTGAAGAGTTTATGGATAGCCTGCGCGTTAGGCATACAAAGTACAAAAATCGTTATCAAGACTTATCAGACAGCGAGATAAAACAGCGCTATCAGGCGCGAATCGAGAAAAATCTTAAACGTTGGCTAGGCCGTCTTACAGAGGCGCAGCAGCAGGTGTTATCTCGTTGGGTCGATGGGTTGCAAATCACCTCCCGCGATTGGATTGCGCATCAAACCAAGATTCGTGTTGAGATCAATGCTTTGTTAGAACAAAGAAACAACCCTGATGTGTTTAACCCTCGTTTAAACACCTTGATATCAGCGCCAGAGAGTTATTACTCTGCCACGTTAGCCAACAAGATAGAGCACAATCGTGAAGTAGCCAGAGTGCATCTTACCGAGGTGATCAATCTTATGACGGAGAGGCAAACTGAGCACTTTCGTGACGAAGTCACTGACTGGAAACAATTGGCGATGGATATTCAATAAGCAGCGCACAATTTTTGTGCAAGATGGTTTGGCGTTAACATAGGTCGCGTTAAGCTATAACATCTTGGAAACAAAAGAGTTTGCTTATGGAATGGATTCTACTGTTTGGCGCTGGCGTGCTGGGTGGCATATTAAACAGTATTGCCGGGGGAGGGAGCTTTATCACGTTCCCCGCGTTGATGTTTGTTGGTTTACCTGCAATCGCTGCCAACGCGACCAATACGTTTGCTGTGTGTGCTGGTTATTTAAGCGGTGCCTACGGTTTTCGCCAAGATATTGCGCATTCTGCGACTAAGCTACCGTCTATCATCGTTATTAGCTTGCTCGGTGGTGCGCTGGGAGCGTATTTGCTGCTCAATGTTTCAGAACAGCAATTTATCATTGCCATTCCTTGGCTGTTGTTATTCGCGACTTTGCTGTTTTTGTTTGGCCATCACCTTAGCGCTTGGCTAACGAGAGCCGCTCGCGCTTCTTCTTTGCATCCGCTTTGGTCGCAAGTCTCGATTGGTTTGTTGCTACTACTGGTTTCCTCTTATGGTGGTTTTTTTAATGCTGGCTTAGGGGTGATTGTGCTCAGCTATCTAGTGCTGGCTGGATATAGCGATATTAACCAAATGAATGGTTTGAAGCTGCTGGTCTCCTCTTGTGTCTCAGTGATTGCCATTGCGGTGTTTGTGCTTGACGGTGTGATTGATTGGCAAAAGGGCTTTGCCGTTATGATCGGGACGTTAGTCGGTGGCTATGTAGCGGCGCGAGTGTCGCGAAAAGTAGAGCAAAAGTACGTAAAAGGTTTTGTGGCCCTGTCGAGTATCTTTATGACTTTGTACTTTTTTATCGACGTTTATGCTTAGCTTCACGTTTGGCGTCAGATTGAGGATCTTTTAGCTTATTTTACTTAATTTCGCTGCATAATGACCTTAAAGCAATAACAAGATCGCATGGGTTTTCCCCTGCAAAGGAGGCGTTATGAGTAGAAAACTAGGCAGAGTCATGTCCAGTAGCCGCATGATTACCTTTGTCGCATTTTTGTCAGCAACCTTGGCATGGGTACTTAACATGCCTGCGCTGTTTATGGTGTCGGTCGTGGCTTTGTTGGCCAGTGCCGCCTTGTTTGTAAAAGATAGGTTTTTCGCATCAAAATAGAGCGCCTTTCGGCGCTCTTAGTGGTTATTTTGTTGCCAAATCTCTAGAAGAAACCGAGCGGATTGACATCATAGCTGATGAGCAGGTTTTTGGTGTTCTGGTAGTGGTCAAGCATCATCTTGTGGGTTTCACGACCAATCCCAGACTTCTTATACCCACCGAACGCCGCATGTGCTGGATAAGCGTGGTAACAATTGATCCAAATTCGTCCCGCCTCGATATTGCGTCCCATGCGGTAGGCAAGGTTAGCATCACGGGTCCACACGCCTGCTCCTAGTCCATACTCCGTGTCGTTGGCAATTTCGAGCGCCTCGGCTTCGTCTTTGAACTTAGTAATCGCAATCACTGGACCAAAGATCTCCTCTTGGAAGATGCGCATCTTGTTGTGGCCTTCCAACATGGTCGGCTGAATGTAGTATCCCTGATTGAGTGATTGCGGCTGCTCGGAGATGCCACCACCAAACACCACCTTAGCCCCTTCTTGGCGACCAATCTCTAAGTAACTGAGAATTTTATCGAACTGCTCTTGCGAAGCTTGAGCGCCGACCTGCGTATCGGTATCGAGTGGATTGCCTTGCTTAATGGTTTTGGCCCGCTCTGATAGTTTGGCGACAAACTCATCGTAAATCGACTCGTGGACCAAAACGCGAGAAGGGCAGGTACAGACTTCTCCTTGGTTAAAGAAGCCTAATAAGGTGCCCTCGATACATTTATCCAGATACTCGTCTTCATGGTCAAAAATATCGGCAAAGTAGATGTTGGGCGATTTACCGCCTAGCTCAACCGTCGAAGGTATCAGGTTATCGGCTGCACATTTTAGGATGTGGTTACCGACCTGAGTCGAGCCAGTAAACGCCAGTTTTGCAATGCGGTTGCTGGTGGCTAATGCTTGGCCTGCTTCGTCACCAAAGCCATTGACCACATTGATCACCCCGGCAGGAATCAAATCACCGATCTTCTCCATCAACAGTAAGATGGAGGTCGGCGTTTGTTCGGCAGGTTTCAACACCACGCAGCATCCGGCAGCGAGTGCAGGAGCCAGCTTCCACGCTGCCATTAGCATAGGAAAGTTCCAAGGGATGATTTGTCCAACGACCCCAATTGGCTCTGGGAAGTGGTAGCTCGCTGTGGTGGCATCGAGTTCTGCGGCGCTGCCTTCTTGTGCGCGAATACAACCGGCAAAATAGCGAAAGTGATCGACCACTAACGGTAAATCGGCAGCCAGTGTTTCACGCACAGGCTTACCGTTTTCCCATGTTTCTGCGATGGCGAGCTCCTCGAGATTCTCTTCTATTCGGTCGGCAATTTTGAGTAGGATGTTGGCACGTTCAGTGACACTGGTTGTCGCCCAGCTTGCGCGAACCTTGTGCGCGGCGTCGAGCGCAAGATTGATGTCTGCCTCTCCAGAACGAGCGACTTTACAGTAGGGTTGTCCATTGACGGGCGAGGTGTTATCGAAGTACTCGCCGCTAACGGGTTTCACCCACTCTCCACCAATATAGTTATCGTAATGCGTTTTAAATGAAACAACAGACTCTGTGCTTCCCGGTTGTGCGTAGATCATATTATTTCCTTGTTGATATCTCGTTGTTGTATTGAATGATTAAGCAAGCTCAAACACCGAAGTGTTAAATGGAATAAACGCAAATCACAGACCAAGTGTTAAAAACTTGTTGCATTTTATTGGCCGGGCTAGAGTAGATAAGGCTTGGGTTGTGAGATGCTGAGCGTTTGTTAACGATGATAAGTGTTAACAAAATGTTCAACTGCTCCAAAATGGCACACTCTTTTTGCTCAAAAATGGAACAACTATGCAATTACAAAACAGACAAGCGAACGATTGGCTTACCTCATCGTGGAGCCGCAGTAGTGATGCTGGACTCAGAGAGATCAAACGCCCTGAAGATGCTGTGCTGTCTAATTCAGTGATGAAAGAGCGACGTTACAGAAACAAGCCTGTGATTGAAGCGGTAGAGCAAGCCGCTCTGCCGCTGTTTAATCAGGTGTTAAGCCGTACAGATAGCCGGTTAATCCTCACTGATAACGAGGGGGTGATTCTTGCTAGCTGGGGTCAAGATCGTTTTCGCGAAAAGCTGCTTGAGATTGCATTAGAGTCGGGGAACTGTTGGCAAGAGCGGCTGAAAGGGACCAACGCTATCGGGACGGCTTTGTATGAGCAACGAGCGGTATCAGTGATTGGAGAGCAGCATTTCATCAAACAACATCGCTTTATCAGCTGTTCTGCCAGCCCACTGTTTGACCATCGCGGAGAGTTGGTTGGCATATTGGATGTCACCAGTGAGCAAGCCCAACACGATGTGACCACACAGCTTCTGGTGCAGAACATGGTGCAACTGGTAGAAAACCGCTTATTGATTCACATTCCCGAGGCGGCAATACAAATCGACCTAGCCTTAAGTGAATCGGTGCTTAATACAGGTTGGCAAGGGATTGTCATTGCTGACCAAGATGGGCGAGTCGTTGCTCACAATCACGTAGCTTGTGAGCTGACACGTCAAACCAATATGCTCGGAGAAAAAATCGAACCCTTACTGGAGCGTTCAAAGCGGCAAACGGCGCTGGTGTTTAAGCAACATTCGCTAAGTCACGCAACGGTAAGTAAATCATACGTCACGGCGGCCAGTGAGCTGCATAGTGGTGAAGACAAAGTAGAAAGCGCGTGGCAGCAAGCGAACAAGGTATTAGGCAAAGACATTAGTCTACTGATTCTCGGTGAGACAGGGGTGGGTAAAGGAGAGTTTGTTAAAGCGCTACACAAGCAGAGCGAGCGAAGCAGTGCGCCTTTGGTGACGGTAAATTGTGGTGCGTTGGCAAAGGATCTGATTGAGTCGGAGTTGTTTGGCTATGCGCCTGGCGCCTTTACAGGGGCGAACAGTAAAGGGTATGTAGGGCGAATTCGCCAAGCCGACGGCGGCATCCTGTTTTTGGATGAGATTGGTGAAATGCCAATGGATGCTCAGTGTCGCCTGCTAACCGTGTTGCAAGAAAAAGTGGTGATGCCTGTTGGCTCGGCGCGCAGCCATCAAGTGGATCTGCAAATCATCGCCGCCACGCATCAAGACCTTGCAAAACTGGTGGTTGAAGGGCGTTTTCGAGAAGATCTCTACTACCGTCTCAATGGGTTGGTTATCGAGTTACCTTCGCTAAGAGAACGAACTGATAAACGTGCTCTTATCGAGCAACTGTACAGCAAGTACAAGCCGCATCATCAAACCTTGTCGCCCACTTTGCTCGATACCTTGTGTGAATATCACTGGCCCGGCAACTTGCGTGAACTGGACAATTTGTTCAAAGTCACTTGCCTTATTGCCAGTGAGCAAGCGCAACTGACGTTGAGTGATATTCCTAGCCACTTATCTAAGCAGATTTTACAGCATCAGTCGCTGAGTCGAGCGCAACCCGCCAAGGATCTGCAATCGACGGTGAACTCAACCCTGCTCGATACGTACCGGGCCCATGATGGCAATATCAGTAAGGTCTCAAGAGTGCTAGGAGTAAGCCGCAATACCATTTATCGCAAGTTGAAAGCGCTGGGTGTCTGTTAATCGCGTACAAAAAAAGGAGCTCAAATCGAGCTCCTTCTTGTTTTGAAACCTAGCCTCACAGTCCGCCTTGTTGCTGCGCCTGTTTTACTAAAGCCTGACGTTGAGCTTCCTTCTCTAACAATTGCTGTTCTTCCTTTGTTAGCTTGTTATTTTGTGCGCTTGGAACAAAAACAAAGTACTTATTAATAGTCATGTTAAGAACCTCAAATATGAGTGATAACCGTCCCGGTTACGTAAATCACCACTGTCTGCATCACTGTGACGCAAGACTCCTTGTTGCAGGTTTCAAAAAATAGAGGATGTTAACTCGGTTAACATCCTCCATGAGGGGCGAATTATAGTATGAGTCCTGGGTATGAATAAATACCTAACTCATCCTTTTTGTTATACGTCGTACGTAGTCGATGCCGTATCGCCACCCGTGCCGGTCCAGTTGGTGTGGAAAAACTCACCACGTGGACGGTCAGTACGCTCATAAGTGTGAGCACCGAAGTAGTCACGTTGAGCTTGAAGTAGGTTCGCTGGTAGGCGAGCGGTCGTGTAACCATCTAGGAATGAAAGCGCTGAGATAGTACAAGGCATTGGGATACCCGCTTCAAGTGACTTAGCCGCCACTTTACGCCAAGCTGGTAGGCTGCTTTGTAAGATGCCTTTAAAGTAGTCATCTGAGCCAAGGAAAGCGATGTCTGGGTTCGCTTCGTACGCATCACGGATGTTACCTAGGAACGCTGAGCGGATGATACAGCCACCACGCCACATTAGGGCAACATTACCGTAGTTTAGATCCCAGCCATTCTCGTTTGACGCTTCACGCATCAGCATAAAGCCTTGAGCATAAGAGATGATCTTAGAAGCGAGTAGCGCTTGACGAAGTGCATCAACCCACTCTTGCTTGTCGCCGTCTACTGGTGTGATTGTTTTACCAAATAGAGACTCTGCTTCAACGCGTTGGTCTTTAAGAGCAGACAGACAACGAGAGAATACAGACTCAGAGATAAGCGTCAGTGGAATGCCCAGGTCTAGTGCGTTAATGCCTGTCCATTTACCGGTACCTTTTTGGCCGGCAGTGTCGAGGATTTTCTCTACTAGAGGCTCGCCGTCTTCATCTTTGTAGCCAAGGATGTCTGCGGTGATCTCTACTAGGTAGCTGTCGAGCTCAGTCTTGTTCCAGTCAGCGAAAACGGCTTGCATCTCGTCAGCAGACATACCTAGGCCATCTTTCATAAACTGGTAAGCCTCAGTGATAAGCTGCATGTCACCGTATTCGATGCCGTTGTGTACCATCTTAACGAAGTGGCCAGCGCCGTCGTTACCAACCCAATCGCAACAAGGCTCGCCAGCGTCAGTTTTCGCAGAGATCCCCTGGAAGATAGGCTTCACCGCTTCCCACGCTTCCGGTGAGCCGCCTGGCATGATAGAAGGACCAAAACGCGCACCTTCTTCACCACCAGATACGCCAGTACCGATAAAGTGAATGCCTTTCTCACGCAGAGCAGCTACGCGGCGGTTAGTGTCTGGGTAGTTAGTATTACCGCCATCAATGATGATGTCGCCTTTGTCTAGTAGAGGTACTAGCGCTTCGATAAACTTGTCGACGACTTCACCGGCGCGAACCATTAGCATCACTTTACGTGGCGCTTCTAGCTTCTCAACGAGCTCTTCAAGTGAGTAAGCACCGATGATGTTGGTCCCTTTTGCTGGGCCTTGTAGGAACTCGTCTACTTTCACAGCAGTACGGTTGTGAGCC
>JBCAXU010000077.1:0-19523 GCA_038533895.1 Pseudomonadota bacterium | reverse complement strand
ACCCACCACTCCTTAAAGCCATACTAAAACCAAAGTATGCCGAACATAAAATTTGGGTCCGTAGCTCAGTTGGTTAGAGTACTACCTTGACATGGTAGGGGTCGGCGATTCGAGTTCGCCCGGACCCACCAAATTTTACAAAAACGCCCGCTTCATGCGGGCGTTTTTGTATCTGTTATTCCCCCCCGCTTTCTCGCCTGCCCCGCGCTGTTCAAACGTTAAACTGCCATTTGGTTATGGTCATCACAGGTTGCACTCGAAAGTTATATTCAACACCTTATCGCTTCTCAAGGTTCTCTATTATTCAAAGTTGGCTCTTGTATCCCGAGAAATAGTAAAGACTTAACCTATACTTATAGTAATAAATAAAACAATAAGTCGTGCCTATGAAACGATCACTGACCACTTTGCTCCTTCTCTGCTTATCATTTCCTGCACTTAGTAGTAACACCGCCTTGGTGGAGCTCGACTACCCCTCAATGTCGATGGGACTGTTTGGTGGTTTAGCCATGTTTCTTTATGGGATGGAGAAAATGGCTGACGCACTGAAACGGGCGGCAGGCAGCCGTATGAAGCAAGTACTGGGAACCTTAACCACCAATAAAATTAGCTCTGTGATGACAGGCGCTGGCCTGACCGCGGTAATTCAGTCTTCTTCTGTCACCACCGTTCTCTTAGTTGGTTTCGTCAGTGCTGGCTTAATGTCGCTAAATCAGGCAGTTGGCGTCATCATGGGAGCAAACATCGGCACAACCATTACCGCTCAAATTATCGCGTTCAAGGTAACTAAAGCGGCCATGGCCATGATAGCCATCGGCTTTGTGATCGAAATGACGTCAAAACAGCAACAGAACAAGAACTACGGTAACATCATCTTTGGTCTGGGATTGCTGTTCTTGGGCATGAACTTGATGAGTGAAGCCATGTCTCCACTGCGGGTTTTCCAGCCTTTTATCGACTTTATGGCTAAAATGGACAATCCTGTTTTCGCCATTTTACTTGCCGCTTCATTTACTGCTTTGGTCCAGTCCTCATCGGCAACAACGGGGATTGTGATTGTACTCGCGAGCCAAGGCTTTATTACTCTAGAATCAGGGATTGCTATGTCTATGGGAGCCAACATTGGCACCTGTGTTACCGCATTGCTGGCGGCAATTGGTAAAAGCACTGAAGCCAAGCAAACTTCAGCGATTCATCTTTTGTTCAATCTTGTAGGCGTGATCATTTGGCTGCCATTAATTGCTGTTTTGGCTAATGTTTCTGCCTCTATTTCACCAAGTTATCCAGATTTAGTGGGCATGGAACGCTTGGCTATTGAGTCTCCCCGCCAAATCGCTAACGCGAACACTTTGTTTAATGTCGCCAACACATTGATCATGCTGCCTTTCAGTGCGTTTTTTGTTGTCTCGGTCAAGCGTCTAATCCCACACAAAACCAGCAGCAAAGAGAAACAAAAAATTGCGCCTAAATATATAAAAAGTGAATACCTGGCAACGCCGGATATTGCGCTGGAACAGGCGCATTTAGAGATCGCACGTGTAGGTCGGCGTGTTTCTAATATGGTCAACCAACTGCCTCCACTGGCAGCTCATTATGGTAACGATCGCGACAAGCAGAGTGCCAGGCAAACACTACGTGAAATAGAAAAGGTGGAAGATGAAGTGGATGTGCTCCATGGGCAGATTCTTTCTTACCTAGGACGGCTACGCCAATCGCCCCTCTCTTCGAATGAGAGCAAACAACAAATCAAGCTTGTGAGCATAACCGACCAATTAGAAAGCATCGCTGATTTAGTAGTCAATGCTATGTTGCCACTCTGCTACAAAACCTTAGACGCGAACATTAGTGCAAGTCCAGAGATGCGTAAAACGTTGGATCTTACCCAATCTCGTGTCAATCGTGCGTTGCTTGATAGTGTCAATGCCATTCGCCGAGGCGATAGTCAACTCGCCGAAAATGTACTCAATGCCAAACGAGAGATTAATGCACTGCTCGACTCTATTTTGCAGCTTCAAGCCGAACGGTTAGCTCAAGCGACGGAAAAACGGTTAGATATTTTTCGAATTCAGATGGAGTGGGTAGAATCGCTCAAGCGGATTTACACTTTGAGCAAACGCATCGCCAAACTACAACTACGTAATCAATAATGCGTGACCCATCAGAGGTTGAGAGACCCGCCAGCAACAAGCTTTAAATAGCGTTGCAAACCAACCACAGACTAATATCGGTTAGCCCTCATGGTTGACTGGAGAAAACCATTTGAGTTTATTGTGCAGTTTGGTGACATTGCCTACGACTATAAGAGCTGGACTGAGCGCCTGTTGAGCCATGGTTGGTAGATCTTTTAATGAGCCAGTAAAGACCCGTTGTTCAGGCCTCGTGCCGTTTTCTATGATGGCACAATTGGTGGTGTCAACCATCCCCATTTCTAGCAACTTACGCGTAATATAGGTACTTTGTTTTAATCCCATATAAAATACCAACGTATTGTTCGACTGGGCCAAAGAGCACCACTCGATTTCCCGACCATCTTTTTGTACGTGAGCGGTAATAAACTGCACGCTTTGTGCATAATCTCGATGTGTCAGCGGGATCCCAGCATACGCGGTTGCTCCTGCAGCTGCGGTAATTCCAGGGACGACCTCGAACGCAATGTTATGCTCTGCGAGCTCTTCTAACTCTTCGCCGCCACGACCAAAAATAAACGAGTCCCCACCTTTTAAGCGAACAACATGCTTACCTTGTTTGGCTTTTTGTACCAGAATTTGGTTGATTTGATCTTGGGGGACACAGTGGAAGTCTAGCTTTTTACCAACATAAATCATTTCGGCATCGCTATTTGCAAGCGCTAATATCTCCTGTGATACCAGACGATCATAAACCACGACCTCCGCTTGCTGAATGATTCGATACCCCTTCATTGTCAATAACTCAGGGTCACCCGGCCCTGCGCCCACGAGGGAAACAAAACCGTTGTTCAAAGCTTGATGATGTGTGGTCATATCGATGCCTATCAAGAATTTAGATATAAAAAGTAACACTCCAGGATTAGCTTGAAGTATCACTTTTTATCACTAAATCAACGTGAAGAAAGAAAACATGCCCAGTGCAGCGTCCCACCAAACTAATGGTGGGACTAGTAGATTCGACTATTTAGCCGACACTGGCTGTGCTGTTAGTTGTTGTTCTGCATTGATTGCAGGCGCTGTTTTTACATGCGTGAGGTAAAGTGGGATACAAGTCATTACCAGCCCACCAACGATGTTGCCTAAAATGGTTGGGATAAGGTTGAAGTTCAACCACGTCGCAATGCCGAAATCAGCACCAAGCATCATACCTAGTGGGAATAGGAACATATTGACGACAGTGTGCTCGAACACGAGAGCGAAGAAAATAAAGATTGGGAACCACATCATCATCACACGACCCGCTACGGTACGTGCCGTCATGTTGCCGATAACACCAAGACAAACCATCAAGTTACAGAAGATACCGCGAACGAAACAGGTAATCCAGCCGTCCATGCCCATGGCTTCAAAACCAGCACTGCGCGCGGTAGATGCGCCGATGAATGTTTTCGCTACACCGTTGAGATCCTGAGTAAAATTGCCGGTTAACGATATCGCGACTAAGTATGCCACTAACAAAGAACCAATCAGGTTTCCAAGCCCAACCAGCCCCCAACAGCGGAAGATTCGCCCCCAAGTAATGCCAGGACGGCCTTCAAATTTAGCTAAAGGTGCAAGGCCAAATACGCCTGTCACCAAATCATACCCCATCACCGATAAGATAACGAAGCCCACTGGAAACACTAGCGCGCCAACAAGTCCAATCCCAGTTTGGGTAATCGCAGTAATCGCTACCACAACCGCTAAAGAGAGGATCACTCCGGCCATAGTGCCGCGAAGAAGCAGATCGCGAGTACTGGTATTGGTTTTTGCTTCACCCACATTAATCATAGTTTGCACAAATTCTGCAGGTTTAAAGTCAGTAGACATGAATACGTCCTTATTCAAAAAAGAAAGTTAAAAGTTGAAATTGAATAGTGAAAGGCTCGCACTGTTCTTCTGATTGTTTGCTCAGAAGCGGCAAGCCCTTAGGCTATTTAATCTCCGGTTCCGTCTTAAGCGGCGACCTCGACTTTGCCTTTAGTTACACGTGTTTGGTATGACTTAACACTCATGTTCGCATCTTCCATACAAATGCCAGTAGTGAGATTAAACCGCTGTTTTTTCAGCGGGCTAGCAACCCATAACTGCTCGTCGTGCTCGACAATTAACCCACGAGACAGAACGTTCGACTGATAAAACGGGTCCATGTTAGTGATCGCGAAGACCTCTTCCGCCTCACGTGGGCGAAAAATCGCCACTTGTTCACCGTTGACGAGTGCTACCACTCCAGTGCCAGGGATAATGTCTTCGATGTTACACACTTTTATAAATGTCATGATGATTTCCCTAATTAAGCAAGCTCTACATGAAGGATATCGCCCTTCACCTCTGGGTGTTTTTCAGTAAATGTGGCAGGACGATGTTGGGCACGTTCTGAAACGAACACGACATTCTCATCACGCTGATCCGAGTTGATGAAGTGTGCAAAGCGTTTAAGCTGTGCTTCATCATTAATCGTATCGGTCCATTCACAACGGTACTCCTCGACCAGTTTTGCCACATCGGCTTCCAACTGATCATTGATACCTAGTTTGTCTTCGATAATCACTTCACGTAGGTAGTCAATACCGCCATCGAGGTTTTCAAACCATACCGATGTCCTTTGTAGTGGTGCAGCCGTGCGGATGTAGAACATCATAAAACGGTCGATGTACTTTATGAGTGTTGCTTGATCGAGGTCACCAGCAAGCAAAGTAGCGTGACGTGGTTTCATACCTCCGTTACCACAAACGTACATGTTCCAGCCCGCATCTGTTGCGATAATACCTAGGTCTTTGCCCTGCGCTTCAGCACACTCGCGGGTACAGCCAGACACACCAAACTTCATTTTGTGCGGCGTACGAATACCTTTGTAACGATTTTCTATCATTACACCGAGGCCAACTGAATCTTGCACGCCGTAACGACACCAAGTAGAACCGACACAGGTCTTGGCCATTCGTAACGCTTTTGCGTAGGCTTGACCGGTTTCGTAACCAGCAGCGACTAACCTCTTCCAGATAGCTGGGAGATCATCTTTTTGCGCACCAAAGAGCCCGATACGCTGTGCGCCTGTGATCTTGGTGTATAACTTGTATTCTGATGCGACTTCTGCCAATGCTGCTAACGCTTGTGGAGTGACTTCACCACCCGCCATTCGCGGGATAACAGAATATGTTCCATCTTTTTGAATGTTGCCAAGGAAGTTGTCGTTGGTGTCGTGAAGTTTAACTAATGACGGCTTGAGAATATGATCACCCCAGCAAGACGCGAGAATAGAGCCTGCAAGTGGCTTACAGACCTCACAGCCGTAGCCTCTACCATGTTTCTCAAGCAACTCTTCAAATGATTTAATTTCACCAATACGAACTAGGTGGAAAAGTTCCTGACGTGAGTATGCAAAGTGTTCACAGACATCGGCTTTCACTTCAACACCCGCCTTGGCCAGTTCTGCGTTAAGCACGGAAGTCACCAATGGTATGCATCCGCCACAACCTGTACCGGCGCTAGTTATAGCTTTGATATCACCAATTGTGTGATGCCCTTCGCTTACAGCCTGAGCAATAGCTCCCTTAGTTACATCAAAACAAGAACAAATAACCGCTGAGTCAGGTAATGAGTCCGCACCTAATGTCGGTTTTTCTCCCCCAGCATGCGCAGGAAGAATTAAGGCATCAGGGTGCTCTGGTAAGTCGATTTCGTTCAACATTAGTTGAAGTAAATCACCATAGTCAGAGGTGTCTCCGACCATCACTGCACCCAGCAGCTTCTTATTATCTTGAGAGACAATAAGGCGTTTGTAGACTTCCAGATCTTCGTTTTGATAAACATAGCTTTTGCAACCCGGAGTTCGACCATTAGCATCACCGATAGACCCTACCTTAACGCCCAGCAGTTTGAGTTTGGCAGACATATCCGCACCTTCAAAACGGCTCTCATTACCGACCAGATGATCAACGGCAACCGTAGCCATCTTGTAGCCAGGGGCGACTAGGCCATAGAAATGTTCATTCCAAGAGGCACATTCGCCGATGGCATAGATGTTTTCATCTGATGTCTGACAGAAGTCATTTATCGCAATCCCTCCTCGAGGGGCGATCTCTAGCTTCATCTCGCGGGCAAGTTTATCTTGTGGGCGGATACCAGCGGAAAATACAATAAAGTCAGTTTCTAACTCGGTGCCATCAGCAAAACGCATCACATTTCGAGCGTTTTTCCCTTCAGGAGCAATCTCCAGCGTGTTTTTGCTGGTATGAACATTAACGCCCATACTTTCAATTTTTTTGCGTAGTTGATTGCCGCCAGCTAGGTCAAGCTGTTCAGCCATGAGTTTTGGGGCAAACTCAACCACATGGGTTTCCACACCTAAAGCTTTTAACGCTCCTGCAGCTTCAAGACCCAAAAGACCGCCGCCAATTACCACTCCAATGCTGCTTTTTTTCGCGCAGGTTTCTATCGCTTTTAAATCTTCGATAGTGCGGTAAACAAAACAATCTTTGCTTTCACGACCATTGATAGGTGGTACAAATGGGTATGAACCAGTCGCCATGATCAGTTTATCGTAATGAATTTCTCGACCAGTGCTGGAGTGAACAATCTGTTTTTCTCGGTTGACATTTATCGCACGCTCCCCGATTAAAACATTCACATTATGTTTGTTATAGAAACCTTCTTTGACAAGTGAGAGTTCATCTGCCGTGTGGTGAGAAAAGTAAGAAGAGAGGTGAACACGGTCATACGCTACGCGTGGTTCTTCACAAAACACCGTGATTTCATATTGAGAGGAGTCTGTCTTTTCAACCAGGTCTTCGATGTAACGGTGTCCTACCATACCGTTACCGATAACGACCAGCTTCAACTTGCTCATAATACTTCCTAAGGGTTAGGTTCTTTATCTGAGCGCATTGTCATTTGTGAAAGAAAATTAATACATGATGTAAATCAATTACAGAATCAAACTACCCTAAAGGGGTAGACTGGCCTATTCAGCGACAGTTTAGTCACCACTAAACTCCAACCTCCTGTTTCTATAAAAATCCGATGGTATTGGTATGACACGCTAAGTATCTGCTACTATCCGCGCTCAATTTGTTTAGGACTTCACCATGAACCGCAAGAAAAAGATCAACAGCATCTTAAAAGCTAAACTCAAGAAGAAGAATGCCAAACTGCATAAAAGCAGCAAACCACGTTACATCTCTAAAGCTGAGCGCGCCAAAATGGAACAAGAATCGACTGCTGAGCAGACGGGTGAACAGCAGACTGAGCAGCAAGCGTCTTCGCTACCGTCTGAGCAGTAGGGCGTCGTCAATCGGCACAAAACGGTCACAAACATCAATGAGCGTTTGCGCGGTAAGACCCGGTACCGCGTAAACGTCTACCTTAGTTGCAAAGCGTTGTTGAATTCTCTGTACCAACAACTCAAAGTCTCCATCACCTGAAAGCAATATCACACGGTCGACCGCAGACGCAGCTTCAAAAACATCCAATGTGATACCCACATCCCAATCCCCTTTTGCACTGCCATCTTGTCTCTGAATAAAGGGTTTGAGCTTAACGTTAAAGCCGATACCTCGAAGAATGTGGTGGAACTGTCGCTGTTTCGCATCTTGCGACGCTATCGCATAGGCGCTAGCCTCAACCACCTCGACTCCTGTTGTGGCCACATACCAAAATTGGTTGTAGTCAAAATTCGCTTGGTATTTATCTCGTGTGGTGTAGTAGATGTTTTGCACATCGACAAAAATGGCAACTTTTTCCATGCTGGACTCATAGTAGATGGTGAACGTTCGCCATTCTATCAATGATCTTTTGATTTCGCTGAGAATAATCAATCTGCTCGTTAGGCTAATTTCTCGTTAACGGCGATCGATTTCAGTGAGGGCAATGTTGGCAACGAATAATCGTGTCGATGCTACTTGAGTTAAGACAGACAAAAGTTGAAGGTTGATTCAGTAACAAATTCTTGTTTTTAATACACATTTGCTCATACTTTCATCAACATAACCGACACACAGCACGAAACGAAGCTCACTTTCAGTTATTTTGCTCATAAATATGTGAGGTTGATTCAATTATCTCCTTGATTCCGTCTAGAAAAAGCATAATATGAACCAATATTCAAGTTTACACATATATGCTTTAATCTAATAAAGGCGACACGGATGGAGCTCGACATATTCAATCCTTCACGTCAGTTACGCCGGGCCGTACTTTTTTGGCTGAGCGCGCTTTTAGGTTGCCTGTCAGTTGCGTTAACTCTTTACAATCTCGTGTTTAACCAACTCGACAACATTAATTTTCTTATCGCCCTGTTCGGTTTGTTCTCTGCATATATTGCTCACACTGCTTTTCGAGGCAGCACACCTAAACTCACCGTTACTCTCTATGTTTACAGTTTGATCACCGCTACCTGTCTTATCACAGCGATTCTTCCTATCGAATTTGGGGGGATGATCTGGACTTGCCTGTTTCCTGTGGTCTTTTATCTCTTGTTGGGACGTCGTTTTGGATTTCTTGCCACCTTGTTTGGTTTTTGCCTACAAGTGGTGATCATCACCAACAAAGTCTCAGCGACTGAGCTTTTTCACTACTCGCCTTTGGTAACCAACTTTACTCTGACCTTTGTCGCCGTTTGGATTACCGCGCACGTTATCGAAGTCAAACGTCGTATCTCTGAGTCTTCGCTTGGTCAGTTGGCATCTCGAGATGCGTTAACCGGGGTGTATAACCGTCACGCCTTGATGCACAATTTTGAAAGCTATCGCGCTGAAAGCAGTAAGCTGCCGCTCTCTTTGTTGGTCCTTGACCTTGATTACTTCAAAGCGGTGAATGATCAACACGGTCATGATGTTGGTGATAAAGTGCTGGTTCAAGCGGCAGCGTTAATTGATGCGCTCAGCGATGAGCATTTAGTGTATCGCATCGGCGGCGAGGAGTTTTGTGTCGCACTGCATAACTGTACGGTTGAGCGAGCAAAAGAAAAAGCTGAACAGATTCGCTACGCGATAGAACACAATAACTTCAATGACAGTGACGAGCCTATCTCTTTGACCACCAGCATTGGCGTCTACCAATGTGATCACTATGCCAACTTAGAGTCAGTGCTAAAAGAAGCGGATAAAGAGCTCTATCGCGCCAAACAAAATGGCCGCAACCAAGTTATGGTATGCAGCCCTTCATCGGTTAGTATCTCCTAGCTACTCTTCATCTTCAAAAACAACGTTGTAGTTTTCGGTGTAAGTACAGTGAGGTTGGCGGCTGCAAGTAAAGAAACGTCTCCCTTTATGCTCTCCCTGAGATGCTGTTTTTATCGTCATTGGGCTGCCACATCGTTTACAAAAACGCACTTCTTTGTCTGGTTCAATTAAATCAATATGAGCCGCCAATAAGCGGCGTAAGCGGCCTACTTGATAGCTGTGTTTAATGTTAGTGCCGATAAGAGGAATGCCAGCCGATTTGCACACATGCATTAGTAGCTTCTGACGCTCGATTTTGCCTTTGTCCAACTCTTTGCCATTGTCCAGCTCAATCGCGACTCGCACCTCTAAGCTTCGCGGATCACAAACGACAAAATCGAAATAGCTCTTGGCAATTCGGCTATTGGCGACAAACCACTGCTTCTTATCCGTCGCAACGGGCGCAAGCACATTCGACATATTCACTTTACTCATAACCACGCCATGCTGACCAACTGCGGTAATCAATGCGTTGTAAAATGCAGACTCATGAGCGTTCAGCAATGGCCCTTTGCGCTTGTAGTGGTTGTCTTTCAACTCATCTTGTTTCAGAAAGCGCTTTTGCACAATGACAAAAAAAATGACGAGAATCGCGACAACAATAAATACACTTTCCATTAGGATAAAACTGCCCTTAAATGAATCACATAGGTTAATTATTCGAGTTTATACCTAGACGGCAAGTTTGCGTTAATGTTTTTGAGAGACTGAAGGGGGTAAGTCGAGAGTGATAACTGTGCGTAGTTCAGGTTGCAGCAGTTTGAAGCTCTCTCCCCAATACTTATCCACCAGTTCATCGATGAGTCCATCTTGTTTGGCCCGAAGTAACGCTTGCTCTAGTTGTGGTTGATATTTTGCCGTCTGAGGCGAGAGGTAGAATTTTAGGTCACGGTTGTACACGAGCATTAAGTGTTTTTCTATCGATAAATGAGGGTTTTGCGCCGCTTCTAAGCCGATTTCGTTCAGCCCACGAGGAAAATAGTTGATAGGTCCTGTGTGAGTCAACTTCCAGTAGAGAGAACGCCATTCACCGTCAGCTTGATAGACAGGCAGTGAGTTAAACTGCCACACATCCACATCAAACCAGCTAATTCCTAGCCCCGCCACCAGCTTAGAAGCTCTTAACTCTTCCAGTGTATTAATCTTATCGAACTTTTGTTGCAATCCAGGAGGGATTAGCAGCAACCGCTTGCCAATCAGCCCATTGGTCAGAGGGACATCAACAGAAGTAAAGTGGGCGTCTCGCTCTGGGGTCGCTAACAGCCAGGTTAGGCTCAGCATATCCGCTTCAACCATCCTGACCACCCGCTTTTGGGGAATATGGTCGCTGGGCACAATGATTTTCACTTCGTGCCCATCACGTGTAAGCGCTTGGTATATCAATTCGTGGAAAAATTGATGTCCGTTGTCGACTTGAGAAGCGAGCGTTAGTGTCAATGACTCTTTCGCAAAGCTATTGACCGAAACAAAGCTATTGACCGTCGCAAACAAAAACATCAAAGCCCAACACTTCATTCGCCGCCCTTAAACTCATTATGGATGTCTGCCTGTTAACACACCTTTTGCAGCGCCCAACATTAGTGACTAATTAGTTAATAATGTAGGAGAGCTTTACGCAAACGTCCAGTTTCATCGACTAACGAGTTGTCTCTAAACTGATTTTCGGTAAGTTCGCTCCGGGCGCCCTACACTTCCGTAGTTGAGATCCGCTTCTAGCTCACCACTACTGATCAAGTGCTCTAAGTAGCGCCTTGCTGTGGTTCGGCTGGCACCAATTTTCTCTCCAGCTTCGTCAGCAGTTAAGTTCTCATTTTCGACAAACAGCGCCCGAATTTTTTCAAGTGTGACGCCATCAATGCCTTTTGGTAACCGGTTTTTGGCGCTCTCTGAGCCATCGTGGCTTCTGAGCATTTTATCGACCAACGATTGGTCTAAATCGAGAGTTTGCCCCAGTTGCTGCTTTTGCGCACTGTACTTTTTGAGCGCGGCTTCTAAGCGAGGGAAAACCACAGGTTTTAGCAAATAGTCGACCACCCCACCGCGCATCGCTTGTTGTAGAGTATCAACATCACGTGCCGCTGTGATTAAGATAACGTCACAACTTAAGCTCTTCGCTCGCAGAGCATTGAGTAACTCCAATCCGGTACCGTCGGGAAGATACACATCCAATAACAGCAAATCTGGTTCAAACACATCTAACTGCATTTCAGCTTCTAACTTGCTGGTGGCAATGCCAATAACCTCAAAGCCGCCAATTTGGTCTAGATAGCGCTGGTGAAGTTGCGCAATGGCCAAATCGTCCTCAATGATCATCACACGAGTTCGCTGGTTCATGCTTGCTCTTCCTTTGGTAAATACACTGTCATCCTCGCTCCATAAGGTTTATTGTTGACCATTTCGAGTTCTCCATGGTAGCGAAGTGCTAACTCATTGGTCAGATACAGCCCGACCCCACGTGTGGTCGAGCCTTTACTTGAAACACCACGCCGAACTAACGCCTCAACGCTCAGTTCTTCCGGCAGTCCACAGCCTTGATCGCTCACCTCTAGAATGATCTCGTTGCCAAAATCACTGATCGACACTTCAACAACACGTCTTTCAGGAGCAATCATGCGATTTTGAGTAATAGCATCACGCACTGCATCAAAGGCGTTGTCGATCAAGTTACCCAAAATGGTCACCAAGTCTTCTGGGTTGATCTGTTTTGGCAAAGGTAGCAAACGCGATCCTTGCTCTACCACCAACTCAATCCCCAGCTCACGAGCTCGCTCTGTTTTTCCGAGCAGCATGCCCGCGATCAAAGGTTCTTTGATGGTCTCGCGAAGAAACTCAATTAAGGCTTGATAGTGGGCTGTCTCTTGGCCTATCAAATGTTGCACCGCCTCTAACTCACCCATTTGTACCATACCGCTTATGGTGTTGAGCTTATTGCGATGCTCATGGGTTTGAGATCGCAGCATTTCTGCATACTCTTTGGTTTTTGCTAGTTGCTCATTAAGCTCTGTTAAATCGTCCCTTAAGCGAAAACTCGACACTGCGCCCACCACTTTACCCTCGACAATGATAGGGCTGCGATTGGCGATCAAGCGTTTTTCGTTGAGATATAAGTTTATGTCATGGTCAGTTCGAGCAGTTTGTAATACGGTATGCAAATCACTGTCTGGGAGAACTTCGCTCAGCGGTTTATCGATACACTGCTCTTTCACTAAACCTAAAATTCTGCATGCGCTTTTATTCAGAGAGCGTAACCTGCCTTGATCGTCAATAGTTAAGATCCCCTCTTTCAGGGTTTCTAAGGTGACATCTAACTCAACGTACAACCGCCCTATTTGCTCTGGCTCAAAGCCCAAAATAGCACGCTGAAAACGACGTGACGCATAGCTAGAAATCACCGCGTTGGCGATGACCACAAGCAGTGCCATCAATAATAGATAAATAAGAAAAGGCTCGATTCTGTCTTGTAAGCGGTCAATCAAATACCCAACCGACACGACCCCAATAATCTCACCTTGCTGATTGAATACCGCCGATTTGCCGCGAACGGAATAACCCAGTGAACCTTTGGCAAATGAGATGTACGCTTCACCATCGACCAGTGCGCGCTCGTTGTCGCCGCCTTTCATCGGATGGCCAAGTCGTTCATCAAGCGGGTGCACAAGACGGATGCCTTGCTGGTCACCTACAACGATAAATGCTGCGCCAATCAAGGTGGTCAAGTCTCGAAAACGTTGCTGGCCTTGTTGGTCGACGCCATTTTCTATCATCTGTATCACATACGGCGATTTTGCCAGAAATGAGGCGACGCCCAAGGCTTTATGACCCATCTCATCCTCTTGGGCATGCTTGATATAGATAAAGCCGGCCGCGACCAAAATCAACAGTTCGATCAGCCCAGATAAGGTCATAATAATCAGCATTCTTTTGCGAAAGCTGATATGGCTCCACGTCATAACATCTCCTTATGTATGGCGAGAGGATAACATCCCGATAACATCACTCCGAGCAGTGACACAGTGAAGTGTGAAGCCCACAAATAATAAATATTGCCTTTGGTTATTAAAACAACAACCCACAGCAAGCAAACGTTCTCTTATCGAGCTATTTACAAAAACAACGCTAACTAACCCAACCAACCTTGACTTAGATCAAAGGATTTTGTGTTTCTTTATTACGCTGAACATTCATTTTAATTGTATAATTATTGAGCACAAACAGTCCGAGTTACGATACGCCAATTGCAGGCTTCACAACTAAATAAAATCATAGTCTGCCTATACACTGTCAGAGGGAACGACAATGAAACGCGACGTTTTTGGCATTTGCTTGTCTAGGAGTATGCTGTCAAACAACTTATCCAGTACTTTTACTCACGTCAGGGCTTATGAGAAGTCGGAACAAGGCGAAGACGTGACTGTAATGCACGCCTTTCCTCAGATGTCAGGGCAAGAAGTATTACGCAACATGCACGATACCGGACGCTTGCTTTGGCGAGCTGAATTTGTCTGTATGGACAACAAATAGTTTTATTGGCTTTGTTCTAATCTACTCATAATTAGCGCTGAGCTTTGCCGGTCACGTAAAAATCTAACCACTGCCGAGCCTGTTTCGAAGACTCCACCTCTACTGCGCTTTGCGCGCTTTTTATCGCTTGCGGCCATTGCCCTAACTTCTAATTGATGTTCGCTTTTACCAGCATCACTTTGGCTGCTGCGGCTGTCACTCAATCAATTGCTTGTCAGAGATTGGTCGGCCAACAGCATGGCAAGTCAAGGTCAGTCAATTGTGTTTGTGGACACCAAACGCCCATATTGCGCCAAACAAGCTTTTGAGTTTGACTTTAAATGCACGCCAGTGAGTGGCAGGCGTTCTTGGCGCGGTATCGAGCAAATGTTGATAAGCCTTGGCACAAAGAACTACTTCACCGCCGTGAGCAATCAATAATACTTTTGGTGCTAACTCGTATACTCGCTGCACAGACGCTCGATATTGATTTGGGTAAAACACCGGAAAAGGTGCGATCAGCTTTTGCTTTACTTGCACCATCAGGTCGGCCACATAAAGCAAGTCTTGCTCGCGGTGATAAAGGGACAAATCCCTGTCGGTGTGACCGGGGGTTTCCAATACCGTCCAATCCGCAAATCCAGGAATGGTCTCGCCATCAAGTAAAGTCACATCTGGGGCTAACTTACGCGGATACCACAAGTTGCGCTTGGGTTTACCTTTGCGCCTTGCCACCCAACGAGCTAGAGCAATATCGGTCAGATGCATGAGCACGCCATCAGCGCCATGGTACCAAGGGTTCTCACGCTGCGAAGAGACCAACTGGCAGCCAGTAAGCTGACGCAGCTTGTGTGCAGCACCTGCATGATCTGGATGCATGTGCGTAACCACAACACAATTGAGACTAGAAAAAGGGCGACCAAGCTCATGAGTAATATAGTGTCTCAGTATTGGAATATCGGCTCGTGAAGCGCCATCCAGCAACAACAGCTTATCAGGATAAACCGCTAAATAGAGGGTTTGAATGTAACCATCAAGGGTATGGATTTTCATGACGCCGACCAATTTAACAACATTGCAACATCACACCATAGCAACAATGGCGATTTACGAAAGAGCATACACTCTAATTCATGACATCCGCAGCAAAAACGCACGACCTGTGGCCGTGCGTTCGCTCGCAATGTTACTTGTGTCGCTAATTATTAGATTATGCTTTGACACTCGCAAGACCGGTTTTCAACGCAACCTGTTCCACCACTTTGTTCACCTCAGTCGCAATATTTTTTAGTGTCGCTACCTCTTCTCCAGTAAACGGGTGCTGCAAGATCGACTCTGCGCCATTTTTCCCCACGACAGTGGGTAGACTCAATACCACATTATCTAACCCGTATTCGCCCTTCAACAACGTAGCCACAGGAAGCACCGAACGTTCATTGATCATGATCGCTTGGATAATACGGAAAACGCTAGCAGATATGCCATGAGTCGTGTTTTGTTTGCGCTTGAAGATTTCGTACCCGGCTTGCTTCACCGATTCCAACAATTGGTCGGCACAAATCCGCTCAATATGGTGTGTATCACAGTAGTAATCGGCGGATTGACCCGCTATCGAAATAAGACTTTTCGGGGTAAAACAGTGGCTACCGTGCTCGCCAAGTACATAACCAAATACGTTTTTAGGATCCAGATTGACTCGATTGGCAACAATACTCATCAAGCGTGCTGTATCAATAACACAGCCACTGCTGATCACTCGAGAACGCGGAAAGTTTGTGTTAGTCGCAATAAAGTGGGCCACCAGATCACAAGGGTTACTGACGATGATTAAGATTGCATTGGGTGCTACACGCTCCACCTGTTTCGCAATATCAACACCAATGCGGCTGTTGATTTCGGCCAAATCAATGCGCGTTTGTCCCTGTTTGATTTGGGCACCAGCAGTAATAACAACGATATCCGCACCAATGAGAGAGAAGTAATCGTCGGTTGGGACAATATGAGTGTTTTTCGAAAACGTCAGCGCAGCGGTATGCCTAAAGTCAAACACCTCGCCTTCTGCGCGTTGTAGATTATTATCCAACAGCACTAACTCGCTGACACTGCCGAGTGTCAATAGGTAATTACATACCCCCACACCAACAGAACCTGCTCCAATTACACCGATCTTCATTATTCATCCCTGTAAAACTGAGTATCTAACCACGGATTGTACTAACAATCGTGTCACTAGTTCCAATTTAATTTCATCCTAGAAATAAATAATAGTCGATTTCTCTGCTTAGCACTTATGATTCAGTGCTTAACGTTAAACAAGCGCCCATCGGTTCGATACAAGATCAGGGAAAGCAAAATCAATCCGCAGCCAAGCAGTTTATTGCCCGACAGCTGCTCGCCATACCAAAGCACACTCAGTACCACTGTCCATATGGGTTCAAGCAGCATGATCAAAGCAGCATTGGCCGGATTACACCCTTTTTGACCAAGCGTCTGCATTACATACCTAAGACTGGTTGCCAGCACGGCGCTTAATGCAAACCAACCCCAGATAGATGGGGCGATTTGATCAGGAAAGGTCTCAAAAGCCAACGAAGCGATTGAGGCGATCACTCCTGTCATAAACAGCTGTATGCAAGTCAGTAATAACACCGGCAGTTTATGAGCAAGTTTACTGTTGACGTTAAAATGCAGTGCCAACAGGCAAGCATTTGCCAAAAACCATAGCTGTCCGGTAGAGCTTTTCCAGCCGTCTGTCAGGGAAAGCATGGCTAAACCGGCAACTGCGATAGGCATGGCGAGCCAAAATGCGCGTTTAGGCCGCTCTTTAAACAATAGCCAAGCGATGATAGGGACAATGATCATCGACAAACTGACAATAAACGCGCCCTCTCCCAAGGTTTCGCTGATAGAGATTGCGTAAACCCAACTGAGCAGTGCCAAGGCTAATATGACGCCACCCCCCATAGCTTGAAGGAGTAACTTGCGATTGAGTTGTTTGAATAGTGGCAGTGAAAGCGGGATCAAACAAAGCGAAGCCACGAGAAACCTTAGACCAACAAAACCAAACGGTGGCATGCCTTGGATTGTCTGCTTTGAAAATATCCATCCCAGCCCCGCCAACGCGGTGGTTGCGACTAAAATCCAAGCGGCTTTGCGTTCATTGTTCAATTTATTCAACGCCTATGATTGTTATTATAGATATCAGTTGATAGTGTCAGATCTCATGGCCGCTGGCTACGAAATTATTATCGCAAAATCAGCGGCCTAACCAAAAGAATCCTAAAGGTAGAAAAGCATGATTATCGTTGGACATCGCGGGGTTGCAGGTGAATATCCAGAAAACACGCGGGCGAGTATATTCGCCGCTATTGACCTTGGCCTAGAGTGGGTGGAGGTCGATATTCAACCAACTCGAGACCATCAGTTAGTGGTTTGTCACGATCACACCATCGACAGATGCAGCTCTGGTCGAGGGCGCATTGATGAGATGACGCTAGAGGCGCTGAAACAGCATGACTTCGGTAGTTGGTTTAGTACGCGCTTCGCCGATGAAAGAATTCTTTGCCTAAACGAGCTACTCGCTATCGCCAAACAACATAACATCAAGCTCAATTTAGAGATCAAAGTTGACCGTCACGATCCCCATGAAGTATGCCAATTATTAGCCCAGGCGCTGGAACAAGCAAACTACCCAAAGCAACAACTCGTTCTGTCGAGCTTTAACCCTGAAGTGATGCGCGAACTGTTTACATATCTCCCCGACTATTCACGTGCTGTACTGTGCGAGCGCGTATCACAGCGGGTGATCGCACTATTGGCTGAAGTGGAGGCATCGCACTGCAATGTTAATTACCGCTGGGTAAGCAAGCGTAAAGTGGATCAACTCAAGCGCTTGGGTTATCAAGTTTGGGCCTACACAGTTAACAATCCTCGCTCGCTTAAGCACCTTGCAAATTTAGACGGGATTTTTAGCGATCATCCACAACGCTTTCTATGATACCAAACAGCATAAATATCTGGTCATTCTTGCTGGTTAAAATCGCTGATAGCGTCGTTATAGCTTCTGTGGGTAGGTCAACTAGCTAGCTGCAATCTATGCCTTGCTCTCAACAATTTTTCCTACGCAATTATCTGATCACCTATTTATCCCGTTTGGTATAGCCAAATCCCTCACTACTCTGCACAGTGTTATACGCCACCACTGTATAACACTGTATAACACTGTATAACACTGTATAAAGCCAAGTGATGTATCTCACAAAGTTTCATCTTTCCAATCATACTCCCCAATACACACACCAAAAATAAAAACCTTATTAAACAGCTTCTTATAATTAAATCCACCTATTCTGCCCTCGTGTGCTCGCACAAAAACCATTCAAAACTGCTTGAATGATTTTCGCCCACAAACTACTGTATACACATACAGCATGTACAAAGGAACAGTAATTATGATTCAGGCTCAGACTCCCATTAGTACTTTCTCAAAATACAATGTCCTAGCCCAACCCACTCAGCCAATGAATATCAACCAAGATGTTCTGAGACGTTTAGCGGGTCTATCGAGTCAAAAGCAGTGGATCCTATTTACCGCGCAATGCCCGCGCCCTGATTATCAGCAGTTTGCGGCTTGTCATATTAGCTGTACTAAAATCATCCAAATGAAAGCGTCTCAGACCCAGTCAGAGTTTGAGATCGTCAGTAAAGCCATTCGTTCAGGCAATGCCAGTGCTGTGATTGCCTCTACGCAAATTCCATTGGTTGAACAACGCTTATTGCAAGATTTGGCGGCTCAATGTCAATGTGAAGTGTTCTTTGTTGAGGGCGGAGTTAATCAGTATCATTAGGGTCTGTTGATCTTTCGTGGTTAAGTTTTGTTCGAGATAGAATCGTTTTAGGCGAGGCAAGGAGTATGTCGCATAGTCATTCTAAGCCAATACTTCTTAACAAAGCATAAAACGATTCTAGCCGAACCCTGCGGGCAGCCTTTGTGGTTCATTTCTACTGCGTTATCGGCTTTTTATGTAGGGCAACTACACGTCGAAGCCTCTGCCTTGTATAAATTTCCCACAAAGCGCTGCAAAAATCAGCTCGAAAAGTCAACAGACCCTATTTAGCTCAACATTTATACGCTGTCTTTGTCCCTGCATATTCCGGCCGGATCTGAACACCTATTCCGGAAACACTTGAACACCTGTTCTGGAATCATTTGAACACTGATTCCGGATTTATTTAGTACACTTTTGTGCCATTTTCCGGAATCGGTGTTCAAGTACACCGGAATCTACATCAACGCATTGATATCACTATTAATTTGATAACTTAATACCTTACTTTTCGTTGGCGAGTGAGGGTTAGGTTTGAAAAGGATCACAATGCGTAAAATCAGAGACGTTCTTCGGCTGCATTTCTCGGCGGGATTGAGTATCCGCCAGATACACCGCAGCACAAAAATCAGTGTTGGCAGTATCCAGTCGTTACTCAAACAGGCAAAAACTTTAAGTCTCTCCTGGCCATTGCCTGACAATCTGGATGACAGCCAATTGGCGAGGCTGTTTTACCCACAGGCGGATACTCGCCATGCCAGCCGATTTGAAGAGCCAGATTGGGCAGATCTGCGCAAGCAGTTAACCAG
>JBCAXU010000076.1:0-19609 GCA_038533895.1 Pseudomonadota bacterium | reverse complement strand
ATGGTCGACCTTTTTGGCGGCCAAATCCTTTGACTTCAGACACTGTCATCCCTGTAATCCCCACCTCCGCCAAGGCTTCGCGCACATCGTCTAACTTGAACGGTTTAATAATGGCTTCGATCTTTTTCATGTTCTTCCCTTAAACTGTGGTTATTGTTGCTATTATTCCACGAACATCCGGCAATAAAAAGCCCGAGCATTGCGGCTCGGGCTGATTTCTAATCGGGTCTTATTTCAAGCTAGCGTAGTAAGCCGCTAGGTTAGCAATGTCGGCATCACTGAGCATTGCTGCTTGAGCTTGCATTACCGCAGCCAACCCACCATTGCGCTGTTTCGCTTTATAAGCATTGAGTGAAGAGACCAAGTACTGCTCGTTTTGGCCTTTAAGATGTGGGTAACCTGGAATGACCGCCATCCCATCAGCGCCATGACAGGCGGCACAGACCGCGGCTTTGGCTTTACCCGCTTCTATGTCACCCGCTGCAAATGCTTGACCACTGATTAAACCCAAACCAATTACCATTCCAATAGCGATTTTCTTCATTGCTCTTCCTTATAATTCCATGATAGTTGTACGTTCTTATTTATATAGTTTTACACAATCTGTTGCAGCTTGTCCCAGACAAGTTCACAATCTTGACCGGTAAACTGACGATCGATAAACAAATCACCCACGGCAACCACCTGCTCGCCGCACAGGATTATAGGGGTTCTACGTCTAAGCCAGCTTGGAATACCATATTCTTGGAATAATTTTTTTAGTTTGCGACTATGGCCGCGCTCAGCCGGATGGGCCGATAGCCCTTGAGGCTCAAACGTCACCCTCAGCTCGGCTTGGCTCAGCGCCGCAAGCGACAACTGACCATTTGTCATTGGCCGCAGATGAATCGTGCCTAGCCCATCAGGCAGCAATAAAGGAGAATCAAGCTTCAAGCGCTGTTGCCATGTTTGTAGCGATTGCCATTGGCGCACCAGGTACAGTCGCCCTTGGAAACGGCGAACCTGAGCCTGCTCGAGTTGCAGTTGCGGATTGGCATCAGCCTGTGCCAGCGCAACCTGTTGCCAAATCAGCTTGAGCTGCTCACGCGAAGGCATTCGCGTAGAAAGATGCTCCAGCCACATTCTTAGCAGCCTCATCCTCACCTTCTCGCTGACCTTAGTTAATGTCTCTATATCCAAACTCAGATCACGGTGCAGTGCCTGAGCAAACGGCTCTGCCAACAACTCGTCGAGTAGTGATTCCTGCTCGTAACAGAGTTGCGCCGTTCTTAACGAAGCTTGTTGGATATGCGGCCAGCGCTGAGCAAGTTGTGGCACGATATGATGACGAAGAAAGTTACGATCAAAACGTAGGTCTTGATTACTCTCATCTTCGTTCCAATCGAGGTTTTGCTGCTGCGCGTATTGCTCGATATCGTCTCGCGTCACCGACAACAAAGGCCGAACCAGTTGTCCGCCGCCAAATGGCATCGCCAACGCCATGGCCGACAACCCTTTGGGGCCACTGCCGCGTTTTACCGCGAGTAACAATGTCTCCAACTGATCATCCGCATGATGCCCTGTCAGCAACACGTCATTGTTGTGAACATGGGGTCGCAATGCCGCGTAACGCAGCTGCCGAGCACGCTCTTCTAAACTCTGTCCATCTTGATCCACTTGCACGTGTTCAATCATCAGGGGAACATTGAGAGATTGACACCACTCGCGACAACGTTGCGCCCACAGGTCAGCATTAGCACTTAAGCCATGGTGAACATGCACTGCGATACAATCCACCACTCGACTTCGCGCGAAGTTGACCATCAACTCAAGCAATACACGTGAGTCCATACCACCACTGAGCCCGAGAACCAGTCGTCCTTCAGTGGTTAAATGCTTATCGATAACGGTGTTAAAAGTGACTTGTAAACTCATAGTGTTTTTTGCTCTTGAACATTGAGCCTCGGGTCTGTTGACCTTAGTGTATCATCGGCAATAAAAAAGGCTGAACTTAAGTTCAGCCTTTACACAACTCATTGATGACTTATCAGCAATATCCGTAGCTCATCAAACGTTGATAACGGCGCTCCAATAACGTGTCATTATCAAACGCTTCCAGCTCTTCAAGCTGGCGAACTAGGGTCGCTTTCATGTTTGCCGCCATTTGGCGATGATCGCGATGTGCGCCACCTAGTGGCTCTTCAATAATTTCGTCAATCAGTTCTAACTCTTTAAGGCGTGGGGCAATCAAACCCATCGCTTCCGCCGCTTGCGGTGCTTTGTCTGAATCGCGCCATAGAATAGAAGCACAACCTTCTGGTGAAATCACCGAGTAAGTAGAGTACTGCAACATATTCACATAATCGCCAACACCGATAGCTAGAGCACCACCTGAGCCGCCTTCACCAACCACGTTACAAATCACAGGAACCGTCAGACCAGCCATCACTTTTAAGTTAGTCGCGATCGCCTCTGACTGACCGCGCTCTTCCGCGCCAACACCTGGGTATGCGCCAGCCGTATCGATGAAAGTAATGATGGGCATGTTGAAACGCTCCGCCATTTGCATCAGACGCAAGGCTTTACGGTAACCTTCTGGTTTTGGCATCCCGAAGTTACGTTTCACTTTTTCTTTGGTTTCACGGCCTTTTTGATGACCAATCACCATGACTGGGCGGCCATCAATACGTGCCATACCGCCAACAATCGCTTTGTCATCCGCGTAGTGACGGTCACCCGCCAACTCATCAAACTCAGTAAAAACATGTTCGATGTAATCTAATGTGTAAGGACGCAATGGATGACGAGCAAGCTGGGCCGTTTCCCAAGCACCAAGATCGCTGAAAGTTTTCTTTTTAAGCTCTAAACTTTTCTTCTCTAACTGTTCGATCTCTTTCTCAAGATCAACACCTGAGTCACCACCATGACGAGAGACATCACGTAGTGCTTCAATTTTTGCTTCCAGCTCAGCGATTGGTTTTTCAAATTCTAAAAAATTCAGGCTCATCTATAGATCCTTTATTATTTGGCAGCGAACCACCAAACTTAGTTAAATTCGAGTTCTACTTGGCCTTTCCCAAGCAGTTGTTTTAAATCATCTAATAAAGCGTCACTAGGCGTCACACGCCATTCTGTACCTAACGTTAATCGCGCTCGGGCATCTGAGCGTTGGTAGTATACATGGACAGGGACGCTCCCCGCCCGATGAGGCTCTAGGATTTGACTAAAGCGCTCAAAAAATCGGTCATTAATTTGCGATTGTTCGATGGAAACGGATAAGCCACGCGCGTATTTTTCACGCGCACTACCGAGATCCATAACCTCGCGCGCCGACATTTTAAGACCACCATTGAAATCATCAAAGCTGACCTGTCCTGAAACCACTAAAATTTTGTCTTTTTCTAGCAATTCGGCGTATCTATCCAGCGCATCGGAGAATAACATCACTTCCATACGACCACTACGGTCATCTAAAGTCATGATACCAATTCGAGTGCCGCGCTTGGTCGTCATCACTCGAGCAGCGATAACTAGCCCCGCCACCGTCACACTTTGATCGCGGCGAGTCGGTGTGGCGTCTTTTAGTCGACAACTGGTGTACTTACCAAGTTCCTTCAAGTAAGCATTTATTGGGTGACCAGTCAAATAAAGGCCAAGTGTGTCACGTTCTCCCTCTAGCCATACTTTCTCTGGCCATGGTTCCACCTTGGTATACTTATGTTCAACTTCTTCGGGTGCTTCGGTTAACACACCAAACAGATCGGTTTGACCAAACGCTTCTGCTTGATGGTGTTGACTGGCAGCCTTAACCGCATCATTCAGCGAAGCCATCATTGCGGCGCGGTGAGGCCCAAGGCGATCCAAAGCTCCAGCCAGAATCAACTTTTCGATGACCCGTTTGTTAACCTTTTTCAAGTCTAAACGCGCACAGAAATCGAACAGGTCTTTAAAGTGGCCACCCTTATTACGCGCTTCGAGTATCCCTTCAATGGGGCCTTCACCCACCCCTTTAATGGCGCCAATACCGTAGACAATCGCCCCTTCTTCATTGACGTTAAAACGATACAGACCCGCGTTAATGTCTGGTGGCAGCACTTTGAGCTTCATCCGTAAACACTCGTCCACCAGCCCGACCACTTTTTCGGTGTTATCCATATCAGCGGTCATAACCGCAGCCATAAACTCAGCTGGGTAGTGCGTTTTCAGCCACAACGTCTGGTAGGAAACCAACGCGTACGCAGCGGAGTGCGATTTGTTAAAGCCATAGCCTGCAAACTTCTCCACCAAGTCGAAGATCTTCATCGCCAGCTCGCCATCGACGCCATTTTTTTCTGCGCCCTCTTTGAACACCGCGCGCTGCTTGGCCATCTCTTCTGGCTTTTTCTTACCCATAGCACGGCGCAGCATGTCAGCGCCGCCCAAGGTATAACCAGCCAAAATCTGGGCAATTTGCATGACCTGCTCTTGGTACAAGATAATGCCATAGGTCGGTTCAAGCGTCTCTTTAAGCGACTCATGCTGCCAAGTTTCATCAGGATATGAGATCGCTTCTCTACCGTGCTTACGGTCGATAAAGTTATCTACCATGCCCGATTGCAATGGTCCCGGGCGGAATAGCGCCACCAAAGCGATAATGTCTTCAAAACAGTCTGGTTGTAGGCGCTTAATCAGCTCTTTCATGCCGCGCGATTCAAGCTGGAATACCGCGGTCGTTTCTGAGTTTTGCAGTAGATTAAAAGAAGCTTGATCCTCGAGTGGAATCGACTCAATTCGAACCGGCTCTTTGCCTTCTTTTTCAAGCCTTGGGTTAATTAATCCCAACGCCCAATCTATGATGGTTAAGGTTCGAAGTCCTAAGAAGTCAAACTTCACCAACCCGGCGGTTTCTACATCGTTCTTATCAAACTGAGTAACCGGGAAGTGCCCCTCAGCATCGGCATAGATAGGCGCAAAATCGGTAATGGTGGTTGGCGAGATCACCACCCCTCCCGCGTGCTTACCCGCATTACGTGTACACCCTTCGAGGATGCGACACATATCAATCAGCTCTTTGATCTCTTCATCGTTTTCGTACAGTTCGACCAAGGCGGGTTCTGCTTTAAACGCTTTTTCCAGCGTCATTCCAGGATCGGGTGGGACCAGCTTAGAAATACGGTCGACAAAGCCGAAACCATGCCCTAGTACACGCCCGACATCGCGAATAACCGCTTTGGCTGCCATAGTACCGAAGGTGATGATTTGCGAAACCGCATCGCGACCATACATATCTGCGACGTGATCAATCACTTGGTCACGTTTATCCATACAGAAATCGACATCAAAGTCGGGCATCGAAACACGTTCTGGGTTCAGAAATCGTTCGAAAAGCAAATCGTATTCAAGCGGATCAAGGTCTGTGATTTTCAGTGCGTACGCCACTAGCGATCCAGCACCAGAACCTCGCCCTGGGCCAACCGGGATACCGTTGTCTTTTGACCACTGAATAAACTCCATAACGATCAAGAAGTAACCTGGGAATCCCATGTTATTGATCACTTCTAGCTCGACCTCAAGTCGCTCATCGTACTCTGGTCGGCGCTCTGCGCGCACCTTAGGATCAGGAAACAGAAATTCTAAACGCTCTTCTAACCCTTCCCTGGACTTCATGACCAAATATTCGGTCTCTTTCATTCCTTCGGTAGGGAATGCGGGGAGGAAATATTCACCCAAGCGTACCGTGACGTTACAACGCTTAGCAATTTCTACACTGTTTTGTAATGCTTCCGGGATGTCGGCGAACAGCTCGCACATCTCTTCTTCACTGCGCAGATATTGCTGAGGACTGTAGTTTTTAGGGCGGCGAGGATCTTCTAGTGTATACCCATCATGAATCGCAACTCGAATTTCATGAGCATCAAACAGCGATTCTTCTAAAATTACCACCTCATTGGTGGCAACCACAGGTAACTCAGCTTGCTCGGCCAGTTCTAATGCAAAATGGAGGTAGGTTTCCTCATCAGCTCGACCGGTGCGGGTGAGCTCGAGATAAAACCGGTCTTGGAAATGAGTGCTATAAAACGCCACACAGTCATCGACAATCTTCTGATTACCTTTAAGCAGCGCCCGTCCAATCTCGCCGCTCTTGCCTCCTGAAAGAATGATCACGCCCTCAGATAACTCAGCCAACCACTCTTTGTCGATCACCGGCTGGTGCTGAATATGCCCCCTAAGGTAGGCTTTGGAAATCAATAAAGTCAGATTCTTATAGCCAACGTTGTCAGCGGCGAGCACGGTTAACTTGGTCAACTCGTCACCAAACTCTGCCGATTGCATCACAAAGTCAGCACCAATGATGGGCTTAACACCACAGCTATGTGCCGTTCCGTAAAATTTCACCAAACCACACAAGTTGGTAAAGTCAGTTAATGCTACCGCGGGCATGCCCAACTCAGCCACTTTCTTAACCAAAGGCGGCACTTTGGAAAGGCCGTCAACCATGGAGAAGTCACTATGAACTCGAAGGTGGATAAACTTAGGATCTGACATGAAAAGTTCCGTAAATCGTGCTTAATCGGAAAGAAAGTGAAAGTATTTTACGTGATAAGGCTATGGAGATATACCCTAATTACTAGGCATATCCCCCATCCCCTTATTCCAAGCCTAACGCGCGTTTTACCGGCTTAAAACTCTTGCGATGCTCAGCGATAACCCCATGCTGCTCAATCGCTTCAAAGTGCGCTTTGGTCGGATAGCCCTTGTGCTGAGCAAAACCAAATTGAGGATGAAGTTTGTCGAGTGCTTCCATCTCTTGATCACGTACTACCTTGGCGATGATCGAAGCTGCACTAATTTCGGCAACACGCAGGTCGCCTTTCACAACCGCTTGAGCATCCATAGCTAACTTGGGACAACGGTTGCCATCAATCAAAGCCAAATCGGGCTGAATGGCTAATTCAGCGATAGCTCTTTGCATCGCAACCATGGTCGCTTGCAAAATATTCAGCTCATCGATTTCCTCTGGCGAACAACGGCCAACTGACCATGCCAAGGCCTTTTGTTTGATCTCCGGCAGCAGCGCTAGACGCTTTTTCTCTGACAACTTCTTAGAGTCGTTAAGCCCTTCGATTGGGTTGTTCGGATCGAGAATTACAGCAGCAGTCACTACATCACCAACCAAAGGTCCGCGACCGACCTCATCCACACCGGCAATACATTGATAACCAACTGGGTACTCAAAAGGCGCTAATTCTTGCTTAGTCATTATGATTCTCTTTACCAATTAACTTAAGAACCGCTTGCGCAGCTTGTACATCCGCATCTTTACGAATCAACTGATGCATTTCGGTAAAACGCTCAATCAAAGCGTGATTGTCTTGGGTTAACATCTCTTCGACAGCTGGGACTAGGAACTCAGGTTCACACTCATCAAGCAACAGCTCTTTCACTAATAGTTCGTCGGCCAAGATATTGGGCAGAGAAACGTACTTAGTGATCGCCAGCTTTTGCACTAGCCAGCCGGTCAGTCGGTTCACTTTGTAGCCCACCACCATAGGACGCTTGAGTAACATGCACTCTAACGCGACCGTACCTGACGCGAGCAACACGGCATCCGAGGCAGTAATGACATTGCGCGCCGTATCTTGGACAATGACAAAATCGAGCTCTGGCGCTTCAGCCTGCCAAATCTCCTCAAATTGCTGGCGGCGTTTTTCATTCACTGCTGCAACAACAAAACCGATATCTGGGTATTTTTGTCTGATTTGACGGCAAGTTTGGATAAAGGGCTTGGCAATTAACCCTACTTCCCCACCCCTGCTTCCAGGTAAAACCGCGAGCCATTTTTTATCTGGCGCTAAGTTGAGCTCTGCTCTTGCTGGTGCTTGTTCGGGTTTCAGTGGAATCGCATCCGCCAAGGTATGGCCGACAAACTCACACGCGACGTTATATTTGTCGTAGAACGCTTTCTCAAACGGTAGAAAAGCCAAAACCAGATCGGTTGCCGCATCAATTTTGAAGATGCGTTTTGGGCGCCACGCCCATACCGATGGACTCACGTAATGCACCGTTTTTATTCCAGCCTGTTTTAAGTCAAGCTCGAGACGTAGGTTAAAATCTGGCGCATCAATACCGACAAACACATCCGGTGGGTTGTCTTTGAAATAGCGCACCAACTCAGCTTTCACTTTTAGCAGCCGCGGCAGACGACCAAGGACCTCTACCAGGCCCATCACCGCCAGCTCTTCCATATCGAACAGCGATTCACACCCAAGAGCCTGCATTTTGGGCCCACCGATGCCTACGAATTCAGCATCGGGGTACTGTGCTTTGATTGCGCGGATAAAACCTTCTCCGAGCGTATCACCTGACAACTCGCCAGCCACAATTCCAATTCTTAGCGGTTTTGCCATTGTTCGATTACCTATTGATGGATTGCTATAAAACGCAAAAAAGATCGCAGCCAAATGGCCACGATCTTTTGTTATTCACGTGAGCGAACAATTAGCGAATAACGCCACGCTCAGAGGTTTCCACAAACTCAATGAAGTGTTTGATTGACGGCCAGTCTGTCGCCATCTCTTCCAGTGCTAGCTTCGCTTCTGCCTGAGTTTTGCCAGCACGGTAAAACTCTTTGTATGCATTACGCAATGCGCGAAGTTCAGCTTTTTCGAAACCATTTCGCTGCAAGCCGACAAGGTTCAAACCAAATGGCGTTGCGTGGTTACCTTGCGCCAGTACGTACGGAGGAACGTCTTTGACCACCGCCGAGCAGCCACCAATGTAACTGTACGCACCCACTTTACAAAATGGATGAATGGCAGACAGCGCCATGACACCCGCATAATCTTCAACCGTTACGTGACCACCTAGGATGGCATTGTTACCAACATGCGTGTGGTTACCCACGATGACGTCATGGGCGATATGCGCATTGACACACAATAGGTTGTCATTGCCAATCACAGTGGTGGCTTTGTCTTGCGTTGTGCCACGGTGGATCTGAACCGCTTCGCGAATCACATTGCGATCACCAATCACCACAGTTGTCGCTTCCCCACCGTACTTCTTGTCTTGGTTTTCTTCACCGATCACCGCGTGAGGAAAAATGCGGTTCTCTTTACCAATCGTAGTGTGGCCTTTGATAACAACGTGAGACATGATTTCAGTACTCTCACCAATCTCAATTGTGCCAGAGATATAAGTGAAAGGACCCACTGTCACATTCGCTGCAATGGTTACGTCTCCTTCAATGACAGCTGAAGGATGGATCTGAGCTGTTTCATGAATCATATTAAAACTCTCGACGAGCACACTTAAGCTCGGCTGAACATACCACTTCACCGTCTACTTTTGCTGTGCCTTTAAATGCAGCAATACCACGGCGCTCTTTAATGAATTCTACTTCAATGATCAGTTGGTCACCTGGAACAACCGGCTTACGGAATTTCGCTCCATCGACACTGGCAAAATAGTAAAGCTCGTTCTCTGACGGCGCTCCGAATGATTTGAACGCCAATAGCCCAGTAGCTTGAGCCATTGCTTCAAGGATAAGTACGCCAGGAAAAACAGGAAGTTGAGGGAAATGACCGGTGAACTGAGGTTCATTAACTGAAACGTTTTTAATCGCCGTTAGGTATTTCTCTTCTTGAAAATCGATGACACGATCAATCAACAAAAACGGATAGCGATGAGGCAATAATTCCTGAATTTCAGTGATGTTCATCGTTTTATTTTCAGTAGTCAAAGTCATATTCCTATGTTAAATGCAATTATGTATCTGACAGGCATTATAGATTAAAAAGGCTCGCGATACGCGAGCCTTTCGATTTGATTGGAAGTCGTCAGGCGTCTGATGAACTCTCTAGCTGTTTCTCAACTGCTTTCAAGCGCTTATTCATCTCATCAATTCGGTGTACGCGAGCCGCTGTCTTACGCCACTCTTTATTTGGTTGAAGAGGAATGCCTGAAGAGTACATGCCTTTCTCTTCAATACCACGCATAACCATCCCCATCCCTGTGATAGTGACACCATCGGCGATTGAAATATGGCCATTAATAACGGTCCCGCCACCAATAATGCAGTATTTACCTATGGTGGTGCTGCCGGCGACAATCGTACCACCAGCCATAGCAGTACCATATCCGATGTGTACGTTGTGCGCGATTTGTAGCTGATTATCAATGATTACATTATCTTCGATAACCGTGTCGTCAAGCGCTCCTCTGTCAATGGTTGTACATGCGCCGATTTCGACTCTGTTACCGATACGAACTGAGCCAAGCTGAGGAATCTTCACCCACTCGCCCTTTTCGTTCGCGTAACCAAAACCATCAGAACCAATTACAGTATTCGCTTGCACCAAACAGTCAGAACCAATTCGCACATCGTGGTAGATACTCACGTTTGACCACAACTTGGTGTTGGTGCCCAGTTTGGCATTCTTACCGACAAAACAGCCAGCGCCAATCACCACGTTATCAGCTAACTCTACACCTGACTCGATCACTGCGTTCGCACCAATCGAGACATTGCGACCTAGCTTTGCATCTTGAGCAATCACCGCGGAAGGCGCAATATCGCTGGCAGGTGCTGGAGTCGTGTCTAAAGCTTGCGCGACTTTGGCAAACGCCACATAAGGATCATCGACCACGAGTACATTGCCTAAAGCTTGCTCTCGCTGCGCCTCTTTCACCATTACCACGGTAGCCTTGCACTCAGCTAGGTGTTTTGCGTATTTCGGATTCGACAGGAAAGTCACGTGACCTTGCTGTGCTTTGTCCATAGGTGCGACCATGGTGACCGTTGCATTGTCATCACCATAGAGCGTTCCCCCGGTTAGCGTCGCCAATTCGGCTAAAGAAAGAGTAACCATAATTGTATTATTTTAGTTGCTTAATAACTTTTTCAGAGATGTTGAATTCAGGCTTACCATATTGCATGGTTTGAATATCAACAATGATATCGTAGCCTTCGTCTTCAGCGACTTTCTTAATCGCCTCTTGAATCACTTTAAACAGCTTTTGCTTCTCTTGTGCTTCACGGCGTGCTGATGACTTCTCTAGTGCTTGCGCTTTAATCTTGTATTTGCTGTCAAGCTGACCGATCTCGATACGTAGCTTTTCTACTTCATCTTGGCCCAGTAACTCACCATCACGCTCTAGTTTCTCGATTTTGGTTTTCGCTTCAGCTTGAATCGCTTTGAGTTCATCAGCTTTATCTTTGAACTCCTCTTGCATCTGTTGTAGAACCACTTCACGTTGAGGCAGTGCTTGGAACACTTGTGCGGTATTTACATAGCCGATTTTTTGCGCCGCTTCAGCCGCATTTGCAAAAAGAGAAGACGTCATCACTAGAAGGCCTAGACCAGCCGCTTTAATTGTTTTGTTCACTATAATTTCCTCTATTTAGAAGGTTCTTCCGATGGTGAAGGTGAAGAATTCTTCGTCATCACCTTCATATATTTCAATTGGTTTCGCAATTGAGAATACCAGTGGCCCCATCGGGGACATCCACTGTAGAGCAGCACCGTATGATGCTCGATACTTCATTGGATCTGAGTAGTCGTAGTAATATGGATCGCTTGCATACCTTGCGTCATAAACAAACTCGGTATCCCATATACTCGCGGCATCGACGAACACACTGGTTCGGATTTGGCTTCTTGCCTCATCAGAGGCAAACGGCGTTGGCACAATAAGCTCTAAACTCGCTAGCGCCACTGCGTTACCACCAACTGAGTCATCGGTCGCTGAAACACAAGTAGAAGAATTACAGGTATCTGGGTTGCCATTAGTGGTGTATACCGCCTTTGGACCCGCACTGTTTGAACCAAACCCTCGCAGTGTGGTAAAGCCACCAGCGTAGTAGTTTTCGTAGAATGGGAACAAGTTATCGTTACCATCCGTTTTGCCATAGCCATTACCGTAGCCTAATCGACCACGCATGAGTAAGGTAAATTCATGTTTTTTGGTCAGAGGCACATACTGTCTGACGTCATACTGCACCTTAAAGTACTGCGCGTCCGAACTTGGTACGGTCGCTTTGGCAAACGCACGTTGATAGTTACCCGCTGTTGGGAAGTAACCTCGGTTAAGGTTGTTGCGCGTCCATGAAACATTGACGTCAAAGTCGTTAGTTAAAATGTCCCCATCTGCTTGGCCAATACTTTCGGCAAAGCGCTGAGCTTGGTCGTAGGTAGGAACGTTACCTATCTTGTTATGCGTATAACCTAAACCAAACTCAAAACGGTTTAACTCATCGAATGGGAAACCCCAGGTTAAACTCGCACCATAACTTTCATTGGTGTAGTCAACGATCCCCGCTTCAGAAGCTTCGAACTCGTTGTAGAAGATCTTACCACCCAAACTGACCCCATCAAGGTTCCAGTAGGGATCACGATAATCTAAGCTGACGTTCTTTTGATAGTCATTCATCATCGCGCTGATCCCAACACGATTACCACTACCAACGAAGTTGTCTTGTTGTAAACCAACTTGGAAGCTAATTCCTGACTCAGTACCATAGCCCACGCCAAAGTTTACACTGCCTGAGTTGGCTTCTTTGACGTTGTACACTAAATCGACTTGATCATCACTGCCTGGTACGCGTACCGTTTGCACATCGACAGTTTCAAAGAAGCCGAGACGGTTAAGACGATCTTTACCAGTTTGAATAGATTTAGAGTTTAACCAACTACCTTCCATCTGACGCATTTCTCGGCGCAGTACTTCGTCTTTGGTCGAGTTGTTGCCCACAAAGCGAATATCACGCACATAAATACGATTGCCCGCTTCTACGTTCACCACTAGCGAAACCGATTGATTTTCATCATCGAACTCAGGAATGGTACGGACTTGAGGGTAGGCATAGCCAGCTTCACCAAGCAGGCTTTTAACTCGCTCTTCTAGGCTGGTAACAGCGGAGCCGTTATAGGTTTCGCCTGGAATAAAGGTAACCAGATCTTGAAAGTCTTTTTCTCTTCCCAGTAACTCACCTCGGAACCTCACCTCTTCAACGGTGTAAGGTAACCCTTCGTCTAGCCCTAAAGTAATGTAGACGCCTTTCTTGTCTGGAGAGATGGCCACTTGAGTGGAGTCGATACGGAACTTGAGGTAACCGCGATCAAGGTAGTAAGACTTCAGTGCCTCGATATCGCCGGCTAATACCTGTTTTTGATACTTGTCATCAGAAAGGAAGTTCCACCATGCCACATCGACGTTGAGGTTAAAACGACTTAGCAGCTCTTCATCGGAATATTGTTCATTACCAATAAAGTTAATTTGTTTGATTTTTGCCGACACGCCTTCAGTAAAAACGAACTTCAAGTCGCTTCGATTACGCGGCAATGGTGTCACAACGGCTTTTACCGTGGCATTGTATTTACCCACGCTGTAGTAGAAGTCTTCAAGCCCCTTTTCAATGGTCGACAAGGTCGTTCTGTCTAGCGCATCACCCACTCGAATCCCTGAGGCATCGAGGTTTTGTTGAAGTTGTTCTTCTTTGATCGCCTTATTGCCTGAAAAAGAGATGCTAGCAATAGTTGGACGCTCTTTGACCTGCACCATCAATACATTGTTGTCGCGTAACACCTTAATGTCTTCGAAGTTACCCGTGGCGTAAAGCGCACGAATAATCTCAGCCACATCTTGGCCGTCAACAGTATCACCGATACGAACGGGCATTTTCAGCAAAGCTGCACCCAATGCTACGCGCTGTAAACCTTCTACTTGAATGTCTTGAACTACAAAGTTCTCGGCACCGTTTGCACTGACACTGGTCGCCAACAAAGATGCAAACAGAATATTTTTCATCGCCATATGTGTTTTAGTTATTCCTTACTTCAACCTATGCCCTGTTACAAGCGAGCAAAGTCATTGAAAATTGCCACAATCATTAATGAGAAGATAATTGCTCCGCCCAGACGGTAGCCCACTTCCTGAAACTTCTCTGGTACAGGACGCTTGATGATGGCTTCGATGGCAAAAAACAAAAGATGCCCACCGTCTAACATAGGCAAGGGGACTAGGTTAATAATCCCTAAATTAACGCTAATCAGGGCGAGAAAACCTAAGAAGTACACCAAGCCATAATCGGCCGTTGTTCCCGCGCCTTTTGCGATCGATATCGGCCCACTGAGGTTATTTAAACCTACATCGCCAACAATCAGCTTCTTGAGCATGCTGATGGTCAGGCTTATCACCTGACCGGTTTTTTCAAATGCCTTACCGACTGATTCAATTACACCATATTGCAAATCGAAGCGATAATTTTCTGGCCATTCTGCGACTTCGGGAGCGATTCCAGCAAAACCAACCACGCGATCGCCGGATAAGGTTCGACTCTCCGGTATCAAGGTTAGCTCTACCTTAGCACCGTTTCGGTCTACGCCAAGTGCAAGTGGTTGGTTCGGACTTTGCTGAATCTTATCAACCACCTGCTGCCAGTTTGTTATCTCAACCCCGTCGATATCCAGTAATAAATCGCCAGCTTGCAACCCTGCCTTATCTCCGGCCCCTTGCTGCGAAACGCTAGTTATACGTGCGATTATCTCAGGCGTGTAAGGCATGAACCCGAGTGCTGACATAGCAGACTCTTTCTCTGGGTCAAAGTTCCAATTGGTTAAATCCAGTCGCTTAGTTTCTTCAACGCCAACCTCACCTGCTGGAGCAACGGTTAAAGTAAGCTGACTGTCGCCAATATGAGAAATCAGCCCCATGTTCACCGACTCCCAATCCGCAGTTTTGACGCCAGAAACCGCCTTTAGTTCCATGCCAGACTCTAGACCGGCCTCCGCTGCGATAGAATAAGGGGTCACCTGACCAACCACTGGCTTAACCGCCGGCACACCAATCAGGAACACCAGCCAGTAGGCAAAAATGGCAAATAGGAAATTGAATATAGGACCTGCAGCAACAATGGCGGTGCGCTTCCATAGCGGCTTGGTATCAAAAGCAAAGCGGCGTTCTTCTTCTGCGACCTCGTCGACGCGAGAGTCGAGCATTTTGACATAACCGCCAAGTGGGATGATCGACAGGCTGTATTCAGTGCCATCTTTTGCGACTCGGCTCCAAATCGATTTACCAAATCCAATCGAAAATTTCTCGACTTTGACGCCGCAGCGACGTGCAACCCAAAAGTGACCAAACTCATGCACAGCAACCAAAATGCCCAGCGCAACGATGAATGAGACAAAGTTCCAAATAATACCGCTCATAACTGACGCTCACTTACTCTATCGACCGCTAACTCTCTCGCCATTCTATCGAGCTCGAGTATGCTTTCCAAGTCGTGACAGAAAGACGAGCTATGACTAGTACAAAGCTGTTCGGTCACGATTTGATTGACCATGGCGATGTCGGTAAAACGGAGTCGACGGTGGAGAAATGCCTCCACTGCCACTTCATTGGCTGCATTGAGCGCTGTGGTCGCATGTTGACCTTCATAACACGCGTCAATCGCGAGCTTCAGACACGGATAACGTTGGTAATCTGGCTGCAAGAAACTGAGCTCGCCCACTTGAGTGAAATCAAGCGGCGCCACACCCGCTTTAACCCGCTGTGGATATGAAAGAGTGAGCGCAATCGGTGTCGCCATGTCAGGCTCTCCCATTTGGGCTAGTACAGAACCATCTTTATACTGAACCATGGAGTGAATAACCGATTGCGGGTGGATTAGCACTTTCAACTGTTCACGACGGGTATTAAACAGCCACTTCGCCTCTATATATTCCAGCCCTTTGTTCATCATGGTTGCAGAGTCAACCGAGATCTTTGGCCCCATAGACCAGTTTGGATGCGCAATGGCCTGCTCTGGCGTGACGCTACTGAGCGTTTCAATATCGCTATAACGGAAAGGACCACCTGAGCCTGTGAGCAGCAGGTGCGAAATGCCGTGACTTGCCAAATCGCATCGGCCCAATTGGGTCTGTACATCACTGGGCAAGCATTGAAAAATCGCATTGTGCTCGCTATCCACTGGCAGTAGCTCAGCGCCATAGCGTTCAACAGCATCTATAAATAGTTGCCCAGACATTACCAAGGCTTCTTTGTTGGCAAGCAGTACCCGTTTACCAGCTTTAACCGCCGCCATAGTGGGCAACAAACCTGCCGCACCGACGATAGCTGCCATGACCGTATCGACTTCATCCATCGAAGAGATGTCGCACATCGCGTCAACGCCAAAACGTACTTGAGTTACCACCTTGAGTTCAGAAAGCTGCAACTGCAATTGCTTAGCTGCCCCTTCATCCGCCATCACGGCAAACTTAGGCTGCCATTTCACACACAGTTCGCGCATTTTCGCGACATTACGCCCAGCAGCCAAGGCGACCACTGAAAACTGCTCAGGGTTTTGTTCAAGTACCTTAAACGTGCTCGCTCCTATTGAGCCTGTTGCACCGAGAATCGTTAACTTACGCATAGCAAGAAACCAAAGTATGGTAAGGGCAAGCTCAAGCTTGCCTTAAAATATGAAGTATAGGAAGGCAAAAACAGGGAATGCCGCGGTTAGGCTATCGATGCGATCTAGCACACCACCATGGCCGGGAATGATGTTACTGCTATCTTTGATGCCAGCCACTCGTTTAAACATGCTTTCAACTAAGTCACCTAACACAGAAATTACCACTGTTGCGAGGGTTATCACCACCATTGCCCAATAACTACTAAACTGAATATCAAACCATTGCGCAGTCACCCAACCGATGACCAGCGCTGTGATCATACCGCCGATCAAACCTTCTATGGTTTTGTTTGGGCTGACATGGGGAGCCATTTTATGCTTACCTAAGCTCTTACCTGCAAAGTACGCACCGCTGTCTGCGGCCCATACAATCAGGCAAACGTATAGCACCAATCTCGCTCCGTGATAAGCATCGTTGTCGATACCTTCTGCTCGCAGCAAGATAACACTCCAAAAAAATGGCAGAAGCGTTAGTACACCAAAACCATGACGCAGCCATTTCGACGATTGCCATAGTGAGGAAGATTTAGGATAAGTGATCGCTAAGCCACTGGCCGCAAGCCACCATAGACATCCGATCGCTAAAACAACCAAGTGCGGCTGTTGGACCTGATTCAAACTAAAAACATCAAAAGGAATGAACCAAAGACTTGCGGTACTCACTGCTAAAGTAGGGAGCAATGCAAGAACACGTGATGAGGCGCTAACAAATTGGGTCCATTCCCAGAAACCAATCATAGTCACCGCGGCAATCGCCACAATAAACAGCGGCAGCGATAACTTGAAGATGCCTACAATCACCAAAGGGGCAAGGATAAGCGCGGTTATAATTCGTTGTTTCAAACTTAGGTCCTTTATTCGCTTTCCATCAATGCCTTGATTTGTTCACCGGTGCAACCAAAACGTCGCTCTCGATTAACAAACCAAGTCACTGCTTCGATTAAGCTGTTTTCATCGAACTCTGGCCAATAGATCGGCGTAAAATACATTTCGGCGTAAGCCATTTGCCACAGCATAAAGTTACTGATGCGGCACTCGCCGCTGGTTCGAATCATCAAATCAACGTCAGGTAAATCTGCCATTGTTAGGTGCTGAGTAATCAGATCTTCAGTGATCTCATCAGGCTGCAGTTCACCCGCGGCAACCTTAGCTGAAATTGCTTTTGTCGCCTGCATGATGTCCCACTTACCGCCATAGTTGGCAGCAATATTAATGACCATGCCATCATTGGCTGCGGTTAACGCTTCTGCTTGAGCGATCTTGCTCTGTAAGCGTTCGTTGAATCGAGAGGTTTCACCAATGACTCTTAGGCGTAAGTTGTTCTTATGCAGTTTTTTCACTTCAGTTGACAGCACTGAAATGAACAGCTCCATCAATACCCCTACTTCTTCTTCTGGTCGACGCCAGTTTTCACTACTAAACGCAAACAGTGTTATCGCTTTAACACCCAGTTTGGCCGAAGTCGAGATAGCTTTGCGCACCGCTGCAACACCATTTCTATGACCAAAAACGCGAGGTTTTCCTTGGGCTTTTGCCCAACGGCCGTTGCCATCCATAATGATTGCAATGTGTTGCGGGAGTAGTTCAGGAGAGAGTTGTGAATTTTGCATAAAACGTTGATTGGTAATCAGCAGGGGACAGAGAGTAGCATAAAAAAGCGCTGTACTGCGAGCACAGCGCTTTTAAAGCGATACGTTTATGGATAAATCAGACTTCCATCAACTCTTTTTCTTTCGCTGCCAATGCTTCGTCAACTTTCTTAACGGCTGCGTCGGTTAGCTTTTGAATCTCGTCTTGTGCTTTACGATCTTCGTCTTCAGAAATTTCTTTGTCTTTCAATAGCGCTTTCAGTTCACCATTAGCATCACGACGAATGTTACGGATCGCAACACGACCGCCTTCGGCTTCACCACGAACGATCTTAACCAGGTCTTTACGACGCTCTTCTGTTAGCGGAGGAAGTGGAACGCGAATAATGGTGCCCGCAGACATTGGGTTTAGACCCAGATCAGACATCATGATCGCTTTTTCAACTTTTTGCGTCAGTTCTTTATCAAATACAGTGATCGCTAGAGTACGAGCATCTTCTGCTACTACGTTAGCAACCTGGTTTAGAGGGGTTGGTGCGCCGTAGTATTCTACATTGATACCAGAAAGTAGGCTTGGGTGCGCACGACCAGTACGTACTTTAGAAAGGTTGTTCTTTAGCGCTTCAACGCTTTTGTCCATGCGCTCTTGAGCGTCTTTTTTGATTTCGTTAATCACAATATCACCTTAATGTGTAAATCTTTCTTGAAGAAAGCCTAACCTGGAGTCTTCAAAAGGCAATACCGCAACATAAATCAACTATGCTGCGGCGATTGGAATTACTCTGCGTCGCTGATTAGCGTGCCTTCTGCTTCACCCATTACCACGCGACGAAGTGCGCCTGGTTTATTCATGTTGAATACGCGGATTGGCATTTTGTGGTCACGAGCCAGGGTAAATGCAGCCAAATCCATCACTTTCAGTTCTTTTTCAAGAACTGCGTTGAATGTGAGCTTATCATACAGCTCTGCGTCTGGGTTTGCTACCGGGTCAGCCGTAAATACACCATCTACTTTGGTCGCTTTTAGAACCACATCCGCTTCGATTTCAATTCCGCGCAAACATGCAGCAGAGTCCGTCGTGAAGAACGGGTTGCCTGTACCAGCAGAGAAAATAACCACGCGACCCTGACGAAGCTCACGAATCGCATCGGCCCAGTTGTAGTCGTCACACACACCTTTCAGCGGAATCGCTGACATCACTCGAGCGTTAACATAAGCACGATGTAGTGCGTCACGCATTGCCAAACCGTTCATTACGGTGGCCAACATACCCATGTGATCACCTACAACTCGGTTCATGCCTGCCTCAGCAAGGCCAGCACCACGGAATAAGTTACCACCACCGATAACCACACCCACTTGAACGCCGAGTTCAACCAACTCTTTTACTTCTTGGGCCATACGATCAAGAACCGCAGGATCAATGCCGAAACCATCTTCGCCTTGAAGAGCTTCACCACTCAGTTTTAACAGGATACGTTGATACGCTGGTTTAGGGTTCGTAGTCATGGAGTTTACCTTCCAAAAGAGAGTTGTTGATTAACAGTCATGAATAGGGAGGAGAGAGCCTAGTTAATAGATCCTAGTTGCTAGAGAAAAGAAC
>JBCAXU010000075.1:0-19735 GCA_038533895.1 Pseudomonadota bacterium | reverse complement strand
GCGGATTACTCTCATGGCTTGGTTTTGGTGACGATGAACCAACTAAGCAACCCGCCGAAGAACAACAACCAACCGAACAACAGTCAAACGACGAACCGTCACCAGCGGTTGACGAGCCGGAAGTAGAGCCGAAGGCTGAACTAGCAGAAGCAGAAGCAGAAGCAGAAGCAGAAGCAGAAGCAGAAGCAGAAGCAGAAGCAGAAGCCGTTGAATCTATAGAGGCTGTCGAACCACCACAAGCCGCGGCCCCTCGTGTCGCCGAACAAGAAAAGCCGAGTGAAGGTTTTTTTGCGCGTCTCAAGCGCAGTTTAGCTCGCACCAAAGCCAATATCGGTGCGGGTTTCTTTGGTCTCTTCAAAGGTAAGCAGATCGATGATGAACTGTTTGAAGAGCTGGAAGAGCAACTGTTGATCGCCGATGTCGGTATGGATACCACACTGAAAATCATCGACAACTTAACCGAAAAAGCGTCCCGTCAAGATTTGAAAGATGGTGAAGCGCTTTACGGCCTGTTGAAAGAAGAGATGACGGAGATATTGTCTCAGGTCGAAAAACCATTGCAAATCGATACCGAGAAAACGCCGTACGTGATTTTGATGGTAGGTGTGAATGGTGTCGGTAAAACCACCACGATTGGTAAACTCGCCAAGCAGTTCCAGGCGCAGGGTAAGAAAGTGATGCTGGCAGCAGGCGATACGTTCCGTGCCGCTGCGGTTGAGCAGCTTCAAGTGTGGGGCGAGCGCAACAACGTCCCTGTCGTTGCTCAACACACGGGTGCCGACAGTGCATCGGTCATCTACGACGCCATTGAGTCGGCGAAAGCCAAAGGTGTTGATGTGGTCATCGCTGATACCGCGGGACGCCTCCAAAACAAAGCTAACTTAATGGAAGAGCTGCGTAAGATTGTGCGTGTTATGCAGAAAGTCGATGGGTCTGCACCGCATGAGATCATGCTGACCTTGGATGCGGGTACCGGGCAAAATGCGATCAGCCAAGCGAAGCTGTTTAGTGATGTTGCACCATTGACCGGCATTACTCTCACTAAGCTCGACGGTACAGCGAAAGGCGGGGTGATTTTTGCCCTCGCAGACCAATTCCAGATCCCAATTCGTTACATTGGTGTGGGCGAGGGTATTGACGACCTGCGTCCATTTGAGACACAAGAGTTTATCGACGCGCTATTTAGTCGTGACGAGTAATCGCAACGGGTGCGCAGCAAGGTGTGTCCTCGCTGCGCGCTAAGCGCCGGTATTAACACGGTATAGAAGTTCGCAAGAGGGATTTCGGGTGATAAAGTTTCAGCAAGTGAGCAAGGCTTATCGCGGTGGACGACAAGCGCTGCAGAAAGTCGATTTTCATCTGCGCCGCGGTGAAATGGCTTTTCTTGGCGGCCATTCCGGTGCCGGTAAGAGTACTCTGCTCAAATTAATTTGTGCGATTGAACGACCAACCGACGGTAAGATCAGTTTCAACGGTCACGATATCACGCGAATTCCGAATAAAGACATTCCCTTCCTGCGCCGCAATATAGGCATTGTGTTTCAAGATCACCGGTTGCTGATGGATAGAACCGTGTTTGACAATGTCGCCTTGCCAATGCGCATTGAGTCTATAACAGAAAACGAAATCAAACGTCGCGTATCGGCGGCGCTGGATAAAACCGATTTGCTCGACAAAGCCAAATGTTTGCCCAGCCAACTGTCTGGGGGCGAGCAACAACGTGTCGGGATTGCGCGCGCTGTGGTGAATCGTCCAACGCTGTTATTGGCGGATGAACCAACAGGTAACTTAGACCCTGAGCTATCCAATCGCGTGCTGAAATTGTTTGAAGAGTTCAATCGTGCTGGAGTCACCATCTTACTTGCGACCCACGACATAGGTTTGGTCAACACTAGGCCGCAATACCGACATTTAGAACTGAATCAAGGATTTTTGAGCGAGGTGGAAGACTATGGCCAATAAACCTCGTAGCCGAGTGACCGCGACCGCCAAGAATCGAGTCAAGAAAGACAGCTTTTTTAAGGTGCACTTTAAACAGGCTAAGCAATCATTGCGTGAGCTTTGGCAGCGCCCCTTGGGTAACTTGCTGACGCTGGCGGTGATCTCGATGGCATTAGCCATGCCTTCGGTATTGTATTTGCTGGGCAAAAACATTGCTCAAGCATCCAGCGATGTGACCAGCCCGTCACAAGTCAGCGCTTATATTCAAGAGCGCACTCCAGAAGCGCGAGTGATGGTGCTTAAAGATCAGCTGGAAAGTGATGCCGACGTCGCTCAAGTGGAATACATCTCACCGCAACAAGGCTTGGACGACTTAAGCCAATACTCCGGGTTTGAACAGGCGATCAGTCTACTGGATGACTACGCGCTGCCCGGCGTATTAGTGATCACACCAAGTAAGGATGACCAACCCATGATCAACCAGTTGGCTGACCGGGTCGCGCAGTGGGAAGAGATTACCGATGTGCGTCTAGATGAAGACTGGTTGACTCGCCTTGATGCGATTAAAAATCTGGTCAGTGGCATTGTGATCACGCTGTCAGTGTTGATGTTAGGCTCGGTGTTTTTGATTGTGGGCAACACACTCAGATTTAATGTGTTGGCCAACAAGGAAGAGATTCAAACCATGAAGCTGATTGGTGCGACCAACAGCTATATTCTTCGTCCCTATCTCTATTCTGGCATGTGGTTTGGTGTACTTGGCGCTGTGAGTGCATGGATCTTAACCGCGCTGATCACCGTATTACTCAACAGCCGCGTCGAACAGTTGGCCTTGTTGTATGACAGTCGTTTCCGCTTAGTTGGGCTAAGTTGGGACGAATCTTTGTTGCTAGTGATGCTAGGGACATTCCTCGGCTGTTTGGCAGCAAAAGTATCCGCACAACGTCATTTAAAAGAGATAGAGCCGGTGTAGTGGGAACCCTTTGACTTGGACGTTGTCATACTATTGAAAAAAGTAGACGCTACCGTATACTTCCTACTTGTATAGACGATTTGTTTATGCATAATTGCTTTCCCCCGCTTGAATCTTGTTCATTTTAGGTTCAAGATTGATGGGTTAAAACTTAGTCCAGATCAGAGATTGATGAGGAACGGAATGACTAACCAAGCATATCCAATGGCGGTTGTTACACAAGATAGCTTAGACAGCTATATCCGCTCAGTAAACAGCTACCCAATGCTGACTGCTGAAGAGGAACGTGAACTTGCTGAGAGACTGCATTACGACGGTGAAATCGAGGCGGCAAAAGGTCTGATCCTTTCGCACTTGCGCTTCGTGGTACACGTCGCTCGAGGTTATTCTGGTTACGGCCTACCCATGGCCGACCTTGTTCAAGAAGGCAACATTGGCCTAATGAAAGCCGTTAAGCGCTTCAATCCAGAAGTGGGTGTACGTTTGGTCTCTTTCGCTGTGCATTGGATTAAAGCGGAAATCCATGAATACGTATTGCGCAACTGGCGTATCGTCAAAATTGCCACCACCAAAGCGCAGCGCAAACTGTTTTTCAACTTGCGTAAGTCGAAAAAGCGCCTTGGCTGGTTTAATAATGGCGAAGTCGAGACAGTGGCCAAAGAGCTTGGCGTAGAGCCAGCCGAAGTACGCGAAATGGAGTCTCGTCTGGCCGCGCAAGATGCAGCGTTCGAGATGCCAAACGACGACGATGACTCAGCGTCAGCCTATACCGCCCCTATGGTGTATTTGGAAGACAAGTCGTCAGACGTTGCAGACAATGTCGAAGCCGCCAACTGGGAAGCACACACCAATAATCGTCTCAGCTTAGCGTTGAGTAGCTTGGACGAGCGTAGTCAGCACATAGTGCGCTCGCGTTGGTTAGAAGACAGTAAGGCGACGTTGCAAGAACTGGCTGAAACCTACAATGTGTCTGCGGAACGCATTCGACAGCTTGAGAAGAATGCGATGAAAAAGCTTAAAGCAGCGGTGGGTGAATTCTAAATCGCTCAACACAGATGACGAAAAAGCCGAGATCGAAAGATCTCGGCTTTTTTATTATCTGAACACCTATTTATCCCATTTGGTATAAAGGGATCGTTTTGCCTAATTCTTCCTGTGGGTAACTCTGTGAGAAGTTTCTTGGCTATCTGTCAGAAAGCGGGGTGAATAAAGGGTTAGCATCGCTGTTGTCGATGGGGATAGTTTTCTCTTTACACACAATTAAATAAGGATCATCACTATATGTTGTGGATCCAAGTTGCTCAAAACACCTTATCAACGTAATCCACAAACTTATCCACAAACGGTTGAATTATGATCGCTGGTGGATAACCCTACAGCCATAGAGTACTTGTTGACCACTGGATAGGTTACAATGGCGTGAGATAATTCAGTGATAAAAGAGAAAGGTTATGGATCAGTTTAAACATATCGATGTGTCAGGCGCTCAAGCATTATTAACGCAAGGGCAGGCGCACATGGTCGATATTCGTGACCCGCAGTCTTTTGCGGTCAACCATGCTCAACATGCTTTCCACCTGACCAATGATACGATGGTGACGTTTATGAACGAGGTTGAGTTTGACCAGCCAGTATTGGTGATGTGTTATCACGGCATCAGCAGCCAAGGCGCGGCTCAATATTTGGTTAACCAAGGCTTCGAGCAGGTGTATAGTGTCGACGGTGGTTTTGAAGCTTGGCATAGAGCTGGGCTTCCGACGGAATCGAATCTAGGGTAGTAGTATGGTGCGACTGATCACTCTCAATAATCCAAGAATGGCTCAAGCGTTCATTGATTATATGGCCTCACGGCAGATCGATGTGCAGATGATGCCTGAGGGCGAGGGACAGTTTGCACTTTGGTTACTCCAATCAGAACACCAAATAGAAGCGGAAGCTGAGCTCAATCAGTTTCTAGCTAACCCTAATGCCAGTAAGTATCAAGCGGCCTCGTGGGAGCTTGCTGAAACCCGCCGCAACGCATTCAAATATCACTCTCCCAGTATGCTGGCTATGGTCAAAGCCAAAGCGGGGCCGATGACATTAGCCATCATGTTTACCTGCATGGTGATTTTTGTATTGCAGCAATTAGGAAGCGGCCGCGGCGTGTTTGACGCGTTGCATTTTCCCGCGATTGACGGTCAACAATGGCAGCTATGGCGCTGGTTTAGCCACGGACTACTGCACTTTTCAGTGATGCATATAGCGTTCAATTTGTTATGGTGGTGGCAACTTGGTGGCGATATAGAGCAGCGGTTAGGCTCGAGCAAACTGATGCAGATATTTGCGGTTTCCGCGGCGCTATCTGGCGCTGGTCAATACTGGGTCGAAGGGGCCAATTTTGGCGGTTTGTCAGGGGTCGTGTACGCGTTAGTCGGCTATCTCTGGATGTTAGGTTATAAAGCGCCTCAACTGGGATTGACGCTAGCAAAGCCTGTGATTGGTTTTATGCTGGTATGGCTGGTACTTGGCTTTATGCAACCGTTTATGGCGATTGCCAATACGGCTCACTTAGTCGGCTTGCTGTCGGGTGTGGTGTTGGGCCTAGTGGATGCCAATCGAGTAGATAAGCTTAAATAAAAAACGGCGCCGAAGCGCCATTTTTTATTGGTGCCGTTTCTTATTGGTATAGATATTTAGTAAACAGTAAGTCGGCAATAATGGTTTTGCCTGTTTCTGGTAGTAGAGTGGCATTTAACTGCTCAACCAGAGTTTTACGCAGATCTTCTCGACCCGCGAGTGAGGTGATGGTCTCTTCTGTTTGTTTACCCAGTAGCTCAACCACAGCGTCGCGGATTAGCGGTTGGTGGCGCTCAATCACACTAAGATCGGCTTGGCTGGCGACCATGATATCGATTCGTACCTGAATATAGCCGAGCTTTTTTCCCTTAGTATAGAAGTTGGTGGTCAAATCGGGCTCTAGGGTAAAGTAAGCCAGTTGCGGCGTGCCTTCTTGCTCTGCCAATGCTGGCTGGCTGACAAGTAACCCCCAAGCGATAATTATTTGGCCAAGATAACGTTTCATCATATTTATAACTTTTCTTTCTTCCAATCACGATACTCGAATCGCCTGAGTCTTGTTACAATAGAGCATCTTTTTGTAATAAAAATGGGTTATCCACGCTTATCGGTGGTTAACATCAAAGAATGAAGCTTTATTGTACGATGATAAGGCTACTTATTGAATACTAGTATGAATCAATCAACTGCGCTCTATTTATCTGCTTTACGTCAAGTTGAATGGCAAGATCCTACTGATTTTAACTTTCCGACGGCGGCTGCGAAGAACTGGTTGCTAGAACAGGGCTCGTTATCACGTTTATTGGAGTCCCATTGCCAAAGCTTGAGCGTCGATTTGCTGCACAACAAGATCGTTAAAGCCGAAAAACTCAACGCTCAAGAGATTGGCTTGTTGGCCGATGAGCAATGCTTGCTGCGCAAGGTGGTTTTAAAAGGGGACGGTCAAGCTTGGGTATTGGGGCGAACGCTGATCCCTGAAACCTCAATGCAGGGACAGCATTTTGATCTCGCAGAGCAAGGTGAAATCCCACTTGGGCTCACCGTATTTAGTGCCAGCAACGTCAAACGCGATGCGCTGCAAGTTGCGACTATTAAGCTGGATGGTCGAACCCTACTGGCGCGCCGGTCGCGTTTATGGATGAATCACAAACCTATGTTGGTGGCCGAGTTGTTTTTGCCCACCGCCCCGATTTATGCAAAGGAGAAGAGTTGCAATGACCGCGGATAAAGCTGTTGCTTACTGGCAGTTAATGCGCATGGACAAGCCAATCGGTACTTTGTTATTACTTTGGCCAACCTTATGGGCACTGATTATCTCGGCGCAAGGGATGCCAAGCGTAAACGTTCTAGTGGTATTCGTGTTGGGGGTAATTTTTATGCGTGCGGCAGGGTGTGTGATCAATGACTTTGCCGACCGCAAAGTGGATGGACACGTCAAGCGCACCAAGCAGCGTCCGTTACCTTCCGGTAGGGTGAGTGCAAAAGAAGCGATAGGTTTGTTTCTCGCGCTTGCCGTCAGTTCATTCTTATTGGTCATGAGCATGAATGCACTGACCATTAAACTCTCTTTTGTCGGCATCTTTCTCGCATTTATCTATCCGTTTATGAAGCGATACACCCATTTGCCTCAGTTGTTTTTGGGGCTGGCGTTCAGTTGGTCTATCCCTATGGCGTGGGCTGCTGAGGCCAACGAAATCCCTATGATGGTCTGGTTTATTTTTGCCATCAATGCGCTGTGGACGATCGCCTATGATACTCAGTATGCCATGGTCGACAGAGATGATGATTTGAAAATTGGTATTAAGTCGACGGCGATACTATTTGGTCGCTTCGATAAGATGGTGATTGGCGTGTTGCAACTGACGACATTGGCCATGCTCATGTGGGTGGGCGTTTACTACCAGCTTGGTGCTAGCTACTACTGGTGTTTGCTTATTGCGGGTGCGCTATTTGTGTTTCAGCAGCACCTGATTCGTCATCGGGATCGTGAACTCTGCTTCCGCGCTTTTCTCAACAACAACTATGTTGGTATGGTCATCACTATCGGGCTGTTTATTGCCTTTTGGTAAATGAAAAAGGGCATCATCATGATGCCCTTATCGTTTCTATTTCTGCTCGGTAGCTTGATAGATACTTTCTTTGATGGTCAAGCGCACTTCTGGATAAAGCATAGAGTAGAGCAGTTTGGCTAACTCTTTGCTCTTGATGCTATCGCAGTTGCCATCACTGTCGAGATACGCTTGTTGCTTGAGCGTGGTAAACATCGCCGAGAATACCCCTTTGTCAAAGAACTCCGGTGCGTTGATTCCATGTAAGCGCCCCAAACGCTGAGCGATATCTTGGCTCTTTTGCTCTAAATCAGACTTAGCGAGATCAGGACTTGCCACCAATAAGTTCAGCGCGATGGCATAACGTTGGAGCGTTTCTGTGATGGTGCGGCCCAATAGAACCAGAACCTGATTATTGGCTTGGTTCATTGCCACGTTGTGCTGGTCATCAATCGTGACTAAGCCCTGATGTGCTAACTCTTCAATATAGGCTTCAGTGAGATCGGCCAATTTTTCTGGTTCGATACTTAAAAACAGCTCTTGCTGCAGGAACGGATAGATGAGCGACACATTTTGTTGGATCTGCTGTAGCGATAACTGCTGCTGGCGAACCAACATCTGTGCGATGAGTGAAGGGATAGCCAGCAAATGAATAATGTTATTGCGATAGTAAGTCATCAAGATCGACTGGTTGCGATCCAGTGAAATAATATCGCCCATACTATCGGTTTCGATAATAAATTTATCGAGCGACTCGGCATGCTTAACCAGTGCTTCTGCGTCGTCTTGTGGGACAGTGTAAGTGTCGGAATAGGGCACATTGTTGAGAATCGACAGATAACAATTGATCTGGTTGACTAGACTGTCGCGCGACAAAGCACGTTGACGCGAAGCCAATAGCGCCGTCGCACACAATGTCATGGCATTGGCTGCTGCGGCATCGTTGATGTGCGTCATCATCTTGGTGGCCAGCGAGTTCACCACTGGGTTGAGCCATTGTGGTTTGCTGCTACCCATAGGATCGATATCTTTAGTCCACTCTGGGGCTTGCTCGTTGAGATATTGATTGAGCGGAATCGGTTCACCGAAGTTCACATACCCTTGACCGAAGTTCTTGAGCTTGCGAATGGTACGAAGCACCAAGCTGGCGTTCTCTTTTTCTTTGCGTTTGCCGCGCAGCTCTTTAGCGTAGGTACCAACTTCCATCACATGTTCATAGCCGATGTAGACCGGAACCAGAGTGACCGGACGGTTCAAACCACGCAACATGGCTTGAATGGTCATGGCAAGCATTCCGGTTTTAGCTTGCAGTAAGCGACCAGTGCGTGAGCGACCGCCCTCGCTGAAGTACTCAACCGAATAGCCTTTGGCAAACAGCTCAGCAAGATACTCGCGGAAGATAGTTGAGTAGAGCTTGTTACCCTTAAAGCTGCGGCGAATAAAGAAGGCGCCGCCGCGGCGGAAAATCGGCCCAGCAGGGAAGAAGTTTAGGTTGATACCCGCGGCGATGTGCGGCGGAACCATGCCTTCGTGATACAGCACATAAGAGAGTAACAGATAGTCCATATGGCTACGGTGACAAGGCACATAGACAATTTCATGGCCATCTTGGGCGAGTTTGCGCACGGTGGCAGCGTTATTGATATTCAAGCCTTGGTAGATGCGATTCCATAGCCAGCCCAACAGTCGATCGCCACTTTTGACCAATGAGTAAGAAAAGTCAGCAGCAATCTCATCCATAATCGCGTGGGCTTCTTTGCGCACCTTATCGATTGGGACATCTTTTGAGTTGGCTTCGTCACGAATCACCTTTTCAATCGCCTTGGATTTCATTAGACGATTAAACAGTGCTTGGCGGCTCGGTAGGTTCGGGCCTGACGCTGCGAGTTTTTGCCGTGAAAAGTGGATGCGTGCAACACGCGCCAGTTTATGGGCAATGGATGTGTCTGTGCCGTGTGAGTCTGCCATGTAGCGCAACGACACCACTGGGCTAATTCGAACTAAGCAATCACGGCCTGATAGCAACACAGCTTTGGCTTTTTGTGGGCCATTGAGCGATTGCAGGTAAGGCTTTTGTTGCGACTCTTTGCCAGGTTTGCGCCCCCACAACACCGTGGTGGGAATCACTTGTACATCCAACTCAGAATCAAACTTATGCAGCTCTAGCAGATCAGAGAATAGAGTGACTGATTCATTCGGGACGTCTTGGTCATCGCTGATCACAGTATCGCGAGCAGAGGTAAACACGTAACGTTTAAATGACTTACCATTGATTTCTGCTGCTTGCAGTGGGTCTGGTAAGCCGAGTGCCAACGCCTGTTTCTGCAGCGCCAGCAAGTCAACATTTGATCGATATGGCAGTGCGTAAATAATCGGCTTGTTTATATCAATACTATGATCTTCAATAGGATTTGAAGGAATTGTTGTCCCTTTTACTAACAGCGACATCGGCAGTTTTAGTAAAGAGTGCGATAACATTCGTCCAGAAGACATAAGGTTCTTGGCCTCAAAAGTAAATAAATTGCATAAGCAGATTTCCATTTCTTTTAATATAGAAGTGGAGATGTGCCCAAGCGTGATTTTTATAGCCGGCAAGGATACCAGAAACTGGTCGAACCTTTTACCTATTATTGATTAGGAAAACGTCAATCTTTACCTCGATAGCATCGCCCTATCAACAGACAAGAGATCGCACTTGCAAACCAAAACAACCCATGGACTCAAACGCCTGAAAAAGGCACTAAGATACTCCCTCCAAGGACTCAAAGCAGCGTTTAACAGTGAACCTGCTTTCAAAGAAGAAGTGTTACTTGCTAGCATTATGATCCCACTCGCATTGCTACTGGCAGATCAAGCGTGGCAGCGTATTGCGCTTATTGGCAGCGTGGTATTGGTGCTGGTCCTTGAGTTAGTCAATAGTGCGATTGAAGCGGCCGTTGACCGAATGGGAACCGAGTACAACGAGTATGCCAAGCGGGCAAAAGACATCGCTTCTGCGGCGGTTATGCTTAGTATGCTACTCACAGGTTATGTGTGGCTTGAAGTGCTGGTTTTCTCTTAACCGAGCAAGGGCGCGTCAAACCTACTAAAAAACAATCAATTGGCTTTTCATTTTTAAAATTACTGGATATACTCACAGTTAACTGTATAAAAAGACAGGTGACTTATGAAGCCGTTAACGCCCCGCCAACAACAAGTATTTGACCTCATCAAAAGCAAAATTGATGACACGGGTATGCCACCCACCCGCGCTGAAATCGCACGCGAGCTGGGCTTTCGCTCTGCGAACGCAGCAGAAGAACACTTAAAAGCGCTTGCCCGCAAACAGGCGATTGAAATCATCCCTGGCGCTTCGCGCGGCATTCGTATTCTGCTTGAAGACGCAGCCAATGACGAAGAGGGGCTCCCTCTGATTGGTCAGGTAGCGGCAGGTGAACCGATCCTTGCGCAAGAACATGTCGAGACGCACTACCAAGTGGACCCTGGGATGTTTAAGCCACAAGCTGACTTCTTGCTGCGCGTTAACGGTGAGAGTATGAAAGATATCGGCATCATGGACGGCGACTTACTTGCGGTGCACAAAACCCAAGATGTGCGCGATGGTCAAGTGGTGGTGGCGCGCGTCGATGACGATGTCACCGTTAAGCGTCTAGAACGTAAAGGTTCGACGGTATTGTTGCATGCCGAAAACCAAGAGTTTGCTCCTATCAAGGTCGATTTGACCAGTCAGCATCTCACTATTGAAGGGCTTGCGGTCGGCATCATCCGTAATACCGACTGGATGTAAATTCTATCTGAGATTTATTCTCATTTGTTGATTTTGTAATTGATATTCATTATCATCTTCAGTCTGGATACAGAAGGAAGATGATAATGGCCGCTAAATCCGCAGCGAACAAACATCGTTACCAAATCCCGCTGGGCTTGTTGCAACCTATGTGGTTGCGTAGCCGTGAAAGTTTGGTCGATAACGCTCTTGTTTACGACCCTATCGCAACGCGAGCCTGCCAGCGTTGCCAACTTGCTCCTGAATGTTTCTCGGGTGACATCGACCAGAAGCAATTGCTGCATGTCACCCTTGCCCGTCTGTGCGATCAGCACGTCTCTGCCTTTATCAAGCGCAACCCTGATGGTTGGATTATCAACGTTGGCGCGGGTTTAGATACCCGTTTTTATCGCGTTGATAATGGTCGATGTCATTGGCTAGAGCTTGATGTTAGCGAACACTTACTCTGGCGTGAAAAGCTTTTCCATCGCAGTGAGCGCTACCATCACCTATGCGGTAGCGTTGACGACCTCAGTTGGCTTGAGCAGTTACCCATCGCTGAAAAAGCACCAGTGTTGATCGTGTGTGAACACGCCTTATTAGATTGTACTGAGCGGCAAGTGGCCAAATTTGTGCAAGCGTTAGGATGTCATTTTGACAGTGCTCAGGTGTGTATGGTGCTGGCTGGTGACCTGTGCAACAGTAAGATTGGCCGCAAGATGGGCACGTCTCACTATCAGCACGGCTATCGTTCGCCAGGAGAGGCCATACTCCATTGTTTACCTTGGGCGCGTTGGGTGCGCACTGATTCGCCACTCGATCGTGACTGCGGGCGCTGGAAAATATGGCAGCGTTTGGTGACAAAACTACACGGATATAAACAGCGATTAACTCCCGTAGTGGTTCAGCTTCGCTGGTAATCTCGGTTACACTGGTGACACTATGTCTTAACGAGTCACCCTGTGTCATTGCTACAAACTCTGTCCGATCGCACTGTACATAAACAAGTACTGCTTCTCGCCATTCCTATGGTGCTTTCCAATATTACTGTCCCACTACTTGGCTTGGTTGATGCTGCGGTGGTCGGTCACCTCGAGCATGCCTGGTATTTGGGCGGCGTGGCTCTTGGCAGCACAATGATTAGTGTCACCTTCTGGCTACTGGGCTTTTTACGCATGTCAACGACGGGGCTGACCGCTCAGGCACATGGCGCGAACAACAAGCACCAGTTTGGCCTGGTTTTTACCCAAGGCATGGTAATGGCACTGCTTTTGGCGTCGCTATTTCTTGTGCTGCACCAACCCATAGGTCATTGGGTGCTCGGACTCAGCGAGGCCAGTGATGAGGTCAAGCAGTATGCGGCGCAGTATTTCTTTATCCGAGCTTGGAGCGCCCCTGCCGCTCTCGCCAACTTTGTCTTACTCGGTTGGCTGCTTGGTGCGCAAAACGCTAAAGCGCCAATGTGGATGGTGATTATTGTCAATGTGACCAACATTGTACTCGATCTGCTGTTTGTGGTTGGTCTGGGTTGGAAAGTGGAGGGCGCTGCACTTGCCTCGGTGGTGGCCGACTACACAGGTATGAGCTTTGGTCTAGTGTGCGTTTGGCGCCGGTGGCATCGAGAGGCGCTGCCGTCATTGGTTAAGTTGCTCAAAGATACTCGCCAAGATCTTAGCCGCTTTGTCAGGCTCAATCGCGATATCTTTTTGCGCTCGCTCTGTTTACAAGCGGCGTTCACCTTTATGACTTTTCAGGGGGCGAGTTTTGGTGACGAGATTGTGGCCGCCAATGCCGTATTAATGAGCTTTTTGATGATGATTTCCTACGCGATGGATGGTTTCGCCTATGCGATGGAAGCCATGGTTGGAAAGGCGATGGGCGCCAGAGACAAGCGACAGCTTTCGCGCTCGTTAGTGGGAACGACCTTTTGGAGCCTAATCATCTGCTTGGTGCTGACAGGGGGATTTGCTCTATCCGGATCGTACTTGATCGCGATGATCACGGATATTGAACCGGTTCGAACGATTGCGGCGGTTTATCTGCCGTGGCTGGTGGCGATGCCGCTGGTATCGATGTGGTGTTTTCTATTGGATGGGGTGTTTATTGGCGCCACTAAAGGCCGAGAGATGCGCAACGCCATGTTTGTCTCAACCAGTGGCTTTTTCTTAGTGTTTTATGCGAATTCTGAACTCGGGAATCATGCCTTGTGGCTGGCGATGCTCAGTTTTATGGCGCTGCGTGGCGTGACTCTGGCCGCTGCGCTCTGGTACCAATGGCGTCGGAAAACCTTTTTACAGCATGCATAAAAAAGCCGGACATTGTCCGGCTTGTTGTGATTAAAACAATCGATTCAGACCATTGAGTGCCGCGACGCGGTACGCCTCTGCCATGGTCGGGTAGTTAAAGGTGGTGTTGACGAAGTATTCAATAGTATTCGCTTCGCCTTTTTGCTCCATAATCGCTTGCCCGATATGAATGATCTCGGCTGCACGCTCACCAAAACAGTGAATACCTAAGATCTCTTTGGTTTCGCGATGGAACAAAATCTTCAAGCTACCAATATCTTTCCCAGCGATCTGGGCGCGAGCTAAGTGTTTGAAAGAGGAACGGCCTACTTCGTAAGGCACTTTTGCTGCCGTCAGCTCCTGTTCTGTTTTACCTACCGAGCTGATTTCAGGAATGGTGTAGATGCCGGTGGGAATATCCTCGATAAGATTACCATCCGCTTGACCCTTGTTGATCGCCTGTGCCACAAAGCGGCCTTGGTCATAGGCGGCACTGGCCAGGCTTGGATAGCCAATTACATCGCCGACAGCGTAGATGTGTTCGACTTCGGTCTGATAATTCCCGTCGACTTTTAACTGGCCGCGGGAGTCTGCTTGAAGTCCGACCGCCGCTAAGTTCAGTTTGTCGGTGTTACCAGTACGACCATTCGCGTAGAGCAGACAATCGGCCCGCATCTTTTTGCCCGATTGAAGATGAATAATCACGCCATCTTCGGTGCCTTCGATTCTTTCGTACGTTTCATCGTTGCGAATCACCACACCGCTATTCCAGAAGTGGTACGACAGGGCGTCAGAGACCTCGTTATCAAGGAAAGACAACAAGCGGTCACGAGTGTTGATCAGGTCAGTTTTCACCCCCAAACCGCGGAAAATAGACGCGTACTCACAGCCGATAACGCCCGCACCGTAAATGATGATATGACGCGGATCGTGCTTGAGGTTCAAAATCGAGTCGCTATCGTAGATGCGCTCATGTAAAAAATCGACGTCTGCAGGCTGGTAAGGACGAGAGCCGGTGGCGATCACAAAGCGATCCGCGCTGTATGTTTCTTCGGTACCATCGCTTTGCATGACCGCAATCGTATATTTATCGATAAAGCGCGCAGTACCAAAAATCAATGAACACTGGTTACGGTCATAAAAACCTTGACGCAGTCGGGTTTGTTTATCGATCACCGTCTTCGCGTGACCAAGAATATTGGAAAAGGTGGAGTGGATGCTGGTGTTGTTGTGACAAAACAGTGGGTTGCTGTTGAACTCGATAATACGGCTCACCGCGTGGCGCAATGCTTTGGACGGAATTGTGCCCCAGTGAGTACAGCCACCGCCAACGCTACTCTCTTTTTCTACAATGGCGACGTTTAATCCTGCTTTGGTTAATCCCATTGCAGCCCCTTCACCACCGGGGCCACTACCAATAACGATTACATCAAAGTGGTTGTTCTCCGCCATAGCGTATTTTTCCTTGTTATAGAGTCTTAACATTGCTGTAGCGAGATTTTAACTGATTCACTGCAAGCGTAAATGGAAAGCATACTAGAGAGTCGGCGAGATCACGCACAACAGGAGAAATTGCTTACAGGGTATGCCGTATGTCTCTAATTGATGGAGATAAGATTGAATTCTTATCTCAGCTCGGTTTAATTGCCACTCGGTCATCAAAGCGAACGATTTTGGCTTATCTCGTTAGGTCAATCGTTGTATATTAACGGCATCAGCAGTAAAAACAGAATGACAACTATGAAATCCATGGGAATTAGGGCGCAGCAGAAAGAGAAAACTCGTCGTTCTTTAATTGATGCTGCGTTCAGTCAACTCAGTGCCGATCGCAGCTTTTCCAACCTAAGTCTGCGAGAAGTGGCGCGCGAAGCCGGCATTGCGCCGACCTCGTTTTATCGCCATTTCAAAGATATGGACGAGCTGGGTTTGACCATGGTGGATGAAGGCGGCCTATTGTTGCGTCAGTTAATGCGCCAAGCACGGCAACGTATCGTAAAAGAGGGGAGTGTGATTCGCACCTCGGTTGAAACCTTTATGGAGTTTATCGAAAGCAGTCCAAACGTTTTTCGTTTGCTACTGCGCGAACGCTCTGGCACCTCGTTTGAATTTCGTAATGCGGTCGCGCGCGAAATCCAACATTTTGTCGCAGAGATGACCGAGTATTTAATCAGTACCGGTATGACGCGTGACGAAGCCTTTACTCAGGCTGAAGCGTCAGTGACCTTAGTCTTTAGCTCAGGGGCTGAAGCATTAGATTTAGATAGACATCAACGCGACGAACTCGCGGAACGTCTAATTATGCAATTGCGAATGATAGCCAAAGGCGCTTTCTGGTATCGCAAAGAACGTGAACGTAACCGATTAAAAGGTGGGGTAGATTAATGTCGAACGAAACAAACCAAGTTAATCGTGGCTCAGAACGAAAAACACTGGTGCTTGCTCTAGTGGCAGGCATGTGTGGTGACGCAATGCTGTCTTGGCTAACGATGAGCGAAGTCTCTTTTTCTATTTTTCCATTGATAGCGCTGGTGCTGTCAGTCCAAGCACTGTACCGCGAGTACCTCGCTAACCCTGTGTCTGAAGATCTTCCATTGGTCGGGTTAGCCTGTTTCTTTGTCGGGGCGTTCGGTCACTCTGCCTTTGTTAAAGCGCAATACCCCGAGGCAGGCTCGAACATGTTAGCGATCTTCATTACCTTAGGCTTGCTGCTTTGGGTGGCAAAGAAGCTCGGATTCCTGACTTCCAGCGAAAAAGCGCAATCTTAAGCGTCCATCACTACACGCAAAAACGAGCCGCTAGCGGCTCGTTTTTATTTTCAGCCCTAAACCACCTACTTCAGTAGGTGGTTATCATTCAGTTGGGCTTTGCCTGCAGTTCTACCCATGTTAAATGCTCCCTTGATTTTTAGCGAAGTCAAAGAGGACAAATAACATGAGTAGATACAATCAAGCTTCCCACGTATTTTGGAGATGTCAATATCACATAGTGTGGACACCAAAATACCGATTTAGGATCTTGAAGAACAATGTAGGTAAAGAAGTTTATCGATGTATAAATGTTTATTGTAATCAACTTGGATGTGAGGTTGTTGAGCTGAACGTCCAAGTTGACCACGTGCACTTAGTCGTAAAGGTTCCACCCAAGCTATCAATATCCAAGTTGATGGGCGTATTGAAAGGCAAAATAGCCTTAAAGCTTTTCAGTAAATTTCCATATTTGAGGAAAAACAAGCTTTGGGGTAACCATTTTTGGCAAAGGGGCTATTTTGTCGATAGCGTAGGAATTAATGAAGAAATCATTCGACGTTATGTAAGGCATCAGGAGAAGAAAGAGCGCGTGGAACAGCAACAATTAGCGCTGGACTAAGCAAAGGCCCCCTTTTAGGGGGCTCACACAAAGCCACCTTCTTTAGAAGGTGGTAATTTACTTCGACGGGATTAACCTTTACGTTCTAGCAGTACACCGGCTTCCATATGGTGGGTAAATAATGTTGTGAATCCAGTAATGTCCATTAATGTCCCAGAGTGTATCTTAATTTATTGATATTAAGTGATTTATTTCTGTTAGGTTGTCCAATAGTGTTTCAGGAGATACAATAGAAACTCACCTGTCGCCGTACCCCACGCCGTACCCAGAATTTGAGAAGGTTGGTTATCATGACAAAGCGAATAAATAGCAATGCGACCTTGCAAGCGCTTAAGCCACAAGTCAAAGAGTACCTAATACCAGATAAAAAAGTTGAAGGGCTTAATATTCGTGTACGACCAACAGGCACAATGACCTGGACATTTCGTTTTCAAGTTGGCAAGAAACACGAAAAAATATCAATGGGGCGATACATTAAGTCTAAGCCTGAAACAGGTATGACTCTAGAGCAAGCAAGAATAGAAGCTGGACGATATCGTAGTTGGCTGGAAAATAACAATAATCCGAAAGAAGAGCTTGCAAGAGAACGTCGTGAGCAGGATGAAGCTAAGACGTTTGATGATGCATTTGCAAGCTTCGATGAGAAGCGCTTATCTAAACAGTTGCGTGGAGAGCAATCGAGAGCAGTCTACTCGAGAGATATCAAACCATTTATCGGTGCTATTAAGTTAGCAGACTTGAACATCGCAGATCTCAACAGAGTCTTCGATGCTAAGGTGGACAAGCAAGGAAAACGTATGGCTGGCGCAATCGGTGTCTGCCATAAAATCATCAATCAAGTCATTAATCACGCTTTGGCGTTAAACATGCTCACAGCCCATCCAGCGCCGCAATTGAAAGCAAAAGATGTTGGCGGTGGCTCGAAAGTTACCAAACGAAATCTTAGTTTTTCGGAGCTAAAGATACTGTTGTCGAGCCTAGACACATGGCGTACAGATCCTGCCAATATCCGCTTAGTTTGTTTCTTGCTTGGAAGCGGTCAGCGTATTAGCGCTGTACTTGAGATGCGTTGGAGTGAGCTAGATTTTGACAACCATGTATGGACATTGCCAGCTAGCTCTGAGGAGCGGCACACCAAGAGCCAAGACAGCCGTGAAATACCATTAAGTGATTATCTCATCGAATTATTACAAGAGCAGCGTAAAAACGTACCACACAAATGGAAATTGGTGTGGCCTCAAGTTACGGCTGATAAGGTCCAGCAAGCGTCCGCCGTGCGTGCTTTAATCAAACGAAATCTTCCAGAAGGCGTGGAGCGCTTTTCGCCTCATGATTTACGCCGTACCTTCATCAGTCGCTGTAGTGAAATGGGGCTTGATATTATCGCTATTGAAAAAGCGGTAGGCCACCAGCTTCCGGGTATGTTGAATGTATACAACCACCACGGTTACTTTGATGAGCAATTGGCTGTATTGCAGGCCTGGGGTGAGAAGCTACAAGAACTGACTATTGCTAACGTAGTTCCTCTGGATCAGAAGAGAGCAATATAGTGAGCCTTAATGGTCGTTTGTTTCTGTTACCTGGCTTTCAGCCTTTTCTAGCTCAGCTTTCAATGAGGTTAACTGCGTTTCCAATGCCATGACCTTTTGTTGAAGCTGATTTTTTTCAGTTTTAAGAGCTTGTACAGCTAAATTTACTTGTGTATTCACCATTAAATCATCTTGGAAGAAGCTGCTAAGAAACGTGGTATCAATTTTCTTGCGTTCATTTGCTTTGATGAGCGTCTTTAGTTTGTTTTCTAGCGAATGAATGCTTTTGGATCGTAAAAGTAAATGATTGAGGATGTTGCTACCGGACATGCCTTGTTGTTTGCATAAGGCCATTAACTCTGCTTTTGCTGATTTGGTTAATGTGTAAGTACCCGAAAACATCTTGTTTTCATTCTTTACCCTCTTTTCTTTGGCTTTCCATGCGGCATGTATCTGTCTACATTGCTCTCTAGTATCTGCATTTTCTGGCCAGGTTAAAGCGTCATTGATAAATGAGTCAATGAATATTCGCCCATGTTTTAGTCGGTGAAATGCTCCATTTTTACTATCAGTTGGATCTGGCCACCTACCTTTTTTCAAATACCCTTCAAGCCAATCAACCAAGGTAGAGTTATTAGTATCTATCCATTTGAGTCTATCTCTCATTTTGGGGTTATTTTCGCTAACCATATGGCTTATCGCTTCTTAATCATAAAGTAGTCGAATCTTAAAATACCCACTTCAATAAAACAGTGTTTCATATCACAAAAACTTGTTTGTTAAGTTGTGTGACTACATGTTTTAAGTCTTTATATACAACCTGTTATTATTTGTTGTTTTGCTATTTTTGAAAAAGGTGTTTAGATGGATTTTAAGCCTGAAGAGTTAACATTGCTTTTGTCTATGATGAAGTTTCACCGTGCTAATGAACCATTTACGATGAAGTTTTCTGATATGATTTCAACGTATGGAACCTCAAGAAATGCTATCTCTGGTTTAATAAAAAAGCTAAAAAATAACGGATGGATCAAGGTTGGATCTGCTTATGCTCATATCGGAAATGGTGTTAATACATATATCCTATGCAAGGCGGTTTTTGACAAGATAGCCAGTGAAAAACTGTTGTGTAAGCTATTCGAAAGCAACGATGAAGCAGTTAAGTTGATATTAAAAAATGACATGTTGCTTCGCTGTCATCGCCGATGTAAAACTGACCCACTAACGCCGAAGTAAAATTGACCCACCTGAGTCAAACTATCCGTTCGTAA